>PWEO01000098.1 GCA_003553525.1 Clostridiaceae bacterium
AGTAAATCGTTTTTATGCTCCAATGTAATCCTCCCCTCTAATACAAGTATTCATTTTATCATAAACTATCCAGTATTATTTCATGCTTCCATATTACTATATTAATTCGATGCCACGGGGGAAAAGTCCTTTAAATATGTTGTTTATTTATAAAAACGTAACACATCTTTCCTCCATCCTCCGACGGATAAAAACCGCCCCGAAGATGGACATAGAAATAGCCTGCAGACTGTTATTCTCATACCTGATTCGTTCTATAATAGAACTAGAGATAAGGAAATAAAAAACGTCAACCTCAAATATAAAAAGGAGCGATGCTCAGTGGAAAATATACTAGCTATGGCAAGCGGATACGAGATGGCAAATAACAAGATGGAAAGCTTAAAAGGAGGAAACCAATTGGAACGATCAATCACCTTAAACAATGATTCTTTTGAACTCAGCATTCCCGAAGAGAAATCAAACAAACTTACAATTATTTTTAAAAGTGCCAAGTCCAAGATTGAAAAAGCGATTTTACTGCAGGAAGTTGAACGGGATATTGAAAGAACCAAGGAATTTTACAGCTATGGCAGCTACATCGGATAAGAGGACAAACAACATAAATTCAAAGATGAAAGTGCTGTTTGCAAAAGAACTAGCTGTACTTGGACCGGTGCAAGGAATAACTGCAAAGAGAATGAGAAAAAGATAACCGCCTGAAGGATCGAAGATAATGATCTCTCTAGGCGTTTGTTTTAGCTCTGTTTGAAATAATCATGATTCATTTATGATTTTTATTTCTCCCAATGGTCTTTGGCTTCTTCAAATATATCATCCGGATCCTTTCTTAAACCCAGTTCATAAATTTAGACAAGTCCCTGTCCCCTTGTCTGATTCCCTTGTCTGCTAGCTGAATTTTTTAATAATGGAATCGATGGTTGCGGTCAGCTCGTCGCCGGCGGAGTCTGCCGGAGACATTCCCTTTAGGTCCGCGGTGGAAATGGAGCCGCTGTAGGGAATATGGCTGAGAAGTTCCACATCGGTTAGGAAGCTTTGAATGAGCTCCAGTTCTTCATCGCTTCGGACTTTGTTGGCGATGGCGTATACCTTTTCGATGCCGATGTCCTTGGCCATTTTTTTAACGTTGAGTGCGGTCTCGATGCTTCGCTGTCCCGGTTCAACGACTACGATAAATGCATCGATGCCTTTCGCGGTTCCTCTTGAGAGGTGTTCAAGTCCCGCTTCCATATCGATGATGACCGCTTCCTGCCGCTGCAGTACGATATGGTTCAGCAGTCGCTTTAGCATTTTGTTATCGGCGCAGTAGCAACCTGCGCCGCCTTTGGTGATGGTTCCCACAGCGAGAAAGTCCACCCCTTTATGGTGTATGGAAAACCGCTCGGGCACGTCCCCGACAAAGGGATTTAAGGTGTAAAGGCCCTGGCCTACATTTTCCCCGGCGCCCATTTTTTCTTCGATCAGTTCATCCATCTTAGAAATCGGCTGAATCTGATGCTGATGAATATCAATTCCCAGGGCCGACGCGAAATTCGCATCCGCATCGGCATCGATGGCCAGCACTTTAAAATCCCGCTCCGCCAGTCGTCTTGCAATCAGTGATGAGATCGTGGTTTTCCCGACCCCGCCTTTTCCCGTTACTGCTATTTTCATGGTTCTCCTCCTCTTAGTTTCTTGCGTTTACTCCTTACATATATCTCTTACGTTAGTCTCTTGCGTTTATTTTTTACGTATATCACATACGTTAGTCTCTTGCGATTTTTCGTTTGCATTTGTTGCAAAGCTTCAAGGTCTTCAGCTCTTCCTCGCTAATGCCTTCAATTCGTTTTTGTATATAATCCAGTTTCACTTTTCTGATCGGTGCACTGCACTCCAGACACTCGGTGATGCTGTCATATTCCTTTACAGAAACCTCCATTATACCCGCTCCTTTATCTTTGATGGAATATTCAGGGCCGCTCGTTTTTTTTCAATGACTTCTATCAACTTCGTTGCCGCCTCGGTTGGATCCGGCTCTACGATAAAGTATCCGTCGGTGATATCCTTAAGCCCGGAGGTTAACACCCCGGCCACTAAGGGACTTCCATCCACAGGAGGCATCAGACCGATATGGGCAGGGATTCCGAGACCGGTTACCCAGGTTCCGATCGCTATCGCTTTCTCACTCATCAGCTCCGGAGCCGATGCAGCAAGAGGCAGTTGATTTAAATCCACACCTAGCTCATTTGCCAGACTTACCGCCAAGTCCACACCGCGACTGTTATCCACGCAGGATCCCATATGCAGTACCGGCGGCAGCGGCGCTTCCAGTCCGGCTTCATGACCCAATAGGGTTAATACGGATTTTAGGTTCTCTCCCGCATAGTCCGTTGTGGCCTGGGAGTTCATCATTGAATTTTGAGCAAATGCTCCGGCACCGCATCCGGTGGCCAGTATTAAGATATCATTGGCCAGAAGTTCCTTTGCCATGGTTATATAGTTATGGTCCTGGGTGATCTTGACATTATTACAGCCTGCAAACAGCACGATGCCCCGGATATTTCCGTTTACAATATTGTCGATGATCGGTCGTAGCGGCTTTTCCTGATCAATTTTCCCAAGTAAATTCACAATCGATTCGGGGCTGAACCCGGCAATGACTTTATTCTTTTCTTTCGGTATTAGAATTTTACTTGTGTCCCGTCGTTTGAAGGCCTCAATGGATTGTCGCACAATATTTTTCGCATTGTCCCGGGCATCTGCATCATGTAGTTCCAAATGCTCCGCTCCGGGGATCTTCGCATCGGGCATTGTGGTAAAAAGCTTTGTCTGGTAACAGTCCGCAATTTTTGATACCGACGGCATAATACACTGTACATCCACCACCATGGCATCCAGGGCTCCGGTTAAGATTGTCAGCTCCTGGGACAGATAATTGGAAGCCAGCGGAATGCCTCTTCGAAGCAGCACTTCATTTCCCGTACAGCATACCCCGACGATATTGATTCCCTCCTTTGCACCGGCATCGATGGCCTCTTTTTGCATCTCATCCACCACATCCACGATAATTTCACTAAGTAGCGGATTGTGACCGTGCACCGCAATGTTTACCGCATCTTCCTTAATCACACTGAGATTCGCTTCACTGATTACCGGCTCCGGCGTACCGAACAGTACATCGGATAGATTTGTGGAAATCTGCATACCCGTATAATCCGCAATGGAACATCGTAGTCCCGCCAATAGCAAGTTTACCGGATCTGCATCGGTTCCCACATGGGTTCTTGACATAATGTCCGTTACCGAGGATTCGATATTATTCGGCGCAATTCCTAAATTCTGCAATTTTTCCATACGCATGGGCGTTACGGTATTTCTTAACCAACTACAGGCATCCTCTTCGATTCTGCCGTAATCCTGAAGGCTTTTATAGGCTACCTCTTCCGCAATCTGATAAATGTCCTTATTCTCCGTCGTAATTCCGATTTTACCCGCAACGGTTTTTAGTTTTGCTTCGTCTTTAATGCTGTAGGTCTCTGAGGTTTTTCGTCCCACTTTCAGTAAGGTTTTCGCAATTTCCTTGCCGTGCAGGGAGTGGGCCGACGTTCCCGAGGCGATCATCCGAATTAAGTTTCTTGCCACAATCGTATCCGCATTCGCACCGCAAATTCCTTCCTGAGGGCCATCTCCAAAGGGGTCAATCCGGCAGGGTCCTTTCATGCAGATTCTACAGCAGATTCCTTTTTCGCCGAAACCGCATAGGGGCTTCATTTTTTCATAACGGTCCCAGACCAGATCGATTTGTTCATCCTCCGCTTTATTGATTAAACATTGATTGGACATACTTGAACATTTTGACATATTTTTTCATCCTTTCTACTGATGATATTTTTGCTAATGCTTTATTCTTACACCAGAGCCAGGGCCCTGGTTGGACAGGCTTCATAGCAAAGCGGTGCGCTTCCTTCCAGTTGACGATCTTTACAAAGATCGCACTTTTTCGCCACATCCTTTTTCGCCTGCTCTTTTCTCCCTTTCATTGTAATCACTCCGTAGGGACATCCCTGTTCACAGATTCCGCAGCCGATACATTTTTCTTCCGCAAGAGTTACAGCACCGGATTCCCGGGTAATTGCCTTGGTCGGACATAACTGCATGCAAAAGGCCTCCTCGCAGTGCCTGCAGTAAGCGGGAATCTTCTGATCCCCCTGTTGGGTCACCATAATATTTGTAACCGCATCATGTTCCGTTGCACAGGCGAACTCACACCCCTTACATCCCACACAGTAGTGAGGATCTGCCCGAAGGGATTTAACCATACTATCTTCCATACCAAACACTCTCCTTTACGATTTTTTCCTTGTTAATATTCTGTATTTAATAATAAATGCAAATCTTGTGCCAATATCGCAACTATTTTTCCAAACCATCTCCAAATCGGCTCATTAGCCCAAACAAAATTATTTCGCCCCGTTTTCTGAGCGCCGCAAAAAACGCATAAAAAAACAACCGTAAAATAATTTTACAGTTGTTTTGACAGTCGATTTTACACTTTTACAGCATTTATACACGTATACGCTTCTTATATACTTTTCATGGCTATACACTAGAGTATAATCTGATACCGCTTAATTTTGTTGTATAAGGTCTGGCGGGTAATGCCCAGTTTTTCCGCCGTCAGGGTCTTATTATTCTCACAGATCCCGAGCATCTCCATAATCTGCTCTTTTTCGCTTTGCTCCATTTTCTTCGGTGGGGAGACACTTGTATCACTGCGACCAATTCCCTCGGTTTTTCCGGTATGATCCAGCACCTGTACGATATCGGCTTTATCAATGATCCCGTCCTCGGAATGAATTGCCAGCCGTTTGATGATGTTTTCCAATTCCCGAATATTTCCCGGCCAGTCATAGCTGATCAGCGCTTTCATGCCCTCTTCACTGACTTCCTTGATTCCGATGCCCACCTCTTTGCAAAAGTCCAGCAGAATCTTATTGGTTAAGTGAGGAAGCTCCTCCCACCGCTCCTTTAGGGAAGGCAGGGTGATACTGATCACATTTAAGCGATAATACAGATCCTTTCGAAATTTCCCGGTCTCAATCATCTTTTCCAGGTCCTGATTGGTAGCCGCAATAATCCGTACATCCACCTTATTCGTCTTCACGCCGCCGATCCGTTCAAATTCCTTTTCCTGTAGAAACCGCAGCAGTTTCGATTGGGTCTCCATGGGAATTTCCGCAATTTCATCGAGAAATACCGTACCGCCGTCAGCCAGTTCCAGCTTTCCGGCTTTTCCCTCCTTGCTGGCACCGGTAAAGGCTCCCGGTTCATACCCGAAGAGTTCCACTTCAAAGAAATTCTCAGGAATCGTGGTGCAGTCGATACAGACGAAGGGGTCGTTTCTTCGAAGACTTTCCTCGTGCAGGATTTTGGCATACATGCTTTTTCCCGTACCGCTTTGGCCCCGAAGAAGGACCGTGGCATCCAGCTTTGACACCTTTTTCATATATTTGGTGACTTCCCGCATCTTTTCAGAGTTGTTTCCCATAACCTCCATGCTTCCAAGTCCCCGTTCCTTTTCCATCACTTTGTATTTATAATAGTTCATCTCTTTTTCCAGATAGGACATTTTATCGAGCATCAGTTTGATAAATTCCGATTCCACCGGGATCAGTTGCCTGAGAATTCCCTTGCTCTCCTCTACGGGACTCTCGAAAATAATGTATTCCTGACCCTGAATGTTTTCCTGCCATATGGCTGCATCGCCGGTGTCCAGAACCTCCCGGTATTTACTGGCCCAGCCCAGGGTCTTCACGTTTTTCTTCTCCATCTCCGAGGCCGCAGTGTGTAGGAACTCCTGGTACTGCTTGTTGATCTTGACAATCACCCCGTTGCCGTCGATTAGGGCCAGGGAATTCGGCATACTGTCCAGCATCTGTTTATTGAAACTATTGATTTCCACCGCTTTTTTCAGCGCTTTGTTTAGTTGTACATTGATATTGTGAAAACGTTTCGTTCGATTTTCCACCTGATTATAGCTTTTCGCCAGTTTCAGGGTATATAGGGTCAAATCCATCATATTATCTTCGGTATCCGTGGTCTTCTGCGGTTTTTGGGGTAGGTCCTGCTTTTCACTGACGGGGGCTATGACAAATTCACAGTAATCATCCCCAAGAGCGTTGCATTTGGTCTCCTTCGCGTCCATCCCCTGGCCGCAGATATTGCTGATGGCTCCCGCCAGGATTCCCCCCTCAAAATAACAGATGGATTTCCCCTGGTATTCCATTTCTCCGCAGGTAAAGCACTCAAAGAGCTGAATAATGATTTTTTCGTCGGAAATCAGGACAATCCGAACCTGTCCGATCCCCAGCTCCTCCATCTTTTCCCGTAAGGAGTCGTAGCTTTCGATATGCAGTTTGCTTCCGAAGTTTTTTGCGGTATTGTAGTAGATTTCCTCCTGCACAATCTTTCCTTCTTTTTCCGCGCCGAAGGTTTCGATTAAGGATTTTACTCTTCCCTCTAAAGGATGTAGTTCTTCGCTTTCTTTCATTTTTTCGATCGACAAGGTAATCCTCCTCTAGAATAGTAATGATTTTCTAAGAATAATGATTATTCTATTATATCATAGATTTCTTAGGGGAACCCATTCATGTTTACGATCAGGGGGCTATTTCCTCCGGCAAGTTCCTAGCCTGGGAAAGAGTCCAAAAGTTTAAGAAAATAGCGGAGCATTCCTATATTTTAGAGGTCAAAGAAGACAGTGGGACGGAGCTTTCGTCCTCCTCCGCTGTCCCAATTTTGAGGAGGACAAAAGCTCCGTCCCACTGTCCTCCTGTCCTTCGCTTTGTTTGTGGGCTATCTTTTGATGTTTTTGTGTAGCCAGGCTACGGCGCCCGGGGTTTTGAGCCACGCTTTTTTTCCGTTGATTGCGTAGATAATCGCTTCTTCTTCGTTGCCTAAGGAGTAGGATTCCGGCGGGGTATGGGGAAGGCTTTTTCCTCCCAAAATATACATCGGTACGTGGGGATTTTTTTTGATGGCGTTTTTCAATCGGCTTTTGGCCTCTTTGGACTCCCCCTCATCACAAAAAACCTGTAGGGCTTTATTGTAATACCAGTCGCTTAAATAATCCTCATCATACCGGTCTAAAAGGGCTTTCGCCTTGGAATATTCTTCTTCCATAAAATAAGCAATTGCCAGGGGGCCTCTTACCCCTTGATTGTCATTGGGATTTAACTTCAGCATCTCTTCCAACACTTCGGCGGCCCGGGCGAACTCTTTATTTACAAAAAGACTCATACCAAGACCCTTTTTTGCACGCATGTAGGGTCTGGTCTCCAGGATTCCCCAAAATTGCCCTTGGTTTTCTTTGAAAAAGGTTTTACCCAGTACCTTCTCCCCGGCCTGAATGCCCTTTTGGTAATAGGTTATGGCTTCCTCCAGGTTTTTAGCTCGGTTCTGCGCCAGCAATACGTAGGCATCGGCACACCGGGGATCTATTCTCAGTGCTTTATTCGCCAGGCTAATGATTTTAGTGGGACTTCTCGACTCCCAAGCATCATTGATCAAATCCTGGGCCTTTGCACTAATCGGGTTGTCTTCCAAATCTTTTTTCTTGCCCTCTTTTTTTTTGCTTTCCGAAAGCTCTTTCAGACTCTTTATAATCCCCTCAATCGCCGGCCCGATTTTTTTCTTCGATGCTTTATCCAGCGGGGTCTTCTTTCGAAGAACGTTTATACCCTCATGATGCAATTCAACAAAATCCCATAATCGATAGTAATACGTGCCCACACTGGAGGCGGAAACCCCGTAGGTATCTGCGATTTCCGATCGACTGTCATAATGATAATAATCATAAAGCTCATCGATGAGTTCATTCAAAGCCGCGGCCCAGACCCCCTGTTTTCGAAAACCGGGGGCTTCAAATTCCGTATAATCCCACCACATGTATAAGCCGCTGATAATATCTATCGGGAGATAAATCCCCTGGGATTTTTCAATAAAAAGCCGGGCTTCCTCTCGGTAAATATCCTTCTTCCAATCCAATCTTAAGATCGATTCCACCTCTTCAATTTCCTTGGAGGTAAAGGGAGGAATCTTCGCAGCCTCTTCTAGATCTTTCCATTTCCGGTCCGATTTTTTATCATCGGGAAGCAGTTTCGTAATCAATTGTACTAACCGATCCCCATTTTCTTTCAGCAGGGCCTCCCAGGTCTTATTGTATTTTTTCTTATCCATTGTAAACAGATGTACAAACAAATCCCTTAATTTCAGCGGAAGGAAAAAAGCACCGAAAAAGTACTCGTATACCCCTGCCGCGGGAACCAATCGGGTGGCCAGCATCTCTCCGACCTTCGACGAAGGATCCCCCTCATCAAGCCCAACGACTTTCTCCTCATGGGTAAAGATATCCTTGACTAAAATCACTCTTTCCTCTTGATCATCAATTACCTCGTAAACGGATAAATAGCTCTTTTTCCAGGATTCCAGTTTTTGAAGCAGTCGTCGGTCCATTTTTCCCTTCATATCTTCCAGGAAAAGATCAAAGAGACTTTGG
>PWEO01000109.1 GCA_003553525.1 Clostridiaceae bacterium
AACTATTATTTAATAATCACGACCTTTGTTACTACTATCAGTATAATCTATCTACAAACATATGTCAAGGGATTTACTCCATTTATCTCTACTCACTTTCACCATAAAAGCAAGTAGAGTAAAGGGACTATATTCTCCTCACCACTTCTCTTGCACCCTTCTTATACACGGTAACGCAAACAAGGTTGCCTTCTCTATCATATACGGCCCAATTCCTCCCGTTCCACTTCCTCATGCTTGGTTGTTTCTCTTTTGTATCTTCTGACATAATAAATATATTGATTTGTAAACGACCTTTATTCTCTTCCAATCTCTTTGTACCAATCCTCTAACTCTGCAATGAAGTCGCAAGTATAGTACTTCGGATAGTTCTCCACTGCTATATCCCAAAGTCTGTTGATGAAATACTTCACTTCTGTCTCATCAGGTTTGCTCTCTATCATGTCCACAAGTTCTTCCTTTGATTTGTTTAATAGTTCTCCTCGGTTCATTTTTATGTTACTTGGTTTGTAAACGACCTTTATCTAATACCACACTGCTCTTGTTGCCACTCAGTGTAATAGAAGTTTTCATATTGCTCTTCCATTCTCTCCCATTTATTACACTCATACTCTTCATACTTCCCGATAACAAGCAAAGACATGGCAAAGAATAATATAGCAATGAAAGTGGTTATGATTACAACTCTCATGATTTATGTTGATTGATTTGTAAACGACCTTTATACTCTAATTATAATCTACCACAATTATTTGTCAAGTGATTTGTCCAGATCTCTGTCCGGGAATGTTGCCGGGAAAAGATTGCCGGCAAACACTTGACTTGCTTCTCTTACTCTATTATAATAACACAATGCCTAAGAAAGAAGTAAAACTCACACCAAAAGAAGTAAGGGACCGCTTACAAGAGTACTTTGATTACTGCGACCCTCACATTGATGAGGTAGAACTTGTGATACACGAAACAAAGAAAGGGGGTGGGAAGGAACAGGTTGGTGAGATAAGAAAGGTACCGACCAAGACCAAACAAAAACCCTACACACTATCTGGCATAGCAAATTGCCTAGGAATTACTACAAAGCAATATAAGGAGATAGCTAATCCTGACTACAAATCCCGGCACGGCTCGGTCAGGGTCTCCCCCAAAGCTAGGGACGAAATGATAATGGGGCTCCAAAAGGTGGAGGAGTTCGCCGAAAAGAAGCTATATCAGGGTGCTTCGTCAGGGGCGCAGTTTGCGCTTAAAAATATAGCGGAGTGGAAGGATAAGATGGAGGTGGAAAGTCCCGGGTTGTCTAATAGTATAGCGCAGCTGGAGGAAAAAATTAGTAAGGCGTTAAAAAAATAATATGTTTCCAAAAGGATTTAAGGTGTTTAAGCCAAGTGATAAAGCTCCCGACTTCGTTAAAGTGAATATCGTTATAGATCACGAATTTTTACAGTGGTTTAACGAAAATCAGCATGAAGGGGAGGTTCGTGTAGATATTAAGGAATCAAAGAATGGAAAATACTACCCCCAAAGAAATGACTTCAAGTCATCTGGCGGCCAGTCTGTATAAGGATGACTTCGGTCAGCCATTGCAGCTCACGCCGACTCAGCAAGAGATTTTTGATATTATAACAAAGCGCAAGTATCCCCGGACACTGGTTATTACGCCTACGCAGTATGGGAAGTCAAAGACGGTGGCGACTGCCGTTTTGACTAGGGCGGCGACGTTTCCGGAGAAGTGGGCTATTGTGGCGCCGACGGCGAAGAAGGCTGGTATTATAATGGGGTATGTGATTGATCATATTTTTGATAATGAGTATACGCAGAGTAAGTTTGCTATAGAGAAGGGGGATAGTTTTGATAAGATCCGCAGGGAGAGGAGTAAGGAGAGGGTTAACTTTAGGATTAGTAAGGGCAGGCTTGGTGAGGTGTTTACGTTGACTACGGAGGGGAAGAGGACGAAGAATGTGCTTGATGCCCTTATGGGATTCGGGGCGGCAAATATAGTTTTTGATGAAAGTGCTTTAGTGGAGGATGAACAGTATGCCGGTGTAAAGCGCATGCTTGGTGGGCATAAGGATAATTTTATATTGGAAATTGGGAACCCTCTAAGGAGGAATCATTTTTTTCAGTCGGCGCATGATGATAACTATAATAAGATTTGGATAGACCATAACGTGGCGCTCAGAGAAGGAAGGTACTCCCATGATTTTGTGGAGGAGATGCGCAAGGAGAAGTACTTTTCTATTTTGTATGAGTGCAAATTCCCTGATGAAGGGATGATAGATGATAGCGGATGGTTGAATCTCTTTTTAACCGATGATGTGCAAAGAAATCTTATAGAGGATGAACCTTATCCCGTAGGGGCACCAAGATTAGGGGTGGATCCTTCAGGTGGAGGGGGGAACTTTACATCTATGGTTATGAGGTTTGATAACTATGCCAAGGTTGAGTGGAAGGGGAAGATTAAGGATACGATGAAGATTGTAGAAAGGATTTTTGAAATTTGTGATAAGTATAGGACGTTGCCCGGAGTGTATAAGCATCCGGATGTTTTTATAGACGCGATCGGAATAGGTAAGGGTGTTTATGATAGGGCGAAGGAGAAGAGGCCTCAGTATATATATGGGATAATGGCAGGGGAGAAAGTGAATTCAAATGATTATTCCAACATGCGGGCGCAATACTATTGGAGGACAAGGAATGAGTTGGTTAAAGGGTTGAAGCTCTTAGACCATCCTGATTGGAAAAAGGAGTTGACAGCAATAAAATATAAACTAAAATCAGAGAAGAGGATACAAATAATGCCTAAAACGCAGATGCGAGTCCTTGGGATTGAGAGTCCTGATACAGCAGATGCTTTAGGTTTAACGTTTGCGGTTTACCCCGAAACAATAGAGGACTATGTAGCGGAGGTAAGAAACCCAACACAACTCGATCCCTATGAAGAATAAATACAAAGAAGATGAAATAGAGGAGAGGATGGCGGCTACAGAGCAAGAGATAGTTGACCAAGTAAAGAAGGAGTATAACTACTGCCATAAATCCTTAAAGCCAAAGATAGATGAGTGGCTTTTTCGTCTTAAAGTTTACAACAATCAAAGAAGGCAGAAGGACAAGGTGGGAGATCCTCTGCTTTTTACTATTTTTCAAACAATTCTTGCTTCGCTCTATGATGATGGGTTAAGTATAGAGTGGCTTCCTCGTGAGGAGGGGGATGTGGATAAGGCGCAGAATTTGAATACCTTGAGTGAGTTTGATAACGAGGAGATGAAGAAGGATAGGGTGGATTATGAGTGGATATGGGATACTTTGTTTTTTGGTAGAGGTCTCATATTTTTAATGGAGTTTGATATAGAAAAAAAGATTCCCATTCCTGAGACATGGAGTCCTTTAGTAACTTTAAGGGATCCGGAGGCGGTATCAGTGAATGGTAATGCAAGCGGAAAAGGAGGTGCCAGATTTATAGGAAGGGAAACCAACCAACTAAAGTGGGAGCTTGAAAAGCATCCTGCTTACTTTAATTTGGAAAAGATTGGAAAGAGTGATCGTGAAAACCATGACAGTTTACATGAAAAAAGTCAGTCCGCTCGTAGGGAAGCTATGGGGCGCTCTGATGCACACAAGCAAGAGGATGTAGGTGAAAATACATTTATACGCACAGTGCAATGGTTTACCTTTATTGACGGTGAGAGGTACTTTGTAGAGTTGTCGGACAACATGAGTGTTTTGATAAGGATGCAAAAATTGGAAGATCAGGATCGCTTCCCTTTAATAGACAGACCACTATTCCCCGTTGCCAATGATTGGGATGGAGTATCGGTTCCCGACTTAGTGGAGGATAAGCAAAGAGCGAGAGCGGTATTACTTAATGCAGGATTGGATATTGCTAAGGCTGCTTCCAACCCTATGTATCTTTTCGATGTCAACGCTATAAAGCGCAGGGATCAGCTTAATTATGAGTACAATAAATTCGTTCCCGTTGATGGAAATCCTGCTGCTGCTGTCCAGCCCATGCAGAAGGATCGCATAAGCCATGACAGTCAGTACATCTTTCAAGTATTAGATGAAGCCACACAAAGGGCGCTTGCTACACCTGAACTTCAACAAGGTGCTACGCCAAGAAGGGCGAGGACGCTTGGTGAGTTGGAGCTTATGTCAGCTAAGGTTGATACAAGATACAGTTTAGCAGCTAAGATTTTCGCATGGAGTGAGAAGGACTTTTGGATGCAATGGTACAGACTATACAACAAACACTTTGATGATGAGATTAGTGAAAAGATAATGCGCCTAGAAGGTGCTTTCGGGCCCGAGTTCAAGAAGATCGATAAGTCGGATATAATCATGAAAGCGCATCCTGATCTAAGAGTGAAATCGAAGGCAATAGCAGATGCGGAAAAAGCTCTTAATAAGCGTACAATCCAAGAGTATGTTCAACTAGGTTCACAGATACCCGGATTCAATGTGAGATATGCCTTAAAGGAAATGGGAAGACTTTCCGACTTTACTAAAGGGAAGATAGATCAACTAATGCCTCCCGTATACGATGAGATAGTGGCTGAAGAGGAAAACCAAATGATCAACAATGGAAAGAAACCAAGAGTGCTTTTAACTGATGATCACATGCAACACTTAGCTATGCACGCTAAGGCCAAGGAAAGCAAGTTGCGTGAAAATCATATTAAATCACACAAGGTCGCAATTCAAATTATTCATAACAATCCCGAAGTGGTCGATCCCGGCCTTATAGGCGAAGGGGCTCCTAGACCTATGGATGTTTCTGAAGGAGGAGCAAAGCAAGGAAGGCCACAGGAGAGGCCAACTGTACCCGAGGGCGCCGAGGATAGGGCACCTCATGGGCAGGGTACCGGGAGAAGTCCGTTTAACGCTCCCCAAGCATTCGAAGGTGGTATGCCAATGGGAGAACAACAATGAGATTACCAACAGAGGAATTATTTCCAAGTGACAAAGAAAAAAACGAAGCTGTAAATTCACTAAGAACTCTTGTTAGAAGTAAGGGGTGGAAGGTGTTGACCAAATTACTTGACTTTGATATAAATAAAATAGATAATGAGTTGAGGGTGAAAGAGTTTGAAGACGTGAATGAATTAAAAAGGATGCAGGACAGTCGAGCGACAAGACAGCTCCTTAAAGAATATCCGGAAGAAATAATCCGAACCCTTAGCAGGGATCAATCGGAAAAGGTCGAATTAGATCCTTATCAGGATCATTACAAACCTTCCATAAATATGGAAGAGGCTAATTAGCTCCCACTTACAAGGTTTTACGGCATTTCCTTGTGAAGGTGAGACTTAAATCAAAACATGCTAGATCCAGAAGAGACAAACCCCGAACAAGATTCACAAGAAGGCGATCCTCAAGGTGAGCCTCAGGAACCCGAAGGACAAGATCCTCAAGGTTCCCAGAAAAAGGAATCTGAGGGAGATATTCAGGAACCTCCTGAAAGAAAATCTGAAACCGAGAAATATAAGGAGCAAGTAGAGCAGGATAAGCGACTTAAAAGGATTGAGTATCAAACAAGAAAGCTCAAAGAAGAAAACGAGAACCTTAAAAAACAACTCGGTGAGGATTATAAGTCGCCTGAATCATCCTTTACACAAGGTGAACCCCAAGGTGATCCTCAAGAAGATGATTTGAAAGTATTCGACGAGCTGGATAAAAAAGAGCGTCAAATGGAGGTTAAGGAGTTCATTAAGGATAATCCCGAATACGAAAACCTTAAAACCACACTGGAGAAGTTCATAGAGCACCCTGCTTATAAAAAGGTACCTGTGGACTTTATTGCCAAAGCTCTTAGTTCAGATCGTGCGGAGAAAATAGGCGCAGAAAAGGCATCCAAGGCTCAAAAGCAGTCTCAAATGTCTCAAGTAGGAGGTCACCCTGCAAAACCGCAGCAAAACCAACCCAAAGATTGGCTAAATACTACAAACGAAGAGTTTGAAAAAGAGTTAGCCAAAGTAAAAAAAGGTCAGTAGATTACTAAATTAAAAAACTAAAAAATGGCCGGAAACACAAGTAGACAAACCATATCTCAAGAAGTAAACAACTTCTATGATAGGACATTGCTTTCCAGACTTCTTCCACAGCTCCAGTATTTGCAGTTTGCCCAGATTAGAGACATTCCAAGAAACGCAGGAACAAACACGATTAAGTTTAGAAGGTACAACTCCCTATCAGCGAAGACTAGCCCCTTAGTCGAGGGTGTTACACCGCAAGGTTCAAAACTATCAGCCACAGAGCTTACGGCAGACGTTAAGCAGTACGGTGATTATATTTCATTGACTGATGTTCTTCAGTATGAAACACCTGATCCTATTCTTGCGGAAACCTACGAGCTTCAAGGAGAGCAGACAGCTGAAACACTCGATACCCTTATGAGAGACGTCCTCTCTGCAGGGACCAACGTTGAGTATGCTGGTGGAAGTGCTGAAAGGACTGACATTGATAGCGATGACAAGATTAGCGCTGAAGATATTAGAAAGATTGTCAGAACTCTTTCTGAGAATAAGGCAAAACCTATTACCAGAAGAGTTGCTCCTGATGCAGGGTATGAAACAAGACCCGTTGACGCTTCCTACATCGGTATCATAGGACCCAAGGGCGAGTATGATCTTAAACAACTGGATGACTTTATCTCTGTTGAGCAATACTCCAACAAGGCGAATGTACTTGAGGGTGAGATTGGAAAAGTAGATAAAGTTAGGTTTATCCTTTCCCATAATACAAAAGTATGGGAAGACGCAGGATCAGGCGATGAGGATGTTTATGCCACTCTTATCTTCGGACAAGATGCTTTTGGCATGACCCGTGTTAGTGGTGAAGCAATGAAGACCATCACTAAACCGCTTGGTTCCGCAGGTACTGCTGATCCGCTTGAGCAACGCGCCACTGCCGGATGGAAGGCAACATTCGTTGGTAAGATACTTAACGATGATGCGATTGTTAGATATGAACATGCAGTGTCTTGAGGTTTAATTCTCTAAAGAATTATGTTCGAATGTAATTGCGGAAAAAAATTCAAATCCGAGAAGGGACTCAAAATCCATGAGAAATCGTGTGAGTTTGAGTCTCAAGACTCGGTGGATGAAAGTCCTGAAGAAAAGACCGAAGAGCAGACTAAAGAGAAAGAGGTGAGGAAGAGAAAAGAACAGATGACTAAAGAACATTTGGATAGTCAGGAAAAGATTATGTTTCATATACCTTTATCTAGCGGAGAGAGTGATGATTCTTTTGATATTGTCCGTATAAATGGTTACGGGATACAGATCAAAAAAGGAGTATCACTCAGTCTTCCTAGACAGGTAGCTGAAATGCTTGCCGAAAAGTACAATGTTGAAATGCAGGCCGGAAAGGAAAAACTTGTTAATCGTTCAGATGATGTGACAGATGCTCTTCAATAAATGGTCGATTAAAAATTTTAATTTTTAGCTTATGGATTCAAAAGCAAGAATTTACGACGGAATAAGAGGAGGTCTATTAGAGTTCGGGACGGTTGATATTGAGCCCGGAGGCGTTGCAGCCGACGCTAAGGAAGATACAACCGTAGAGGTTGATGGAGTTGAAACTGGTGATGTGGTCTTTATGACAGCTCCCAGTGATCTTGAAGACGATCTTGTCTTTATTGGTGCGAAAGTTACCGGTGATGATGAGGTCACGGTTAGTATAAAGAATCTTGCCTCTAGCGAAACAACCGGCGCTGAAAAGACGTGGGGAATTGTTGTTCTCAAGACCTCCAATGAGGATTAAACTCCTTATAAACTCCTCCTTTAGAGGGGGAGGAATAAGAAGTGTAATATGACCGGAAACGAATTAAAAGAATACATACACGAGTTGACCACAACGAACGAACAAACGTTTGAGGATTCCCGTGTTCTTCTTTTTGTGAACATAGCCCGTGATGATATTGCTAAAGAGATAGTGAGGGAAAATGAGGATTACTTTGGAGAACGTTCTTATAGGAATTTGGAAAAAGGAAGGAGGGAGTATAGATTTCCCGGAGACCTCCTCAGCAATATAAAAGCAGTAGAAGCTAAGATAGATGGGGAAAACTGGGAAAGACTGGATGAGATTGATTTGAATGATGGATATGACGGTAATATGGATGAAGAGTCAATACAGGCAAATTTTAGCGGGAAAAAATCAAGATTTGATGTTTACAGGTCAGCTTTATGGATACTCTCAGGCGCTCCGATAGAAGATGTTGAAGAAGGACTTGTTCTTTGGCACATGGTATACCCCCCTAAAATGGAAGAGTTTACAGATGATGATATGGCTGAGTGGAAGGATAAAAAGCAAAGAAGTTTCCCAAGACAGTTTCATGAATTGATAGGAAGAAGGACTTCGATACTTTATAAGTCTTCGAGGCCAAGGCCAATTCCTCTAACAGAGCAAGAGCAAATGTTTGAAATGGACTTGCAAAAAGCTCTTAGGTCGATAAGAGGATTGAATTTGGACAGGTCGATAATAGCCTCTGTCCCAAAGGATGATGGCTCAAATTATTAGTTAAAAAGTTAAAACCATGACTAAAGCAAAAGGAAAAGTTGGTATAAGTGGTAGAGTAAAATTAACTTGCCACAAAAAAGACGGATCACTGAAGTGGTCCACAGGCTGGATGGAAAACGTAATCACCAATACCGGTCTCGCTGAATTTATTAAACTTAGCGGACAAAATTTGGGAGGTACTAGATTTCAGTACTTGGCAGTTGGATCCGGCACTACAGCTGAAGACGCAACTCAAACTGCTCTCGTAACTGAGATTAGTGATGGCGGTCTTGCAAGAGCGGAAGCTACTGTAACATCGGAGACAGATACTGTTGATGATGATACCTTAAAACTTGTACATTCTTGGACGGCTACCGCTACAAGAACCGTTGAGGAGATAGGTTTCTTCAACGATGCCAGTGCAGGAACGATGGGAGGAAGAAAGCTGACAGGAACCAAGGAGGTTGATGCGGACGAAGTACTGACCGGGGAATACGAAGTAGTAGCATCTTAAGAAAATCCCCTTCTGTATAGTAGTTATCGTCTTACTTATAATGATTTATTGTAAACTTTAATGGCAGAACGCAACGAACCACAAGATAATAGCGAACAAAAATGGATACCTGATGCATTTGATTATTCAAATGTTGAGGATATTCTAGATGGAACCTATCACTTGGAACTCACAGAAGAAAGTGCTGGTGTTTATAATACTTCAGGATACAGAACATCATCTCCAATATCTTTAGACAGCATTAAAAAAGTAAAGTCTAGTAATATAAAATGGACAAGCACAGAGCCAACAGATACAGACATCAAAATCTACACTGCTGTAAGTGATAGTGATACGGTAGAGCCGAGTAAATTAGGAACACACAGAATAAAGATAACTTCTGACAATACAAAAGTAGCTGCGAGTTATCCTTACGCAATGATATTTGATTTAGGAGAGCATTTATCAGCTGCTGGATATAACGACTTCTGGACAACAGTAAAATCAGATGGTGGAGATATTAGGGTTACTGAATCAGACGGCACAGAACTTCCAAGAGGAGTAAGAGAAGTAGATACTACTAATAAAAAGGGATTAGTATATTTCAGAGCAGACGATATTTCTACAAGTGCAGATACAGAATACTATATTTACTTTGGTTCAGGACAAGACGATTATGCAGACGACCACGCATTAGGAATGGAGAATGTGTTTAGTTCTGACCAAGAGTTTTATTTTACAATGGCAGACCTAACCACCTCAACGGTTAAAGATGAAACAAGTAACAACAGAAATGGAACAAAAACGTCTGCTAACAATCCTTCTCAAACATTAGATGGTATTGTAGGAAAACACCAAGAGTGGGATTACAGCCTGATTAGTTTTTCAGGCCCCTCATTAGTCCAAGCTGATTTTACAATGTCTACTTGGTTTAAGTGGACAAGTGATGTAGTGAAGTCGTCTGAAAACCAACCTAGCTTCTTATCACATGGTTCGGGTTCTTATACGTCTGCCTTATACTTAGATTTATTGTCAGACCGCAGACGTATAATATCAAGAATTACAAATGGTGTAACGCTTTCTTATTATGCATCGCCGTATGATGATGATACTTGGCACCATTTTGTTATGAAAAGAGATGGTAACTCTATGGTTACTTATTTAGATGGTGTTGAAGTTGATTCAGAAACAGACGAGTCTTTAGGGACTTCTTCCGCTTCGGGTTCTTGGTATATGGGCGGTCTGTCTTGGGCTTCCACTCACAGGCAATTAGAGGGGCAATTTCAAGACGAAACAGGTGCTTTGAGTACAGCTTTAACAGGCGATGAGATTTTAACCATCTACAACAACCAATCCTCTAACTCTACTTTCTGGACAGCAGGTAGTATAGAAACAACAACAGAAGGATACCAAGAAGAAGTAAATGACACATCAATAGACAGCATATCAACAGACCAAGACCTTACAGGAAAATACCTATGGGTAAGACAAGAACTAAGCACAACTGATACAGCGGAAACTCCACGATTAAGTACGCTGGAGTATAGTGTGGAGGACGCAGCGCCAACAGTAACAACAGATAAAGATAGATACGACCCTGGAGAAACAGTCAATCTGATTACAGAAATAACAAAAGACTATAACACTGATGACTTAACCGTTACCCTAACCGACCCAGATGCAGTTGATAGAATATCAAGTGAAAGACCACAAGAGTACAGAGATGACTTTATAAGCGAAACAAGCACTGGCGATGATTGGGATTTAGGAACTGACTATAGTGTAAATGAGACAAACGAAAGATTGGAGTTTGGATACTCTCCGGCCTATCATCAAACCGCTCTCATAAAATCAACAGTAGTAAGCGATAAAGCGGAACTATCAGCCGCCTTAGATTTTTATGTAGCAGAAGCTCCAGAGCATACCACAAGGATTATAATGCGTTATCAGGATAGCAATAACTATGTAGCATTTTACGCTTCTCACACTTATTCAGTTGTCGGAATTGAAGAAATACACGAGGGAACAAGACATTTTCACGAAACATCACGACCATTTTCAACTGGAGGATGGAATGAGTTTAGAGGATCAATTGATGGCAATACCGCTAAATTGGTGTTTGATGGAAGTGAACTTTTAGAATATGAGCTTCAATATATAATGACAGCAGGAAGAGTGGGAATAATGACTGATGCAAGTGAAACCTATTACAGATTCTTTACAGTAGGATATCCCGGAAGCACAATCGAAGATATTGGAGATATGTGGAGGATAACAATGCCCTTTGACATTCCTGACGATAAGGATGAAGGAGGAGTATGGACAATGGAATCTGAAATTAGCGGAGTAGGAAGTGATACGCATACATTCAATGTAGTTGGAGATGCTCCTATTGTTACCAACCTTTCTACAACTCCCGAAGAAGGGGAGGCAGGAAAGGATATAGATATAGAATGTGAGGTTCTTCACGATACTCCAACAGATATTGATGAGACAAAACTCACTCTTTGGGACCCGACAGGTGCCGAAGTTCTTCATCAAGTTGTAACTCACGAAACTGAAACCACGAATAGCAGAACTTATAAGTATACTTATAGCATTCCCGAAGAATTAGACAGGGAAGGAACTTGGGAATATAAGTGGGAAAGTATCGATACTGGTGCAGACCAAGATGAAAAGAGTGGAACTTTTGAAGTAAGCGTACCTGCTCCGGATGTGTCTCCAATAGAGTTTGAAAGAGCTGGCTCACCAATAAAGATAGCTGACTTCGGAGATGTAGTTAAAATCAAATCAACCATAACCCATCCTGAAAATAAGGATATGACGGTTACTCTCAAGATTTGGGATCCAGAACAGAACGAGATAGTGAATGAAACTCTTACAAGTGAAACTGATAATTACGAATATAACTATACTTTCTCAAAGAATGATTGGGATAGAGGGGATTATGAGGTACAGATTTCAGCCGATGATTTAACTTATAATGTAATAAGGCTTAAACATATTTTCCTTAGATGGATGGATGCCGAGTTTGAATACAGGAGAGACTTTTACACAGTAGACCAATTTAATGAGCCCAGAGAAGAACTGGTAGGAGTTACTCTGAACATAGACGAAGAAAATATAGACGGAAACCGTCTCAGAATATACGACGAGGAAGGAGTCCAAGTAGACTATGAAGAAGCAGAGAGAACTACCGAAGGCGGAACAACTACAGTAAAGATAAGACTCTTAGCTCAAGTAGGAACTAAATATACTGCTTATTATAACAACGAAGGAAGTGAATATACTCCAGTAACGGTTGAGAAAGAAGCGATGGCGGTTAAAGAAAAGTCAATGATTCCGATCACATCTGATGACTTCTTTACTGACCCTGATGAAAGTGAAACGGGAGTACACGGTTCTTCAACAGCAATAGGAACGCTCAATGGAGCAAGAAAGAGAGTAATTGCTGGTAAAGCTAAAGAAGAAGTAGAGGGAGGTTTTCACAAGTGGCATTCGACCATTGTAGTTATTGATGACAATGATGAGAAAGAATTCCTCGAAAGAACACCTTATGGAGACCAGAGTGGCTTTTACGGAGTTGAGATAGTAGATATAAATGGAGATGGAAATAATGAGATAGTAGCAGTCGGATATACATTTGAAACTGGAAATGATTATGCTTCAGGATTTATAGCAATCTATTCTTACGACGGAACTCTTACAGAGCTTAATACTCTTACATGGAACCCCGGAACAGTTAGATCCGAGTTTTTTGCAATGAATACTGCGAATATAACAGAGCACAGCGGTCTTGATTTAATAGTTGGTGGAATGAATGGAGAGGGAAGTGATGCTGCCAGCTCAGAGGTGAGGATTTACAATGTAGATTCAAACAACAACATAAACTTCATAGACAGCGCTGATACTGGATTAGTGGAAGAAATTAACAATAATGACAGAGATAGAATCTTCTCTCTTGGAGTTGGAGATTTTGGAACAGGAGACAAAATTGTATCCACAGGTACTACTAAATCGGGGCTATACAACGAGCATGACCACTGGATTCTATATGCAACTATCATTGTTTATGACTACGACTCAGGAACAAGCACACTAAGTAGAGAATTCCAGCACTATTATTACGAAAGTGAAGACCTTACGGAGATATTCGGAATGGATATTGCTGACGTTACAGGAGACGGAAACGATAACATAATCACAGGTGGTAATTATTACGAGTATGACAACTTATCGGATATTGCAGAGGTAAGACTCTGGGAGTACGACACAGGAACTCCAGCAATGACTCTCTTAGATAGAGTTGAATATCCGGCACAGGGGCACTCAACCGTTCTCTCAATACTTTATAGAGACTCCAATAACGACTTTGGACATGAAATAGTTGGAGCAGGATTTTTCCACGACGGTGAATATGATAAAGGATTTAATGTAATTCTTGTTTATGATGGAACTAATCTTAATACTATTTTCCAAGATACATGGGATCATGACGGAAGACCTATAAGAGATGGTGAAACGGATGCAATGGAGATATACCCAACACAGCTTGGATTGAATGAGATATTTACTACAGGTAGAATCGGAATGACAAGCCCTATATGCTCATATTATCGAATACTTCAGGTTGGAGGAGTAAATCTGGATGTAGATAACGAAGAAACCGACTTCAAGCCATTAGAGGATATAACCTATAGACTGCAGACAGGGGAGACTCTGGACAGAGTTGATATTACCGTCTCAAATACTGCAGGAACTGAATATAGTTATTACACATTCTCACGATATGATACTTATCCAGAAAACATCTATCTTCAATGGGTAGAGGAAGTAACCGAGGCCGGTGTTACCGTTAACTACGAAGTTGATGTGGGCAAGGAAGGATTAGTAAAGATTCTTTACGAGATAATTGATGGACAACGCCAATTTAAGGAAAAGCTGACTGCTGATGTTAATGGAAAGGTTCAATTCTCAACCACTGATCATAGTGAGAACGAATTAGAGCTTACTGACCCGGTAACAACCAAAGAAGCCACTAATAGAGAAATTGACAAAGCAACTCTAAACGGAGAGACTGAAGAAGAGGGAGATGCCTACTTCCACTATAAAAAACCGGGTGATCTAGATTGGACAGAAACCCCTAAATCAACTGAAACAGGAGTGTTCTCTAAAGAGATTACGGGACTTGAAATGGGACAAGATTACGATTTTAAGGCAATGCTTGATGTGGGAACAGACACCTACGAAGGAGATGTGAAAACATTCAACACGAAATATGGTAAAATTGCCGGGAAAGTTATAGATAGTGATGGGAATGTTCAAGACGCTATAGTTGAGATAACCAATCAGAATAAGGAGACTTATGTTGCAAGCATCATCACAGATGCAAATGGAGAGTTTGAGTATTCTTTCGATGACGAGAATCTCGCAAACGATAAATATCACGTGAAGGTAAGATACACTGATACTGAGGGATATAAATGGAACGCGCCCAGTTTGTGGGATATTGATCCGACTAATTTAGAATAATATGGAGTATATTATCCCAAAAGCAAACAATCTAACATTTGAGCTAGAGGAATACATGGTTCCTACTGGTGACAGTTTGCTTTTTGATCTTACTCCGGAAATTCTCATAGAGGCAGTAGAAAGTCTCAATTTTACAGAAAAAGTATCCGTAACTAGACACAGGAAAATAGCAGTATCTGAAAACCTTTCGCTCTCAGAAAAGCTGAATATAATTATACATCACGCTGTCGTTGGTATAGATAGTATATCTTTTAGTGACGAAGTTTCTGCTACAAGGCAAAGAATAGCTCAAGTTAAGGATAGCTTGGATTTATCAGAAAAAGTTAAGGCACTAAGACAACGTATATCAAAGGTTTCTGATTCTATTGGACTAACTGATTTAGTTTCCACTACAAAGTATATTATTGCAAAGGTTTCCGACTCAATAGGATTTAGTGATACTATTCAAGCTCTAAGACAAAGAAAGGCTTCTGTCTCTGACTCATTTTCTTTATCAGATTTTACAAAGAGTATAAGGTCTAGAGTGGCAAAGGCAAAAGAATTACTATCACTTAAAGAAGGTGTAGCTTTTGCATCAATTGTTATATTTGCAATAGTTAAAGATACAATACAATTCAGTGAAAGAGTTTCAACTTTAAGACAACGCATAGCGAAAATTAAAGAGAGACTTAACTTAAAAGAGAGTGCGTTTGCTCGCTTTCTTGGATGGAGACAAGATAAACAAGACGATGCTGAATGGAGACAAGATAAACAAGATGATGCTGAGTGGAATAAAACTAATCAAAAAGATTTATGACAGATCCAATTATATTAAAAAACTTTAATTTAGGAGGAGTAGCAGACTCTAAGTGGCTTGGAGCTGAGGGTTCTATGGCCCGGATGGTTAATTGTGATATACACTCTACTCCCGGAATTGTTAAACCCAACCAAGCGCTTAAACAAGAATTTACTCCTGATGATTTCATAAAAACAATTGTAGTTTCTTCAGATGAGAATGTTTATGCTTTTGGCTCGAATAATGGAAAGGTGTGGAAAAGAGATTCTAGTGGAACTTGGACTCATGTGGGAACAGTAGGTGATGGAGTAATGAACTCTATAGAGTACAATGGATATATTTATTATGCTACTCAGAATAACTTAGGAAGGATAGAAGTAAGCAATGCTTCCAGTTGGACATCTCCGAATGATAATTGGCAAACATTTACAGAGCAGGATCCGAAGTTTCATCCGATGAAGGTTCTCAATTTAATTCTATGGATAGGTGATGGGAGAAGGATTGCCTCAGTAGATGAAAACCATACTTGGTCCGATTCAGCTTTATATAAAGGACTACAAGATCCTTATAGGATTAAATCTTTGGGTAAAATAGGAACTGCCCTTCTAATTGGAACCTATGTCGATGATTACATCCATGATACGAAGATTTTTCAATGGAACACTTTTAGTAAGACATTCTCAAGTTATGACGACATTCCCGAGGTAGGAATAAATGCTTTTTTACAAACAGACAACGTGATACTTGCAAGTGCCGGGGTGGCTGGGAATATATATTTCTATAATGGGCAAGACCTTGAGGATTATAAAAAAATTCCCGGAGAGTATTCTATTGACAAAAAGTCAACTATATTTCCTAATGCTGTAGCTAATAGGCAGGGACTTCCTTTATTTGCTATTTCCGATCAAGAGGGGAGGGGAGCAGAGGTTGGAGTATATAGTCTAGGTTCTCATAATAGAAACTATGATCACGTTTTGAATTTAGAACACAAACTATCCTTTGGAGATACTGAAGAGAAGGTAGAGATAGGTGCCATGGAACTAATAGGGGGAACTCTGATTGTCTCTTGGAAGAAGGGGAACCAATATGGGATAGATGTAACAGATTGGGAAAACAAGGCAACAGGAGTTTTAGAGACAAGGGTGATAAATCCGGGAAGAATGGAGCTTATAAACATTCAAAGAATAATTGCCGCTTATGTGGAGTTGCCGGAAAATACTGAAATAAAACTCTATAGAAATGTTAATTATGAAGGGTTTCAGGAGTATGATACTATAGTTGATACCATAAGAAAGATAATTGATGCTAGTCTTTCTGAACCAATAGGAGTTTTTCAAATAAAGGTTGAGCTTATTCCAGATGGGGATAATGCTCCGACTTTAGAAGAGTTGATAATTGAACCCGTACAACATGGCTAATCCATTTATAAATATATCAATAAAACCACTTAAAGGAAGAGATATTGATACTTTCGGGCAACTTCAGTTTGAAAACTTAGAGAGGATTAGTGCCGGAAGGGGAGATAATTCCTTAAACTTTGATTCTGATGGATTGTGGATCGGTAATCAGTATTTTGATCAAGCTCCTTTCTCTGTAGATTTAGATGGAAACTTAATAGCTTCAAATGCTCTTATAACTGGGCAAATTATAGCAGGAACAGGCTCTGAGGTAGATTGGAGTTATATTCAGAATATAGTGGTTGAAAATGCTCATATAGAGAGCTTGGACGCAGAAAAGATTACAAGTCAGATAGTAGATGCTCAGATAGCCAATATAGATTTCGCTAAAATAGACAATGTAAAAATTGGAGACGCACATATTGACGGAAAACTATCGGTAGGTGCTACAGATGCAGACGTTACTGCTGATAACCCTCAAAATGTAGCTTGGCTTACAGATTCAGGAGCTATGGCAAAAGAAGATGAAGTAAAAAGAGCGAAACTTGGCGAAACAATAGTCGAGGGTGGTTATTTAAGGAATGATATGCTGGATACTAAAGTGGCCTATATTTCAGATAAAGCGATGATAGGTAATGCAATAATAGATGAAGCACATATAGATTCGTTGAGTGCTGATGATATTTTCACTGGAACCCTTAAAGGAATAGATGTAATTTCAACAGATGGAGGAGACGATAGAATTGAACTTAGTTCTGGGGATGAGTTGAAATTTTATGCTGGTGGCTCGCTCAGGGGAACACTAAGAGGAACTACAGTTGGAACCGGTGTTGCTTTAGATGATGGAGATCTGTCCTTAGACAATAATAAAAGTGTTTTAATAAATTCAAGTGGAACCACAAATAGCTATGGAAGCATTTCTATTACATCTCAAGATGAGTTTTGGGTTACGACCGGAACTGATAACACGTTTTTTATAAAAAACCATGATCAATCTCAAAATTTGGCTACGGTAAACTCGTATGGTGATTTATTCGCAAGAGGTGATTTTCTAATACAAGATTATAATAGTATGAAAATAGATGGACAATCTACTCATCTTAAATTTCTTAATGATGGTCTGAGAACCGCCCAAAACTATGTCCCTTTTAGTGATAACAGCACAAGGTTGGGAGCCTCAAACGTAAGATGGTCTGATGTTTATGCTGTAGAGGTACACACAGGAGATATAGATTTTGACAATGATTGGGTTTTAACTGAGTCTTACAATATGGATATAGAAGAAGATGGGATGGCCTTAGTAGATGAAAGTGGAGAGCTTAAATACTTTTTTGGAAAGGATAAGTTTTATACACCTGAAAATGTTAATGCTTTAGAATATACCAGGTTGGCAAAAGAAAAAAAGATAAAAAAACAAAAAGATGAAGAACTTACTTAAAATATCTTTTATCTTTAGCATAATTGAGGAAAAAAGGGTTGATAAAATTATAAATAAGTAATACAATAAAACCATGGACTTAAAAGATCAAATACAAAAAGATATAAAAGATAAAGAGAGGGAGAAAGAAAAGTTGGTAGAAAGTTTTCAGCAAGTAAGCAGACAGATTCAAGAATTAAACCAGCAATCTCAAGAACTTGGAAAACAAATAGTCGAAGCCAACGCGGTGATAAAAAGTCTTAAAGGTCTATTAAACAAAGATAAATGATATGGCTGTACCAGCAATACTATATGGGGCAGGTGTTAAAGCAGCTAAAGCTGCTCCTTGGCTAGGTCACACTATTGCGGGACTTTGGGGAGTCGGTCAGCATAAAAGTCAGGAAAGAGAAAAAGAGGCGCAGCATGAAAAGTGGATAGCAGAAGGTATGCAGGCTCAGAAGTATGCTAGAGATGCTAGAGACGCATTTCATAGTCTTCTTGACTCAGCTAGAGCTAAAACATATGATGCTCAACACGAAGAACATACATTTGCCGGAGGGAGAACTCCGAGAGACGATGAGGAACTACAAAAAGGGCCCGATCTTTCCTATTTACAAGAAGCACTAGATGGTTATCAAGTAGAGGGAGTAGATCTTCCGGATGTCCCCGATGTAAGAGAAGATATTGATTGGATGAGAGATAAAATAGGAGAAACTCCGGAAGTTCCTGATTTAAGTGGGGAGATGGAAAGATTAAGGAGCAAATATCAGGTAGAACCTATAGAGCAACAAATAGCAGAGTATGATAGGGAGATAGTGGAGGCTCAACAAAGATGGGAGGAGCAATTTGCGCGTGAAGAAGGAAGACCTGTTACCTTAGAGCAGATGAGGGGCAGGACTGGAGAAATGTCTAGGGAAATGGAAAGAGAGATAGGATTTTTAGAGCAAAGAAAAGAAGTTGCTGTTAGTGAGTTGAATCAGAAATACGAGACTATAAATATGATGATGGATCTTGAGGCTCAACAATATGAAATGGCAAGGCAAGATTATGAAATGAGATTTAATAAAGCATTCAATCTTACAGGTATGCTTATTGATACTAAGATGCAGGATTTTCAAAATGCTCTTAATTTAGCTAGAACAGAAACAGAGTTAGAGTCCGTAAGACAACAAACCGCTCTTGCGAATTGGCAAGTAGCTACTGATGCAATGAGCAATGCAATTCAAAGAGGTGCTATGCAGTCTATTAACAACTTGTCTTCTGAGCAGAAAGCTAAATTAGCAAAACAAGAAGTTCAGGCAGGATTACCAGCCGGATTTACTGAAACTTTGTTAAATAATATGCGTCCTCAAGAAGAGCACATACAAAGCATAGTCTCTCAGGATCAAACAGAAATCTCTTCTATATTAAGAAACCCCACTGATGGGACTTTCCGTGTAGAAAAAAACCCTACAGGATTATCTGCAGCACGGACAGAAACAGAATTACTTGAGACGGCCAGCGATCTGGACTTGAATACAAAAAGTCAGCAATTAACTCATTTTAGAACTGATTGGGTTGAGGGAATGAAAGATGAGTTGAATAAAATGCCAGAACAAGAAAGGGTTGAGTTAATACAGAGATTTTTAGGTGAACTGGATGCGTATTATGATAGAGTTGACACACAAGACATTCTTCGGGAAATGAGGCGCACAGGAATAGATGTTCCCATGTCTGTAACACAATTTTATTCCTCACATTAACAGATAATATGAGTCTTTTAGATAGACACAAAAAAGAACTTCAGGAAATCAGAAGAGATCCTAGTATTCCTGATGAAACAGGACAAAAGTATCGTGAAGATACTGGTGTTGGAACTCAAATAAGATCTCCGGCAGAAACTGGAGGTTCTTCTAATTTACTAAAGAGACATCAACAGATGATCCAACAAGATAGTGATCTCCATGAGGAGGTTAGAAAAGCTACAATTAAAGAAACAAAAGGTATTCCTGATAGAGTGAGAGGTTTTATGGCTGATATTTATGATATGGGAGAAAGATTATTTACTGAAGAAAAACCAAAAGAAACAGTGGTTGAATTGGACAGGGTGGGAAGAAGGGAAAAGATTGACGTAGAACCCAAAAAAGGTGTATGGGAAACCTTGAGAGATTCTTCAAAAAGAACATATCACAATACAGCAGCAGAGATTTTATCTACACGAGCAGTTACCAGAGCTTTCTCGGATAGACTGCCTTTTTTCTCTTTTTCAGAGGAAGGGACTTATGATTTATTGGATAGAGCGGAGGAAAGGAGAGAGATAGCTAGAGAGTTTCAAAAAGATGTGGAGAAGATAGAGGATATAGATACATTTAGTGACTTTGGAAGGTGGGTTGGTTCTACTTCGATAGAAATGGTTCCAATAGTTGGAAGTATAATGATTGGTGGATATATTGGAGGTGCTGCTGGTGGAGTTGCGGGATCCGCTATTGGTAAATCTAAAATAGGCGCTAGAGTCGCAACTTCAGGAGTAGGAAAGTTGGCCGCAAAAACTCCTAAATTAGGAGGTCTTACCTCTCAACAACTTGGAACTATTTCTGGATCTACTATGGGCACATTTTCAGTAGGCTATGCCTCTTATGCAGGAACTATATTTGAGGAAGCTGTTAGACAAGGGGCTGAGATAGATGATGCCACATCTGCGGCACTAAGATATGGAGCTCCGGCTGCAGCAGTTAGTATAGTCTTTCCTGCCATGATAGCATCTTATACTTTAGGAGCATTTGGTAAAGCAGCAATGAAAAGTAAAATAAGAGTTGCAGCAGAAGGTATTATGGTTGGTGCTCCATCAGAGGGTGTGGCTGAGGGTATAGCAGAGATATTTACTATAATGGGAGAACAAGTTGCTCAAGGGAAAGATATTTCCGCCTCTGAGATACTTAGAAGTGAAGAGGGGTGGAGCAGGGTTAAAAACGCCATGGCTGGAGGTGCTTTGATGGGATTCGGTTTTGGTGCATTGGGTGGTGCTGCAAGATCAAAGAAACAAATAACTCCTAACGATATAATAAGAGCGACTGATGATTTTTTGGATGCAACAGATCAAGCCATGGAGCTAAATAGAACCACAAGAAGAGGTGAGGTGGAAGATAATCTTCTTGGTAGGTTAAGAGAAATAGAGGATCCTTCTGCAGAACAACAGCAATTGATTAACTTCCTTCAGGAAAGAGTAGATGATGCAAGATTGGATGTGAATAAATATGATTCTTTGATGATTTATGATGAGCAAATGATGGAGGTTCTTCGTCAAGATGAGGGTTATGTTAGAGAAAGATTGAAAGAATTAGCTCTAAAGAAAGAACCAACTCTGGTAGAAGCTGCAGAACTTTCTGCTATAATGGTAAACAAACCTAAATTAGCTCATGATGTTGTTACAAAACTAAGACCAGAAGATGTACCAACAAGTCCTGATTATTTAGCGGATAGAATAGTTTATGAAATTGCTCAGCCGGGACAATGGACCAATTTGAATGATATACATGAAGCAGTAGAGGGGGAAGGATATAGTCGTACTGATGTAGATAAAGCTGTAGATATTTTAGAAAGAAAGAATTTAATTGATAGAGATCAGAGATACGCACCTGCGGATAGTATAAAAACGAAACCTGAAGAATTAGGATTGCCTCCTGATTCAGACAATATACCTGATGCTATAGATGAGATATATAAAGGAAAAAGAAAAATAAAGGTTCCTACGACCGGATTTGAAACAGAGGTAAGAGAAGCTATGCGCAAAGGTGATTATATGCGTATATTTTCTAAGGATAAGGGTACTGCAATAGATGAGATTGCCGATGAGTTAGGAATAACACCAAGTCAGTTGGTTGATGAATTGATTGAAAGAAGTAAGGGCAATAAGAGACTTATTGTTCCAGACAAGGGACCATTAGATACACGACCAAGTGAAATACAAGAGATGGGAGATGAAATGCCCAGGCATCAATTAGGGCCTCCGGAAGATATTGGAACAAGTGACTTTGATGTTAGAAAAAAACAATCCATAAAAAAGAGGTTTCCTCACATACATGAATTAAGAAAAAGGAATGTAGATTGGAATAAGTTAGATAAAACGCAAAAAGAAGCTGTTCGTATTTGGTATAATCAAAAAGACAGCTTAAAGGAGAGAATAGGTGCGGTTGAGAGTAGTTTTGGAAAAGAGGCCAGAGATTCTGTAGAGAGCTACATAAATCAAGGCAAAACAGGTGAACAGTTTGCTTACGATCTATTTAGAAAAAAAGAAGATGTGGTAGCGCCTAAGGATATTCCCAATGCTTTAGAAAAAGTTAAAACAAATGTAGAATTTTATCAATCAATGGGAACTAGTTATGAGGGAGATATTCAACCAGAAAATGCAGCTCTCAGAGATTTGAAGGAATTAGCAGAAGATAAAAAAGTTAAACAACGGACTCAAGAGCAAGTTAAGCAAATTACTGAAAAAGATGGGATGATTACCCTTTATAGGGTAGGGGAAGTTACTGATGTTGATCGTCTAGTTAGTGCTACTTATGATAAAAAATTTGCCGATAAGTTTGCTGAGGCAGTGCTATCCCAAAGTAAAACAAAGCCAAAACTTACTGAGTTTAGGGTAAGCCCAGATGAGGTGAAGATATTTATAGGTGGAGCAGAAAGTGAGGTTTTAGTTCATAGTTTAATTCATAAGAGGGCGGTTGAGGGAGAAGAAGCAAACATCAATGTACAATTAGGAAAACTACACTTTAGACACAAAGAAGAAGCAAAGGCGTTTTATAATATGATAGAGGGAGACCCTGAACTACCTTCTTTTCTTAGAGAGCCTGAGTTTCAAATAGATGAAACCAGTCAAGATCCAGTAATAGATCCACCAGTAACAAAAGAAAGTGAAGTGGGAATGTTGTCTCGTCAATGGACAACGGATCTTAATATAAAGACAAATAAAAAGAGATGGTTTACTGTTTTAAGGGATATAGCATTTGACTTGGGAGTAAGTGAGATTTCCTATAAGCCTCACAAAAAAGATTTGCTGGGAACTTTTTGGTGGGATAAATATAACAAACTTAATTATGGTATAACTCTTAAAGAGACTTGGAGCTTAGCAACGCTAGGACACGAAGTGGGCCATGTTTTTGATTATGTGGTTATACAAAATCTTGGAGACTTAAAAAAGCCCAGAAGTATGAAGCAAAGGATCTCAAAGAGATATGATAAGATGCGCGAGAATGTGAATAATATGCCTTGGACTGATAAGAAAAAGCAGGAGGTTATAGATAGAATAGAGAGCTTTAAGGATGGGGAATTTATAAAAGAGATAGAAAATCTAATTAAATACACAAAAAACTGGGATAGAAGAACCGAAAGAGAAGAGATGTTTGCTAATTGGTTCTTAGCTTACTTAAATGATTACGATACAACCGTTGCCATAGCTCCCAAATTTACCGAGGCGATGGAAATGACTTATATGAATGAGCTCCAAAGTGTAAGGAGTAAGTATAAGATTCCAGCTGAAGATACTGAAATACTCAACCTTCCTCCTGCAAAAAAAGCAAGGAAAGGTATTGATAATTATTTAAGAGGATTACAGCAAGCTAATAAGCTAATGAAACACGATGATACTGTTGAATGGATACAGAATTACAGGAATTCTCTCAAAAAACTTCCGGATAAATACTTGAATATATTAGGTATGCCTTACGGAGAATCAATGAGAAATCCGCATTTTAGAGATATGTATAAACCCGTTCAGGATTATGGAGTAAACGAAGATCACAAAACAAAAGTAGAGTGGCTCGAAAAATCAGGTATACGTAAGATAAGAAAGCTACCGGAAGCCTCAAAAAGAAAACTTGCTTATGTTTTGTATCAAGGAACTGACATGGAAGAAGTTTATACTGACCAGCAACTTGAAACAGTGTTTGGAATGGATAGTCAGGAGAGGGCTTACTACAAGCGAGTGAGAGAAGTTTTGGATGAGGTGAGAGATAAAATGATAGAGACAAGGAAATTTGAGACGGGTTATTATGATATGACAGCGCAGAAAAAAAAGGATATTGATCGACATATTCAAAATCAAATCAAAGAGCTTACAGGATATTTTCCTAAAACAAGAAGTGGAAAGTGGATTGTTTTTGCAGGAAAGGATTATAATGCAAAGACCGGAACTTATGAAACAATTGCTTATGATCACTTTCACTACGCAAGACAACCTCTTATTGCACAAGATGCCCCAAATGCTGCAGATTTTGCGCAACACTTAAAGGATATGAAAGCGTATGACAGGATAGTTGTAAAAGAGTGGAAAGACTTGCCAAAAGAAATGCAGAGATCAATGACAAAGCAAGCATCTTGGTGGGAGCTTCAAAAGATAATAGATAATTCTGGTGTTGATAGAACTGATCCTGAGATACAAAAAATTGTCAAACAGATTGAAAAGAAAACAACGGAGGGTTGGAAAAAAAGAATTGCAAAAAGAAAAAATGTTCCCGGATTGGATTATACTTTTGAGAACTTTGAACACTCTTTACTTGATATTATAGATGATGTTTCAAGGGCTCATGCGAGAGCAAAAGCTAAATATCACTGTGAGAAAGCACGTGAGAAGATGTATCAAGCAGAGAAAGATGGAAAAGTTTCCTCAGAGGCAGTAGCTAGGGCTGAAAAATGGTTTGAGCACTACTTCAATCAAGCAGGGAATGATAGTTGGGTTACCCTAAGAAAAGGTATTTATTGGTGGTATCTCGGATGGAAAGTATCATACTTTTTCCAAAACGCTCTACAACCTGTAATGACAACATTAGGAGAGGTTGGTAAGCATGCCAGCATCAGTCAAACCCCCAAACATTGGGGCAGGGGATACGGATTGTCTATAGATTATTTCTTATCAAGGAAAGCAGGAAACGACTTTATTAAAATAGCTCCTAAGTCCATACAGAATTTCTTACAAGGAAAAAGGAGGCAGGGAGATCCCCTATTTTATGAGCTTATGGATAGAGCTGTAATGGAGAGAGCGATTTCTGGACAATTTCAAGAACAGATGCTTGGTGTTAGAAACCCAAAAATGGAAGCACTTCAAAATGTTATAGGAGCTTTTGGTGTAGCTACAGAAACCATAAATAGAAGTCATGCAATGGCAACAGCTTATGACATAGCAGTTAATCAGTACAAAATGAAAGATAAGAATAAGATATATGAGTTTATGAAAGAGATGAATTACAATACTCAATTCCCTTATGGTAAGCACAATATACCTTTTGGATTAACTAAGGTTGGAGAGATGAAGGGCCCCCTAAGAACTATGTTTGTTTTCAGGTCTTTCTCTCTGAATTACTTAGATTATTTTATGAGAATGATGACCACCGGAACTAGTGCTCAGAAGTTTTATGGAATTTCCTCAATGATAACAATAGGTGGAATAAGAGGACTTCCTTTTTATGCGATATTAAATGCTTTAATTGGTTGGATATGGAAAAGAGATGTTACCGAGAATATCGATGCTTTATTTGATGAAGAAGATGAATGGATAGGAGACTTCCTCATAGGTGGTGCCTTCTCTTGGGCTAATATGTCTACCTCTCAATTGCTTGGAGTTGGAGATATTGTTTCTCCAACCTATGATCCCATGGGGCAGGCCCTTGGTGCAGGATACGGTTTAGCGGGAGATATTAAGTATGGTATGGATCTTTATAAAGAAGGTGATTTGGAAAGAGCGTATGAAAGATTCTCGCCAATAGCACTTAGAAACATACAAACAGCCTTCAGGTGGCAAGAAGAGGGAATTGATTTTGGTAGAGATGTGGTTCATGAACCGGAAGGGTGGGATCTTTATATGAAGGCGCTCAGTTTTACACCTTATGATGTCTCTCGTCAGTATGATAAAAGGAATATGGCTGACAGATATAGAGATAGTAAAACACGGCTTGGTAAAAGATATACGAATGCTATAAAAAGGGGTGAAAGCACAGAGTCTATTATTGAATCAATAGAAAAACATAATAGAATAGTTGAAGATGAGTTATATAAGATGTATTACCATTCAAAAATCCCAATTTCGGTTGACTCTTGGGAAAAAATAGAAAATTCAATCTTAATTGATTTTGACGATATATTTAGGTGGGAAGATAGAGCTTATGAATAATAACGAGATACAAAATATAAGAGACGATATCAAAAGAACAGAGAACAAGCTCTCTACTGATATTAAAGATATGAGACAAGTAGATTTAGTGGAGTTAAAAAACTCTCTCAATATCCTGAATGGTAGAACAAGAAGACTTGAGGTGTGGAGAGGTTTTATGACAGGAGGTCTTGTTATATTAGGAACGCTTTTTAGTGTACTCCTTTTTATCGTGAAAGAGGTGTTGGCAAATTCAACATGTTGATTTTTACAAGGGATTTGATACAATAATTTAATGAGCAATCTTATCGACAAAAAAAACGTATGGGCTGTAGGATACGGATTTAAGGATAGCCGAAGTCTTATTAAAAAAATAAAAAACCTTCAAAAAAGAAGAAGGGGTGAGACTGCTATTCGTTGTTGGGTCACTAAAAAAGAAAAGGAGGAGGATTTAGATGAAAAGGATCTTATTCCCAAGTATATTGATGGAAAGGAAACTGATGTGAAGGTGGGAGAGATGCCCTCTCATTTAGGAGAATATAGGAAAAAACACAGGCCCATGAAGGCAGGTATATCTATGTGCAATGCTTATTTAACCGCTTGTACGGCCGGGATACCTGTTTATAAAGAAGGTAAGGTCTTTTCTTTAGTAAACAATCATTGCCAGAAAAGACTTGATGGTATTCTCAAGAAGAGAGATCCTATACTACAACCTTCACGATTCGATGGTGGATCATTGGAAGAGCATGCTGTAGGGGAAACCCATGAGTGGTACGAAAGAAGTATTGATAAGTTAAACGAAATGGATGCAGGGCTTAATTGGGTCAAAAAGAAATTACTCAGAAGAACACTTAAAAGAGAGTATGTTCCTAAAATTGGAGAAGATGTAAGGCCCGGAGATATAGTTTGGAAAGAAGGAAGAACTACCGGGTATACAAAAGCTAAGGTGTTAGATGTAGATGTGGAGGCTCGTGTAAATAGTGATGATGGTGTGTTGAAATATAAGGGCATGACTTTTACGGAACCAAGATTAGGAGATGCTGGAGATAGCTCATCTGCTGTATTTAATAAGTTGAATAAAGTTGTAGAGCAATTATTTGCGGGAAGTGAGAGTATTATGGTTACTCAGCCAATAAAAAGACTATTAGATCATTTTAATGTTTCACTTACTCCGGAAAAGGAAGCGCTTTATATGGCTGATGGCTGGTTTAATATAGTTCCCGAAAGCGTAGAAAAAGATAACTTAGAGGTTATAATAAATACTTACTGGGGAATGAATGTAAGAGATGAGGCCGGACTTCATGGAGATATTATAAGAAAAGCAAAAAAGGGAGAAGCAGTTAGGTTGCTAGGTTATGCAGGAGAATGTGATGGGTATGATTGGTATAAGATTGAGTTTTTATAAAAATTGCGGCAGTCATAAAAAGGTCTATTACTTTAATAAAACAATAGTATGGTTAAATACATAAAAGAAAACATAGAGATCTTTGTTGAGACACCTCTCATTATAATAGGAGCAGGACTTCTAGTCGGAGGCCTTAATTATTTAGGAACAGATCCTAGAACAGGAATTGCACTGATTACATTATCAGTGGTTACCATCTTAATAGAAAAGTACGTAGAGAAAAAGGACAGCGAAAAATAACTACGAGTATTTTTGAAACCGAATGAATATATGACCGAATGGCTAGGGCGAGCCCCTTATTATGCAAAAACTCATAGCGTCACTTATCATAGGAATTGCCATTTCTGGGGGATATGTCGCAGGTATAGACAAAACCTTTGGAGAAGTTGAATTTGAGCGACAAGAAAGCGAATTATTTAACGAGCAGGGGTTCCTGAAAGCACCAATTATGGTTACTTATCAGGAGTCTCAGGTATTGGGAACTAAGACAGATAATTACTATCACTTACTTACAGGAAAGACTTGGAACGCAGATTTGATGTATCGCATTATGAAGTGCGAAAGTTCACTAAACCCAAGAGCGCACAACCCGGAGTGGCACAGGGGGTGTCAGGGAAGCTATGGACTTTTTCAGGTAGCTTGTGTTCACGGATATAGTAATCTTTATGATCCGGAATCAAATATAGAAGCAGCATACAGAGTTTGGCAGAAGCAAGGATACTGGGCGTGGAAGAATTGTTATTTAAGCAATAAATGATTTGACACGATTTTTCTCTTATGTATAATTAGAAAAAGTATTAAAAACATGAGGATACACAGACGTATAATATCTTTATTTAATTCAGAAACCACCTGACTTCGGGTGGTTTTTTGTTTGCCTGCTTCTGTGCGGGGGTTTTTTGCAAAATTTTCCCCTGCACAAAAGGAGGGAAAGCACACTAAACAACGAAAGGAGGTGATGTAAATGTATTGTCATGCAAGGTGTATCCATTGTGGCAAAGATGGTTTTCACAGGATCATTGATTCAGGTATGAATCGTCTTGTGGTTCTTTGCAAGCACTGCGGACTTGTTTTCCGTATAATCCTTAAGTAGGAGGTATGCTATGTGGTATTCAGGAGGAGACAAGCTGAGCCCTGAACAAGAGTTTATCTTCAAGGTTCAAATGCTTGCCGAAAAGTACGATACCGAGGTGGAAATTGACCAGAAAAATAAGACGGTCAACTTCCTTGCCAAAGATGAAGCAACTCAAATTGCTCTCGCAAAAGAGCTTGAGGACCTTTTTTCTGACAATCTGGTCTAGGGGGTGATGTCATGAATGAGTTCGAGGTTTTCTTGTTTGATAGTGAATGGGACTTTGAGTTCTGTTGGACTTCCAAGAAGACCTACGGAACAATAAACCCCAGAAAGTCTCTGGTAAAGATTAACATTCGGCTTATGCTGATTGAGACACTTTACCACGAATACTATCACACGAAGTATCCCAGTTTTGACGAATCGGCTATTGAGAGAATGGCTCAAACCAAGGTTCAATCCTTATCGGTTTCTGAAATCATAAGGATTACCGACAAGTTTGTCGCATACTGGGGAAAGGGGGGTGAATGAATTACTCTCGACACCATGTAACACCTCGTTCTCGGATACGTAAGTCCAAGAACACAGTCTTGTTGCCAGAGAAGTTCCATGATAGTTGGCACTACCTCTTTGGTGACCTAACGCCAATCGAAACAATCTTCTTCTTAAAGGAACTGAATGCCCGAATGCACAAGAAGAGAATTATCACAAAGGGCGAAATTCAGGAACTAAGGGAAGGGATAAAGGAGGGACGAAATGAAACAGAACCTCAGAAAAGGACGAAAGGTAAACATCAACCGACACGATCTTAAACCCCGAAAGGACAGGTATCACGCAGACATCGTTCTCTTCGGAGATACGCATCTCGGACACCCCAACTTCCTTCGGGAAAAAGCACAGGATTTGCTTAACTACTGCCTCAGAACTAGGACTTACATGGTCTGCATGGGCGACATGATTGAGAGTGGCATTACTGGCTCTGTTGGAGATAGTATCTATACCCAGACCCTTAATCCACAAGCACAGATGGAAGAAATGATTGATATGCTTATGCCATTGGCGAAAGCTGGACTTCTTCTCGGATTGCACGCGGGTAACCATGAGATGCGTATCTTCAAAACATCTGGCATCAATGTCGCCAAGAACATGGCTGGTTGGCTCGGAGTACCGTTCCTGCACAGTGCTTGCTGGCATCTGTTTCGTGTAAATGGACACAACTACACAATGTATTCATTACATGGTGCTAGTGGTTCAAAGTTTATCTACACGAAGATTAAGGCGGCTACCGATATCAGCCACTACTTCGGAGCAGATATTATTGCTCACGCACACGTTCACGATAGGGCATCGGTTGCCATTGAAAGACAGGAAATCGATATGAGAAACAAGCAAGTTGCCTACCGCAAACAGTATATCCTTCTTACTGGTCATTATCTTGGGTACGATTTAAGTTATGCTCAAGACAAGGGTATGCCACCATCAAAGGTTGGTAGTCCTCGGATTCGGTTGTATGCCAATGATTGGGATATACATATTCGTGAATAGGGGGAGCTATGAAACACTTCATAATTTATGTCTCCCTTATGGCCCTGGGTTATGGACTTAAACTACTTCTATGGATTGCCGAAAGAAGGGAGGAAGATGAAGACTAATAGATACAAGTTCACTGACTGGGAGCTGATACACAACAGGTGCGATGAGTGTGGTGGCAAGGTCTACGCAAAACGGATAATGTCCAGAGACCACCTTATCAAGTGCGATGGTTGTGAAAGGTCAATGCTCATAAAGGAACCTCATGA
>PWEO01000077.1 GCA_003553525.1 Clostridiaceae bacterium
CAAAGTAACATAAACTCTGAAATCTCCATGGAGGTTTGTACTCGGTGAAATTTAAATGAAGTGCAGGTGAGAAAATGATATCAGTTCAAGATCTATATGTAACTTATGATAAACGAACACCGGCGCTACGGGGAGTATCCCTGGATTTCTATGATGGGGAGTTTGTAGGGATCATCGGACTTAGCGGCAGTGGGAAATCAACCTTGCTGAAAACCCTAAACGGGCTGGTTTTACCCTCAAAGGGAAAGGTGCTCGTCGAAGATAAGGATGTGAGCCGATTAAAGAGTAGAGAACTGCGGGATCTTCGTCGGGGAATAGGATTTGTTTTTCAGGAATTTAATCTGGTGGACCGATCTTCGGTATTGGAAAATGTTTTAATAGGAAGGTTGGGTTATCAGTCTTCTTTTAAATCTTTTTTCGGGGTTTTTCAAGATGAGGATTACCGGTTGGCGGAAGAAGCCTTGGAAACCGTAGGATTAAAGGAGAAAACCTTTGAGCGGGGAGATCAGTTAAGCGGCGGACAGAAACAAAGAGTAGCTATTGCCAAGACCTTAGCCCAGGAACCCCGGGTGATACTTGCGGATGAGCCCGTGGCAAGTCTGGATCAGAATTCAGGGAAGGCGGTTATGGATACCTTTCAGCGGATCCAACAAAAGTACGGGATCAGCGTTATTGTGAACCTTCATGATGTGGATCTGGCGAGAAAGTACTGCCGTCGATTAGTGGGTCTGAAGCATGGGAAGGTACTCTTTGATCAAAAGACAGAGGAGATTTCCGATGATGACATTACGGGATTATATAGCTAAGAAAAAAAAGAAAAACCGAATTTGGTTTTTCGGGATCCTTTTGTTTGGGGGAGTTACCGCCTATGGTGTGAATTTTGATCTGTTCCGTATCATATTCGGCCTGCCGGATATGTTTAATTTGCTTGGACGGATGTTCTCGCCGGAGTTTTCCTATATTAGCGAAGCGATGCCAAGACTTCTGGAAACAATTGAAATGGCATTGGTTTCTTCAACTCTCGGGGTACTTATGGGAGTTTTGGTCGCCCTTTTCACGGCAAAAAACACGACCCTTCATTGGATAATCCCGAAAATCATCGGCCCCCTGCTTACGTTTTTCAGGACCATCCCCAATTTAATTTGGGCTGCGATTTTAGTGACGATTTTTAGTGTGGGGAAATTTCCCGGAATGATAGCTCTGACCATTACAGCTGTACTGATTACCGTAAAGCTCCTTCGGGAATATATCGAGACATTAAATAAAAATCTGTTACAGGGTGTGGAATCCGTGGGAGGCAGTAAACTTCAAGTACTGCGATTTGCAGTGCTCCCTACAATTTTTGAACACAGTCTGTCGGTGTATTTTATCGTTTTGGAAATCAATATCCGCTCCGCAACAATTTTAGGACTGGTGGGAGCCGGAGGGATCGGACAGATTTTGTGGCGGGATTTAAATCATTTACGATATGATAATTTAGCCACCCTGATTATTTTATTATTTTTAACGATCCTGATTATCGACTTTATCAGTTTAACCATTCGGAAAAACTTAAAAAAATTCTATATTCCCAGAACGTCCATTGCCTCATTTAAGCTGCATCAGCAAAAAAAATGGGGAGGTGTGATGGCCTTACTTATTCTAGGATTTCTGTGGCTGTTCTTTAGTCTGGATATTACACCGGAGCGTTTGATTGTAGGCCTTGGTTCTGGAAGAGATATCATTCTAAGAATGGTACAAATTGATTTATCCTATATACCGAGGCTTTTTGAGGGGCTATTGGAGAGTGCGTACATAGCACTTTTCGCAACCTTAACCGGGGGAGCAGGTGCTGTTGTACTGTCTTACTTCACAGCTTATAATACAGCACCCTCACCAATAGCAGCCATGATATTAAAGGGCGTGGTTAATTTACTTCGGACATTCCCGCCGATTATTGTAGCCATTATTTTCTTTCGCGGTGTAGGACCGGGTCCCTTATCCGGAGCTATGGCACTGGGAATCTACACCCTGGGGGTTATGACCAAGCTGTACAGCGAGGTCATAGAAAGTGAAGGAACCACGATTCAACAGGGGATTATGGTAACGGGGAGCACAAAACTAAACAGTTATCGTTACGGGATATTCCCCCAGACATTTCCCAATTTCATCAGTTTATTCCTTTATCGATTAGAGTCTAATATCCGAACCTCAACGATTCTAGGGATTATTGGGGCCGGGGGAATTGGGACCTTGCTCTCCACGAATATTACCTGGCGTAACTGGGAGAGGGTAGGTCTATTGATTTTAGGAATTGCCCTGCTTATGATTACTATTGAAAAATTCAGCGAAAGAGTTCGAAAAAGACTTATTTAGTTTTGCCTGCGCAAATGTTATGATCGCCGGTATTTTTATTTATTGTCATTTCTTGAGGGAATAAAACTGGCAATCTCCGAGGCCATATTTTGGGCAGGCATGGTTTGAATCCAAACGTTCCCCGGTCCTTCAATGGTGGTCAGGAAAAGGCCTTCACCGCCGAGAAACATATTCTTAAATCCCTTCACCCGGTTTATACTAAGATCCATCCCCGCTTCATACATTCCAAGAGCGCCGGTTTCCATACGAAGTTTTTCTCCCGGGGCCAGTTCCTTTACTACATACTCACCGTCCATTTCCACCCAGGCGGTACCATTACCCGACAGTCGCTGCATAATAAAACCTTCTCCCCCAAAAAATCCGGTGCTAATTCTTTTTTGAAACTCTATGTCGTAATCCACACCTTCCGTGGCGCATAGAAAAGCTCTTTTTTGACAGATCATGGTTTTTTTGCTGACATCAATCTCAATAATTTTTCCCGGGAAAGAATGGCCGAAGGCTACCCGGGCTCCGCTTTGTTCTGCGGAAAAATGGGCAAGAAACATATTCTCTCCCGATACCCCTCGTTTTATAGCACCAAAGACTCCACCCCGCATATTGGTTTGCATATCAATGTTTTCCGTCATCCATTGCATGGCTCCCGTTTGTGCGTAGATCAGTTCGTTCCGTTCCAACTCAATTTCAACCATGGGCATTACGGTACCGATAATTTCACTTTTCATAGTAATCCTCCTAGTGGAATTTATTTATAACAACTATTATTTAATAAAACTCTAATAAACTTTTTACCCAATAAGTAAGGGGACTACCAATGAAAAACTCTAAAAAAACTCCCTGGCTTCAGATCATCCCGGGAGTTTTTTAGAGTTCAACTATTCCTTAAGGTTTTTTAGCGATTATAAACAGATGAGTAGTATTAAAGGCTTGCCTGTTTTTGGATAAAAAGCACTTTTAAATAATCCCCTTCAGGAAAGGAAGGATGGGTGGGGAAATCCTTGGGGAGGGAGTTCTCTTCCAGAATCTTAAAGTTAAGTTTTTTTTCTTTAAAAGCCTTGGACACAAAGTTTTTAAAGGTTTTCATATCAAAGGTGGCCGCGTTGGTGGAGGCAATAATCGCTCCATTTTCCTCAGTGAGGTCAATTGCGCTTTTCAGTAGGGCGGTATAGTCTTTTTTTGCGCTAAAGGTATGTTTTTTTGACCGGGCAAAGCTTGGGGGGTCTAAAACCACAATATCATATTTCAGTTCGTGTTTTACGCCGTAATCAAAAAAATTAAAAACATCCTCCACCCGGATTTCCTGGGTTTCAGGATCGATGCCGTTGGCCAGGAACTGGGCCCGGGTCAGTTCTACGCTTCGCTTGGCAAGGTCTACGCTGGTGGTGTGTTTTGCCCCGCCCAAAGCAGCAAATACAGAGAATACTCCGGTGTAGGAAAAGGTGTTCAGGAGAGTTTTTCCCATGGCATACTTGTCCCGTAGTTTTTTTCGAACCTCCCGTTGATCTAAAAACACTCCCGTCATTGCACCGTCATTTAAATTGACCTCAATACTCACTCCGTTTTCCTTAACCACAAGGGGAAAGTCTGCCCGAGTGCCCGTTGCGAAATCGTCATCTTCTACATACTGACCTTTTTCATCAAATCGTTTCTTCTCATATATTCCTTTGGGTTGAATTAATAAATTTAGAGCGGATAGAATCTCTTCCTGAAATTGATAAATTCCAAAGCTATACCAGTTAATCAGATAGTACTCTCCGTAGTAGTCGATGGTAAGTCCTCCGATTCCGTCCCCCTCTCCGTTAAATACACGAAAAGCCGTAGTATCTTCCCGGTGATAAAAGGGGCTTCGCTTATTAATTGCGGCGGCGATTTTTCGTTGGAAAAACAGATGGTCAATGACTTCCTTTTCCTTATGGGTAAGAATCCATCCGATCCCTTTATTCTGTAATCCGTAGTAGCCCCGGCCGATAAAGTTTCCATCGGTATCTATTAGCTGAAACAGAGAGCCTTCCTTATAAATGGATTCAGGGTTTGTTAATACGTCCTTTGATAAAAGTGGGTAGCCCTCCTTGTACTTATTCTCGTGATTTTTTCGAACCTGTAATCTGATTTCCTCAGTCATAAAATCCTCCTCGATTTTTCTTTTGCATTATTATAACATATTCAAAGAGGCCATACTAAAGGGGACAAAAGGAATAGGGAATCTCCGCCATGGGATTCCTTTGCTTTTTTTGCTATAATAGAGGAAATGCTTCAAAAATTAAATAATATGAATAACCCTATATAAAAAGTCCCTAAGTAATACAGTCAGGCAAAAAATCAGTTCATAAAGAAATAATGAAAATAAGGGGTTAACATGATTATGGATTGTTTATAGAAACAACTGTGGAGTACAAAGGCTTTAAGTCTAAAGCTAAAACAAATAAGAAAAGAACAAATGAGGAGTTTAAATTATGGATAAAAGTCGAATCATCGTAGTTGGAGGCGGTCCCGCAGGAATGTTTGCAGCTCTGCAGGCAGCTACAGGAAGCCGCAAGGTGTTGTTGTTGGAAAAAAATGCAATGCTTGCCCGAAAACTAAAAATTACCGGCGGAGGTCGGTGTAATCTGACGAATATTAAAGATAAGAAAGAACATCAACGGGCAACGATTCATAATCCCAAGTTTTTGTATAAAGCCTTTGAAGATCTGGGTCCTAAGGACTTGATAAAGTATTTTGAGGATCGGGGATGTGAGTTTAAGCTGGAAAAAGAAGGTACAGTTTTTCCGAAGAATGATGACAGTTCGGAAATTATTAATATTTTAGAGAAGGACCTGTTGGACCACGGAGTAGATATCTGGTACAACCATAAGGTGGAACGGATTTCAGTGAAGAATCAAAAAGTCCAAGGGGTAGTGTTGACCGACGATAGGGAGATTTTGGGAGAAGCAGTGATCATAACCACGGGAGGAGCCTCCTATCCACAAACGGGAAGCACCGGAGACGGCTATATAATGGCTAAGGATCTGGGACACGGTATTAAAAAAATCAAACCGGGCCTTACTTCCCTTGAAATAAAAGAGAGTTGGGTAAAGACCTTGGCGGGGATCTCCTTTGCCGGTACGACTGTTAGAGTTTTAAAAATGAATAAACTGCAGGAATCCGGGGATCTGTTACTAACCCATTACGGGATATCCGGCCCGCCGGTATTAAAGCTTAGCAGCTATATTAATGAGATAGACTTAAAGGAAAACCCGGCTACCGTGGAGATCGATTTTTTTCCTGAAAAAGACGAGGAAGAACTGAATACCTGGTTTTTACATCACAGCACCGGAAAGAAAAATCTGGGGAGTGTGTTAACGGAGTTTTGGCCGAAGAAATTTACCGAAGAAATCCTGGTATTCTTAAAGATTCCAAAGGACCGTAAAATGAACGAGTTAAAAAAGAAAGAACGGAATAAAGTATTGGGAGCCCTAAAAGGGCTTAAGCTTACGGTGGTAGGACTACGTCCTTTAAAAGACGCCATTGTTACCGCCGGAGGGGTGGATGTAAAAGAGGTGAATCCTTCCACCATGGAGTCGAAAAAGGTATCCGGGCTGTATTTTGCCGGAGAGGTACTGGACTTGGACGCCATTACCGGAGGCTACAATCTGCAAATCGCCTTTTCCACCGGTTTTGTAGCGGGAAATGCCGCCGGGAGAAATGAGGAGCAACTATGAGACGAGCGCTGATAGACAGTCAAAAGCCAAATCAAAAAAATATCGAAGCCTTTCAACGGGGCCTTTTGCAGTGGTACCAAAACAATAAACGGACCATGCCCTGGCGGGATATCGAAAACCCCTATTACACTTGGGTTTCGGAAGTCATGCTTCAGCAAACCCGGGTGGATACCGTAATTCCATACTTTTTACGGTTTATTGAAAAATATCCCACGGTTAAGGACCTGGCAAAGGGAGACGATGAAGACCTTTTAAAGCTCTGGGAAGGACTGGGATATTACAGTCGGGTGAAAAACATGAAAATTGCCGCAGGGGAAGTGATGGAAAAATACGACGGCGTGTTTCCAAAGGAACGTAAGGAGTTGGAGTCCCTTAAGGGAATCGGGGAATACACCGCCGGGGCCATCGCCTCCATTGCCTATGAACAAAAAGAGCCTGCGGTGGATGGAAACGTCCTAAGGGTAATGACCCGTATTACCGGTAATCATGGGGATATTAAGCTTGGAAAAATCAAAAGAGAAATAACCGACGGGGTTCGAAAGCTGTTGCCCGAGGAAAACCTGGGAGACTTTAATCAAGGATTAATTGAACTTGGGGCGGTGCTTTGCACTTCAGCCAAAGCCCCGGACTGTGAAAACTGTCCCGTATCCGAATTTTGCCTAGCCTTTGAGAAAAATCTGCAGGGAGTACTGCCTGTAAAAGGAAAGGCCATAAAAAAGCGGTTGGAAAAAAAGACCGTATTGATTTTTACCCATAAGGATAAGCTCTTTTTACGTAAACGGAAGGATAAAGGACTTTTGGCAGGCCTTTGGGAGTTTCCCAATATGGAAGGTCATTTAAAACAGGAGGCCCTCAAAGAGATTCTGGATAGAGAGCCACATTTGGCAGATGAAAACTTAGCCGTTGAAAACATTACACAGCTGGAGGATAGCAAAGCGGTATTCAGTCATATTCAGTGGAACCTGACGGCCTATCAGGTGGATTTAAAATCTACGGAGGTTCCATTGGAAGCCTTAAGGACTAAAGAGGATAGAAGCTCTTATGAGCTTCCAAAAGAGGAAGTGATGGATAAGGGTCGATGGATACCAAAGGAGACCGTCCGTAAGGATTATTCCATTGCTTCGGCCTTTAAAGCTTATCGAAAAGAGGGGCTGTAATATGTTAAGGGAAATACTGCCGAAAATATATCGAATTGAAATTCCTTTGCCAAAGAATCCTTTAAAAGCATTAAACAGCTATCTGATCATCGGGAAGGATGAATTTTTACTGGTGGACACCGGATTTAATCGGAGGGAATGTAAAAAAGCTCTTTTTGAGGCACTGGATTCTTTGGACGTGGATCTGAAAAAAACAAAAGTCCTGATCACCCATCTTCATGCGGATCATTCAGGGCTGGCTGAGGTGTTATACAAAAAAGGAGCCACCCTTATTATGGAGCCGGGAGAAGCTGTGCGAACAAAAGCCTTATCCGAAGAGGGCAACTGGGAAACCATGAAAGAGGACTTGGAAACCTTCGGGATAGATGCGGGAGATGATTTTTTCGACGATCATCCCGGAAGAATTTATGCCCCGAAGGGAGATTTCACATACCAGGAAATTACTGAGGGAGAACATATTGTTATAGGAGATTATTCTTTCAAAGTGATTCTGGTTCCCGGGCATACCCCGGGGATGATCAATTTATTTGACCAGGAAAAAGGAATATATATTTCCGCAGATCATGTACTGGAGACCATAACACCGAACATCGGATTTTGGGGCTACGATCAGGAAAAAATGCTGGAGAAGTACTTAAGCAGCCTGGGAAAAATTAAGGATTACCCCATTACTGTGATGCTCCCTTCCCATCGGGGATTGATTGCAAAACCGAAGGAGCGGATTGAAGAGCTGATAGCCCATCACGAAGAGCGGCTTGAGGAAGTGGAAAACATAATAAATAAAAAAAGCGGTCCCTTAACCGTGGAAGATGTGGCGAGAAACATGGACTGGAGAATTCCGGCGAAGTCCTGGGAGGATTTTCCCCTGCCTCAAAAATCCTTTGCCGCAGGGGAGGCCATGTCCCATTTGGAGTATCTTAGAGACCATGGAAGAATTAAGGCTTACTGGGAAGGCCGTGTGGTATATTTTGTGAGTAATGCATAGTAATATCAGGATATTTAATTACGTTTAATTCACTTTTTAAGGAGGATAAGGATGAAACCGGATTTTGATAAAATAATCAATCGCAAGGAAAGCAAATCCGTAAAATGGGATCCCCAGGTCCTGCAGGAGATTTTCGGAGAAGATGACCTTTTGCCCCTTTGGGTTGCGGATATGGACTTTCAAGCACCGAAGGAGGTACTGGAGGCTATGCAGGAGGAAGTGTCCCATGGGGTATTCGGGTACTCTAAAAGAGGGGAAGAGTACTACGAAAAAATAATCCGCTGGTACGAAAAGCGGTTTGATTGGGAAATCAACAGAAATTGGCTGGTTTTTACCCCGGGGGTGGTTGCCGCTGTAAACTACGTAATTCAGGCTTTTCTTGAAAAGGATCAGGGAGCAATCATCCAGGAGCCTGTATATTATCCCTTTAAAAAGGCTATAAAAAGCAATGGTTGTCGGGTGATCAATAATCCTTTGAAATACCAACAGGGATCCTTCGAAATAGATTTTGAAGATTTTGAGGAGAAAGCAAAGGATCCAAACACCAAACTGTTTATTCTTTGCAGTCCCCATAATCCCGTGGGACGCGTATGGAAAAAAGAAGAACTTCGGCGCTTAGGAGAGATCTGTCTGGAAAATGGGGTGCTGATCTTTGCCGATGAAATTCACCACGATCTGGTTTATAAAAAGGGTACACATCATATTTTTGCAAAGATTGATTCAAGGTTCGAAGACCATGTAATAACCGCCACGGCCCCTTCAAAAACCTTTAATTTGGCGGGACTTATGAGCGCTCATCTGATCATTAAAAACGACCGCTTAAAAAGAAGATACAAACATGTTTTAGAGTTAAATCATATCGGAAAACAAACACCGATCAGCATGGCGGCGGTGGAAGCGGCCTACGGAAAAGGAGAACCCTGGCTTGAGGCGCTTTTAGACTATTTACGGGAAAACATTGATTTAATAGAAACCGTTGTGAAAAACCACCTGCCAAGGGCGAGGTTTAACCCGCCGGAGGCCACCTATCTTGCCTGGATAGACCTTAGGGACTACGGTCTTTCGGGAAAGGTTTTAGAAGAGAAGATCACAAAAGAAGCCAAGGTCGCCCTAGACGGCGGCACCTGGTTCGGCGTTGGGGGCGACGGATTTATTCGAATCAACTTTGCCTGCCCAAGAAAGACCCTGGAGGAAGCTTTAGATAGAATTATCAAAGTCCTAGAAGAGGAGTGAGGTCATGATTTATTATTTTACCGGAACAGGTAATTCTTATTACGTAGCCAAGGTACTGGGGATTAATTTAAAAGAGAACATTGAGAATCTTGGGGATTCCCGAAGAGCGGGACTGGTTCGAAAGCCGGTAAGCTTACAGGAGGACGAGATCTTAGGTTTTGTGTTTCCTGTTTATGCCTGGGGGCCCCCGAGATGGGTGCTGGAGTTTATAAAGAGTCTGGACTTTGAAGGGAACCTGCCAAGCTATACCTTCGGCATTGCCACTTGCGGGGAGAATATCGGAAATACCATGACCACCATAAAGAAGGCTTTAAAGGAAAAAAATATTCCTTTGGACTATGGATACTCGGTAAAAATGCCTAATAACTATTTGATGATGGGCAGCAATGTGGAGACCGGCCAGAAAGCCGAAGAGAAAATCCGCCGGGCGGATACTCTTCTTTCCATGGTCAGCGAAGATATAAGAAGCCGGGGGAGGGGATTTTACTTAAACAAAGGCTTTATGCCGGGACTTCTTAGTAAAGCGGTAAACCCTCTTTTTTCAAAGTTTGCCGTTAACACGAAAAAATTCCGGGTAAATGAAAACTGTATTTCCTGTGGTCTATGCCGAAAGATCTGCAATACACAAACCATCGAACTGGTTGACGGCAAACCGGTTTGGGGTTCGGAGTGCGTTCAGTGTGTGGCCTGTATAAATTACTGCCCGGTCCAGGCGATAAACTATGGAGGGAGAACCAGGAAAAAACAGCGGTATAAAAATCCACGGATTTCTCCCATGGAATTGGAAATTAAGACGAGGGAATAAGCCTAATTCCGATTTGACAAAAGTTGGATTTCTTATATAATGAAAAAAGAGTATAAGTGGAAAAGACAATTGAATGAAGTGCTGGGGGTGTCGGTATAAGACTGAGAGGATCGGAAGATTCAACCCTTTGAACCTGATGTAGGTAAACCTGCCGTAGGGAAGTCTTTGTATGATTTAGATAGAATATAACGTTATTCTTAAATCAAAAGGCAGGCCTTAGGGCTTGTCTTTTTTAGTTGGCTTCATTTGATCGATAAATTTAATTATTGGAGGAGGGAAATCATGATCATCGTAAACGGAAAAGAATATCCCTATCAGGGAAAGAGTATTCAATGGATTTTAGAAACCTTAAAGTTGGAACCTTCAATGGTAATTGTTGAGCATAACCAAAGAATTTTAGAGAAAAATCAGTTATCCACGGAGATGGAAAAAGGAGATCAGTTAGAGTTAATTACTTTCCTAGGGGGTGGCTAAAATATTCACTAGCTACCTATCCTTTCTTTCATAAGGAACTAAAAGCTTTATGGAAAAGGACTTGCAATCCATGGAGGAAATAAGTCTATGAAAAAACGACAATATGGAGGAATATTAATGAAAAATAAGGACCAGCTACAATTAGGAGACCATTTCTTTAACAGTCGACTACTGGTGGGAACAGGAAAATACGAGAATCATGATATTATGAAAAAGTCTATTGAGGCCTCTGGTACAGAGATGGTAACCATGGCCCTTCGGCGGGGGGATTTAAAAAATCCCAAGGAGAATGTTTTAAACTTCATTCCCGAAAACATGACCCTGCTGCCGAATACTTCAGGAGCCCGTAATGCGGAGGAGGCCATTCGAATCGCAAAAATCGCCAGAGCCGCCGGTTGCGGTAATTTTATTAAGATCGAAGTAATTTCCGATCAGAAGTATTTACTTCCGGACAACTATGAAACCATTAAAGCTACCAAAGCTCTAGCGTCGGAGGGCTTTCATGTACTGCCTTATATGTCTCCGGATTTAATGGCGGCAAAGGAGATGGAAAAAGCGGGAGCAAAAGCGGTAATGCCCTTAGGGTCTCCCATCGGCAGTAATCGAGGGATAGAAAATAAAGGATTGATTAAGATTTTAATCAATGAAATTAAGGTGCCGATTATCGTGGATGCGGGGATCGGAAAACCCTCCCATGCGGCGGAGGCTATGGAACTTGGAGCAAAAGCGGTGCTTGTTAATACCGCCATTGCTGCCAGTAAGGATCCGATCGAGATGGCAAGGGCCTTTGACTATGCGGTAAAAGCCGGAAGACTGGCCTATCTCTCCAAGTTCGGAGAGGTAAAAGCCCGGGGCGACGCCTCTTCTCCCTTAACCGGTTTTTTAAGAAAGGAGCAGTAATATGGAGATCCTGGATGTCCTGGAGAAATACCCTGAAGAGTGGGTTGAGAGTTTTTTAAAAAAGGTAACCGGGGAAAGAATTGAAGAAATCCTGAAAAAAGAGGATCTGAGTCTTGAGGATTATTTAAGCCTGTTGTCCCCGGCGGCAAAAAACTATTTAGAAGAGATGGCTGTAAGAGCTCACAAAAAAAATCTGCAGCATTTCGGGAAAACCATACTGCTTTATACGCCCCTTTATATATCCAATTACTGTGTCAATGAGTGTGTTTACTGCGGTTATAATAAGCACTCGGATATTCCGAGAAAAAAACTGTCACTAGAGGAGATTGACCGGGAGGCAAAAATAATTTCCGATAAAGGGATTCAGCATATTTTGCTGCTATCGGGAGAGTCTCCCGTAGATACTTCCATAGAATATTTAGAAGAGGTAGTGGAGGTGCTGAAGAAGTATTTTCAGTCTATTGCCATTGAAATTTATCCCCTGAAGGAAGAGGGGTATCGGCGTCTCGTCCAAAAGGGTGTGGACGGAGTAACCCTATATCAGGAGGTCTATGACCGGGGTATTTATCAAAAGCTTCATCCAAAGGGTCCGAAAAGAAATTATGATTTTCGTATTAAGGCCCTGGAGCGAGCAATTAAAGGGGGCGTCGCCTCGGTAAATCTCGGGGCCTTACTGGGTCTTTCGGATTTTCGAAAGGAAGCTTTTTATACCGGAGTTCATAGCAAATATTTACTTGACACCTATCCCAGCGTGGCAACCTCCGTGTCCTTTCCCAGAATGCAGCCCTATTTAGGGGGATATGAGGATATCGATCCCGTCCACGATCAGGATTTTGTGCAGATTCTTCTGGCCTATAAAATTTTCATGCCCATGACGGGGATCACCTTGTCCACCCGGGAAGAACCCGCCCTTCGGGAAAATCTTATTCCTTTGGGGATCACAAAAATGTCTGCCGGGGTATCCACAGCGGTAGGGGGCCATAGCAGTGATAAAGAAAACACGGAGCAGTTTGAAATCTCTGATAACCGTTCCATTGAAGAGGTAAAAGAGTCGATCCTTAAAAAAGGATATCAGCCCATCCTTCAGGACTGGGTTCCGCTGTAAGAGATTAAACCTGGGGAGACGTGCAAATCCGAGAAAGTCAAAGATACCGGGAGGAAGAGAAATGCTGTATTTCGTGACGGATCGAAAAGTTGCGACGAAGGATTTTTATGGAATTTTACAGGAGGCTGCAGAAGCAGGGGTTGACGGAATCATTCTTCGGGAAAAGGATCTTAAAAAAGAACAGCTGTATTCAATGGCGAAAAAGGTAAAATTCATCGTCAAAGGGACTGATACGAAACTGATTATTAACGGTAATTTATCCGTGGCGAAGGGAGTTAAGGCCCATGGTTATCATATGGGCTTCGAGAAATTTATGAAAGAGGAAAGCAAAGACCTGAAAGCTTTTAACGGAAGTATCGGGGTTTCCGTTCACTGTGTTGCGGAAGCAAAAATTGCAGAAAAAAAAGGGGCTGACTACCTTTTAGCGGGACATGTTTTTGATACATCCTGCAAAAGAGGACTGGAGCCTCGAGGGGTTTCCTGGCTTAAAGAAGTCATCGAAGAAGTAAACATTCCCGTGATTGCCATTGGAGGGATTCATCAAAAGAACTTACATCGGCTTCAGTCCATAGGACTTCACGGAATAGCTGTCCGTTCCCTGATCATGGAAAGTGCTGAGCCGAAAAGTACTGTAAAGAGCCTTCGACATCAATGGTTCGCCGATTAATTGAATAAACCTCTCTTTCCCGGGTATTTATGGGTATATAGTCTATTATGTAAGAATAGTACTGCATAAATACCCGGGGGAAGAATCTTTCCCCGTAAAAAAGGAGCAAAAATTATGAAAAAAAAATCGATGAAAGAGTCCAAAATATGTATCGGAAATTTAATGGAGCCCCATCAGGCTAATGTTTCGGGAAATGTTCACGGGGGGGAGATCATGAAACTTATGGACAACACGGCGGGTATCGTAGCCCATCGTCATGCCAGAAGCAACACGGTTACCGCTAGGGTGGACGGCCTGGAATTTATTAAGCCGATTCATATAGGGAATCTGGTAACCTTTGAAGGTCGCCTGACCTATGTGGGACGGAGTTCCATGGAGGTCCTTGTCAAGGTTTATGTGGAGGACTTAGAGGTTGAAAACTCCCAAAAATTAGCCCTTACCGGGTATTTTACCATGGTGGCTTTGGATGAAAACGGTCGTCCAAAGGAAGTTCCCCGGCTGCAACCGGAAACCCCGGAAGAGGAGAAACTCTTATCTGAAGGCGAAGAGCGGTATTTGTCCCGGAAAAAAAAGTAAGAGATGCTTATACGCATCTCTTTTTTGTTATATAATATTTGTATGAGTATAAAGTCGATCACTAAGTGAAGAAAGAATTGAGGTTGTGAAAATGAGTTTTCGAACAAAAATATTACAGGGAATTAATTTATTTATGAATCGAGTATATATCCCCCGTCGGATTCTTCAAATGGACCGGCCAATTGTTATGCACATCAGTGATACTCCGGAGGAGATTTATCCCTATCTCTATAAATTGATAGAAAAACTGAAACCAGACTATGTGATTCATACAGGGGATATGGTGGATAACATTAAACTGGAAATCGTTCCGCAACTGGAACAAGATTATCATCAGTCTTTAAAAAGTTTTATCAAAAACCTTGAATCCTCAGGTGTTCAAAAGATCTACTATGTTTCGGGAAATCATGATCAAAAGGCAAAGATTGAATCTTTAACAGAAAAAGGAATGGTAATGGAAGAGGGAATTATCGTAATTGCAAATTTTAAGTTCTATTTGAATCATTTTTTTGTAAAGGAAAGTCCCAAGGCAGACTATTATCTCTACGGCCATAGCTTTGAACCCCAAAGTCACCGGGAAGGCGAAGAGTTACGGTTTAACGGCTTAGAGGCCATCCGTGTTTTCAGCCTGAAGAAAAAGCTGGTAAAAGAGCTGCCCTATCCCCTGGGAACCAATGGATTTCGTAAGATGGAACGGAACTACAGAAGTTTATAAGTGTTTATAAGTAAAGGGTAATTCGTAAATTCGATTAAAATTTCTGAATCTGAATTTCAGAGTAGAATTACTATAATAACCACAGGGGGAGATGAGATGCTTTTTATTCGTATGGGTTCAAGACTAATGTTTCTAAGAACCGACCAAGAAGAAAAACTTAGAGATTATTTAATAAAGTTTCAAAGAGCTGAGCCCGTAAGCTTTGAACAGGGAATGGAAGAGGGCTCCGATGAAAGTACGATGATTTTTATTACAAAGGAAAACCTTCAAAAAACCCGAATTGAAGATGCCAAGTTTATTCTACTGATCAACGGCCCTGCCTCTATATGTCTTACGAACCTTATAAACAGCCAGATTTCAGCACTGATCAATCGAGTGGACATGGGTCCTTCAACCATATTGATGCGAATTGCAGGAGACGAGGGACTTATTAAAGAAGAAATAAAGGAGCTCTATTCTGGAAAGGTCTTATCTATGGATGAAGCAGTTGATGAGGGTGAAGATAAGGATACAATTTTATTTTTAACCTATCGCCAAATTTCTTCAGTCATTAGAGCTCGGGATTTATTAAAGGGGACCTTGCTGATAAAACAACCGGGTTGGGAGGTTTTTAAATCCCTACGAAGCCGGGGAGTCCTTTTAATCACTCGAAGTCTTGAAAATCGAAAATGGTATGAACTCCGAATTAATATATATGATTCCAGGGAAAAATATGAGGTCCACTATGACCGCCTGAATTATGTGTTGTCAAAACTGGAAGTGGGAATGGTGCTGGAAGAGGGTTGGACGAAGGATCATGCCTTAGTCCTGTTTTCGGTATTGGCCTATCAAATCAAACTCTTTACCTTCTATAAACCCGAGGAGATTAAAAGAATCTTAATCGGACTGGAATATGATGAGCAAGGGAACCGTCTTGTGGATTTCGACCTGTATTACCGAAACAAAAAGATTTCCCGGGTGGATATTGACCGTACAAAGGGTAAAAGGGACAAGGTGGAGGAAGCGGTTAAATACCGAAAGTCGTTACTGGAGCAGTTATCCAAAGCGGAACAAGAAGAGTTACGGGCTATGGAAGAGAAAATCAAGAAATAGGGAGTAAATCTATGGAGATAATGCTTAAAGATCAGAAAATTAACTGTGAGGTTATTAAAAGAAAACGAAAAACCATGGAAATACAAGTACAGTCCGACGGAAACCTTCGGGTGCTTGCACCGAAGGGGCTGGGGAAAGATCGGGTTCAAAAGGCACTGAAGGAAAAAGAAAACTGGATTATCAAAAAAGTCCTTGAAATAGATAATAGAGGGGCTCCTGAAACCCATGTTTTTCATGAAGGAGAGGGTCATTATGGATTTGGCCATATTAATCCTCTTCGCTTTATCAAGGTGCCCGGAGTCCGAAAATTACAAGTCCTACTAATGGGCGAGGGATTTATACTCCATGGCGAGGATTTTAGTCAGGAATCCATAAAGAAGGCTTTAGAGGGATGGTACCGGTCACAAACCGAAAGAAGGGTAGCTTTTTTTGTGAAAAAATACCGAAACACCTTGCCAAGACCTTCAAAAGTCCAGGTGAAAACTCAGAAAAAGCGCTGGGGAAGCTGCAATCATAAGGGTAAAGTGATGTTCAACTGGAAACTGAGCATGGCCCCCGCCTGGATATTGGAGTATCTAGTGGTTCATGAACTATGCCATATTGAAGAGTTCAATCACTCTAAAAACTTTTGGACCTTGGTGAAAAGAACCTTTCCCCGAAGGGAAGAAGCCAGAAAGTGGCTTAAGGAAAATCAATGGAAGCTGCAACAATTCGAATAAAAAATATTGGTATTGGCGTTAATTGAACAAAGTCACCAGGCATTCCGGTGTTTTTTGTAATGAGAGGCTCACCATTGGTTCACTGGTTTCAATCAGGAAGAATAAATCCTAGGGCTATGATCCGGGGTTTGTTTTTTTTTTTGTAAAAATACAAATAAAATAAAAAAAACACTTGAATATATATACCGAAGTATGTATAATTACCCTTAAGGTTTAAAAAACAAACTATAAAAGATAAGGATGATTATTATGGAATTGTTCAATCGTTTTTTCTTTGTTAATAACAAACGCTTTAGGCGCCGCCATTATTCAATTGATGAATAAAAATACGATGAGTGAATAAATAATGGAGGAGGAAAAGTGATGAAAATGGAATTGGATTATAATAAAAAAATTAAAGGCGATCAAAAAAAGGTGGTTCTCGCTTATTCAGGAGGCCTTGATACCTCGGTAATCTTAAAATGGTTGGAAAACACCTATGGATATGAAGTAATAGCCGTATGTGTAAACGTGGGACAAAAAGAGGAATTTTCCAAACTAAAGAAAAAAGCTTTGGAATCCGGTGCAAGCAAAGTTTACGTGGCAAATGTCCAGGAAGAATTTGTGAAGGACTATATTTTCCCCACATTAAAAGCCGGTGGAATTTACGAAAATGATTATTTACTGGGGACCTGTTTTGCACGACCGCTAATATCCAAAGTACTTGTGGAAATTGCAGAAGAAGAGGGGGCAATTGCCATTGCCCATGGAGCCACGGGAAAAGGCAATGATCAGGTTCGATTTGAAGCATCGGTAAAAGCCTTAAATCCAACTTTAAAGTTGATTGCACCCTGGCGAATATGGAATTTAAAGTCTCGAGAAGACTGTGTTGAATATGCCCTGGAACATAAAATACCCATTGAAGCCACGAAGGAAAAAATTTATTCCCGGGATGAAAATCTATGGCATATCAGTCATGAAGGGGGAGAATTGGAGGATCCCTGGAGTGAACACTCGGAAGAAGTTTACCTCTGGTGCAGTTCTCCGGAGAAGGCTCCGAATCAAAGTGAAACCATTGAAATAACCTTTGAGAAAGGGATTCCAACAAAGATCGGATCCAAGGAGTACAACGGTGTGGAACTGATCAAAACCTTAAACAAAATCGGAGGAAAGCATGGCGTGGGAATTTTAGACATTGTAGAGAATCGATTAGTTGGAATGAAATCCCGAGGGGTATATGAAACCCCGGGAGGAACGATTTTATATGAAGCCCATAAAGCTCTGGAAAAACTGACCCTGGACAAGCAGATGATTTCTTACAAAAGTGATATAGGAAAAAAATATGGAGAACTGCTATATGACGGTCTTTGGTTTACACCGCTAAAAAATTCTCTGGACGGTTTTGTGGATATATCCCAGGAATCCGTTTCCGGTACCGTAAAGCTGAAACTTTATAAGGGTAGTTGCAAAGCTCTGGGGACGAAATCGGAAAACTCCCTGTACCGGGAAGATTTTGCAACCTTCGGTGCCGATGAGGTCTATAATCAGAAGGATGCGGAAGGCTTTATCAATCTGCACGCCCTGCCCTTAACGATCCGGGGGCTGAAAAACATGGAAAAGAAACAAATGAAACAAGCTCAAGAAAAACAGGGGACTTTTGCAGCCTTGTAATGCAGGATGTTTTTTCTATGCTCCTTCCCGAGAGGGATCAGAGCAGGGGGAAGTATTTGATTGATCATAATTGGAAGGAGATGAGCCCCTGATGGCAAAGGAAAAGGAAAAAGCTCTGTGGAGCGGAAGATTTTCAAAAGCCCCCGAGGAGATCATGAAAAAATTCGGGGAATCCATATCCGTGGACTGGTGTTTTTATAAGGAAGATATTGAAGGCAGTAAAGCCCACGGTAAAATGCTTCATAAAATCGGCATTTTATCGAATAATGAATTGGAAAAAATTCTAAAAGCCTTTGAGGAAATTCAAGAGGAAATTGAATCGGGAGAACTTATACCCAATATTGAACTGGAAGATGTGCACATGAATATCGAAAATCGATTAATTAAAAAATTGGGTGATATCGGGGCGAAGATTCATACGGGGAGATCTCGAAACGATCAGGTAGTAACGGACTACCGGCTGCATCTAAAAAAAGAAATCGCTTTAATTATGGACCTGCTGAAAAACTGTATGGGTGTGTTTTTAAAAAGAGCACAAAAGGACGTGGATATAATCATTCCCGGATTTACCCATTTGATGCATGCCCAGCCCATCAGTCTGGGACATTACTGGATGGCCTATTTCTGGAAGTTTGAACGGGATTTGAAACGATTAAATTCAGCCCTGGACTCCGCCGATGTCAGCCCACTGGGTGCCGGAGCCTTAGCCGGTTCCACCCTGCCTTTGGACCGGGAGTATACCCGGGAATTGTTAGGATTTCGGGAAATCAGCAAAAACAGTTTGGATACGGTTTCGGACCGGGATTTTATTATGGATCTGCAGTATGCACTGTCCACCCTGTTTATTCATACCAGCGGACTGGCTGAGGATTTAATTATATGGAATACCCAGGAATTTAACTACATTGAATTGCCCGATGAGTTCTGCACCGGATCCAGTATGATGCCCAACAAAAAAAATCCCGATGCCCTGGAGCTTATTCGAGGGAAAACCGGCGGGGTGGTTACGGGGCTCTTTAATCTGATGATGAACTTGAAAGGCCTGCCCCTGACCTACAACCGGGATTTACAGGAGGATAAAAAGTTTGTGCTGGAAAATATCGCTACGACGAAAATGGTGCTTGAAATCCTTCCCCAATTAATCGAAAAGATCGAAATCCGCGAAGAAAACATTCAAAAACATCTTGAAAAAGGTTTTCTCTTAGCAACGGACGTGGCGGAGTATCTGGTATTAAAAGAGGTCCCCTTTAGAAAAACCCATGAAATCGTGGGGAATATTGTTCAATATGCAGAGGCAAAGGGTCTGGATTTTAAGGACTTATCCATGGAGGAATGGAAGGGGTTTTCACAGGCCTTTGATCAGGATATACTGGAAATTCTAACACCCCAAAAGGCGGTATCAAGAAGAGAGACAAAAGGAGGCACTGCTGCAAAACAGGTGCTGTCCCAAATAAATGAAGGAAAAGAAATCATAAAGGAGGCCTAAGGGCCTTCTTTTTTTGGTCTTCGGGTTTTTAGATTCCCGAAACTTTGTTATAATGGATAGTTAAGAGGAATAAAAAGTTATCAAAAATACATAATTTGGAGGGATAAAAATGAAACGATTTGAAAAAGAACGGGAAATTTTAAAATCCGGATTTACCGGTGATATGGAATCGGACCAAATGAAAGGAATGCCCCAACCGCCCTTGGAAAAACCGATCAGTGAAGAGGATGAAATTATTGTACTGCCTGAGGCAACGGGTGAGTTGGTTAAAAAGAAGGATATTTTTGAGTGCATTATGGACCGGAAGAGTCACCGAAATTTCAAGAAAGAAAGTCTTAACTTAGAAGAACTATCTTTTTTATTATACACCACCCAAGGGGTAAAAGAAGTTCGTGGCGGGGGCTATGCCTCTATTAGACCGGTTCCTTCTGCAGGAGCCCGCCACCCCTTTGAAACCTATATCGGGGTAACCAATGTGGAGGGCCTGGAAAAAGGAATTTATCGTTATTCCGGCTTAAAGCATCAATTAATAAAAGTAAAAATCGAAGAGGAGATCGGAGAAAAAATGACCATCGGTGCCCGGGGTCAAAAATTTGTGGGGGAAGCTCCCGTAACCTTTATTTGGACGATTATTCCTTACCGGGGAGAGTGGAGGTACGACGCAAGGTCCCATAAGCCCATGCTACTCGATGCCGGTCATTTATGTCACGGACTGTACCTTTCAGCGGAGGCACTGAATCTGGGGACCTGCGCCATCGCTGCCTATGAACAAAAGCTGATGGATGATATTGTAGGCGTTGACGGTGTGGATGAGTTTGTGGTATACATGTCCCCTGTGGGGAAAGTGTAGAATTTAGAAGAAGGTATTGACAAATTTCATAGATTTGATAAATTATAATTAGCACTCTAACTTAAAGAGTGCTAATTATTTGAGAAACAAAAAAAGTAAATAACGAAAGGGGAACAAAACATGAGTAAGCAGGAATTTAAAGCGGAATCCAAACGATTGTTAGATCTGATGATCAACTCCATTTACACCCATAAGGAGATATTTTTAAGGGAGTTGATCTCCAATGCCAGCGATGCCATCGATAAGCGGTATTATAAGGCCCTTACCCGGGAGGACTTAAAATTTAATAAAGAGGATTACTTTATTAAAGTCATTCCCGATAAGGAAAAAAGGACCCTTAGAGTTTCGGATACGGGAATCGGCATGACGAAGGAAGAGTTGGAAGATAACTTAGGAACCATTGCCAAAAGCGGATCCTTAGCATTTAAAAATGAAAATGAAATCAAAGAAGGGATTGACATCATCGGTCAGTTCGGAATCGGATTTTACTCCGCTTTTATGGTTGCGGAGCATATTACGGTAAAGACCAAAGCCTTAGACAGCAAAGAAGCCTATCGATGGGAATCCGACGGAGCGGAAGGTTATACCATTGAACCCGCGGAAAAAGCCGATGTGGGCACGGAGGTCATTATTAAAATCCGTGAAAATACCGAGGACGAAAATTATGATGAGTATCTGGAGGATTACCGACTGCAGGAAATTATCAAAAAATACTCGGACTTTGTCCGCTACCCAATAAAGATGGACATTACCACCCGGGAAAAAGTAGAGAAGGATTCCGAGGAGGACAGCGAAGACTCGGAACCGGAATACACGGAAGTGGTAAAGGAAGAAACCATAAACAGCATGGTACCCATGTGGCGAAAAAACAAGAGTCAGCTTACCGATGAGGATTATATTAATTTTTATCAGGAAAAGCGCTATGGATTTGATAAGCCCTTAAAGCATATCCATATGAAAGCCGACGGAACCCTGCGCTACAGCTCGATTCTTTATATTCCCGAGCAAGCTCCCTATGATTTTTATACCAAGGAATATGAGAAGGGCCTGGAGCTTTATTCCAGCGGCGTACTGATTATGGAAAAATGTCCGGACCTTCTTCCCGATTACTTCAGTTTTGTTAAAGGGATGGTAGACTCTGAGGATCTTTCATTAAATATTTCCAGAGAAATGCTGCAGCATGATCGACAGCTGCAAATCATCGGAAAGAAAATCAAAGATAAAATAAAAACCGCACTGACTTCCATGCTTAAAAATGATCGGGAACAGTACGAGAGCTTCTTTAAAAACTTTGGAAAGCAGATTAAGTACGGGGTTTATAGTGATTTTGGACAGAATAAGGAAACCCTTCAGGATCTGCTACTGTTTTATTCATCCGAGCGAAAGAAAATGATTACCCTAAAGGAATACGTGGAAGAAATGAAGGAAGGGCAGGAGCATATTTATTACGCTTCCGGAGATTCCGTGGAAAAGATCGATAAAATGCCCCAAACGGAAATGTTAAAGGACAAAGGTTATGAAATTTTATATTTCACCGATGAAGTCGATGAATCTGCCATTAAAATGCTGATGAATTATGAAGGAAAAACCTTTAAATCCGTATCCAGCGGAGATTTAAAGCTGGATACGGAAGAGGAAAAAGAAACGGAAGAGGAAAAGAAAGAATTCCAGGAAATTTTCAATAAGCTAAAAGAAATCCTGGGAGATCAGGTAAAGGACGTAAGACCTTCCAAAAGGTTAAAATCCCATGCGGTATGCTTGGCAGCCGACGGAGAGCTTTCCATTGAAATGGAGAAAATCCTTCAATCAATGCCCGACGGAGGAGGAATGAAATCCGAGAAGGTACTGGAAATCAATACGGAGCATAAAATGTTCAAGTCCTTGCAAAAGTACTTCGGCTCCAATGAGGAAAAAGTTAAAGCCTATGCCAATGTGTTTTATAATCAGGCACTGTTAATGGAAGGCATTACCCCGGAGGATCCCGTAGCTTACAGCAATGATGTATTTAAGCTGATAGAAGATTAAATCCCTTACCGGGAGTACTGCAGAATTAGGTTTAGTTAATCCGGTATTCGGGTATAATTAGGAGTATCTTTTTACAACCTGCCGCCATGGGGTATAGTAAAAGGGTACTCTTTTTTAGTGTACAGTGCGAGAGAAAAATCAAGGATAAAAACATCTGTAAATAAGCCGCAAACAGAAGCCCTACTAAAAAGCCAGACTATAAACTTGATAAAAAAGCCATACAAAAGTGAGAGGAGTGAAGAGCTATGCAAAGATTTGATCAGACAAAGTATAAAGAACCAATGATTCAAGATATGATAAGTCTTGTTGAAATTCCAAGTGTAATTGACGAAGCTGAAGAAGGAGCACCCTTTGGAGTTGAAATTCAAAATGCTCTGGAAAAAACCTTGGAAATTTCTAAAGCGCTGGGATTTCGAACTTTTATCGATCCCGAGGGGTATTACGGCTACGCTGAAATCGGAGAAGGAGAGGGCTTATTTGGGATATTGGGACATTTGGATGTGGTTCCCGCCGGAGATCCTGAGCAATGGGAAAGCCCGGCCTTTGAACCGGAAGTTCGAGATGGGAAAGTATACGGTCGAGGAACTCAGGATGACAAAGGACCCATGATTGCGGCGATGTATGGTGCAAAGCAGTTATCGGATCAAGGTCATAAATTTTCCAAAAGGGTACGGTTTATTTTCGGCACCGATGAAGAAACCCTGTGGAGAGGGATTGAAAAATATATGGAAAAAGAGGAAGTGCCGGACTTCGGCTTTACGCCGGACTCGGTGTTCCCAATAATTCACGGGGAAAAGGGGTTGCTCCAGCTGTACCTTAGAGGGCAGGGATCCATGGATTTTGAAATCTCGGGAGGGAGCAGTTTTAATGCCTTAGCCGATCAGGCATGGGTTGAATTGAAAAAATCTCCGGGAGGGGAGTATAAGTCACGGCTAAAAAGCCTGGAGCGTGTATATAATGGGCTGAAAAAGGAAAATCACCAAGTGAAAATGGAAGATCATCGATTAACCCTTTATGGAAAGAGTGCCCATTCCGCAAAGCCTGAAGGGGGACTGAATGCCATCAATCTGCTGGCAAAGCATCTAAAAGATGCGGAATTTAACCACTCCGCACTTAACTTTATTGAAGAGAAGCTGGAGCTTAGCCAGTATGGAGAAAAACTTTTCGGGAAAATGGACGATGTGTCGGGACCGATTACCATTAATGCAGGACAAATCAGTATTGATAAAAAAGCCTCGGAAATAGCCCTGGATATACGTATCCCCGTGACCGTCGAGAAAAGTCTAGTAGAGGAAAAACTCCAGGAGGCCGTAAAGGCCTACGGTCTGAATATTACGGAACATGACTTTCTGGAAGCTATTTACTTACCGAAGGGTCATCCGCTGATACAAAGCTTAGGCGAGATTTACTCAAAGGTTACGGGAGAAGAGGCACTCCCCCTTACTTCCGGAGGGGCTACCTATGCTCGGGCTATGCCCAATTGTGTAGCCTTTGGCTCGGTGCTGCCCGGTCGGGATAAGACGGAGCATCAACCCAATGAGCATATTATTCTGGAAGACTTTATGAAGGTTACCACCATTTATTTAAACGCCATTGAAAAACTTACGTCGGGAGAAGGATAATTTATGCGAAGAAGAAAAATGAAAGACGGAGTACAAAGGCTGATGGCTCATCGGGAGTGGCTGGTGGAGGCGCCGGAAAAACATCAAGGACACTGGAGGACAGTAACCGGCGGAAAGAAGATTCATCTGGAAATCGGTATGGGGAAGGGACAGTTTATAACAACCCTGGCTAAGAACAATCCAAAGATCTTTTATGTGGGAGTGGAAATCAAAGAAGAGGTTTTGCTTCGAGGCGTGGAAAAGGCTCTAGCCCATAATTTGAATAACCTCCGGTTTCTTTGGAAAAATGCGGAGCATTTGGATCAATTCTTCGAAGCAGAAGAAGTGGAGCGAATTTACTTGAACTTTTCGGATCCCTGGCCGAAAAACCGGACGGCGAAAAGGCGACTGACCCATGAAGGTTTTTTAAATATATACAGGAAAATCCTCATCAAAGATGGGGAGATTCACTTAAAAACCGATAATGAAAAGTTGTTTGAATTTTCGTTGAACACCTTATCCGCAGAAGGATACAGGCTGAAAAACATCACTTTTGATTATCATAACAGCGGAGCTTATATCCCGGCAACCACGGAGTATGAGGATAAGTTTTCCGAATCCGGTATGAGAATTTATAGATTGGAAGCGGTTAAAACGGAATAGTTAATACCGAACACTGAGTATGGAGAAATTGGCACAGAAACAAAAAAAGACCCCGCAATAAGAAAAGACCTATTGTGGGAGTCTTTTTTTGCTTTGGGATGCTTCTTTGGGATTTCTTGAATAAAGAAGAAAACCATGATATATTTTTATATAGACTGTTGGAATATTTTAAATTTTAAGGATAAAAATAAGAAAGGACGTTGTTTTATGAAATTATTAATTGCAATTATTAATGATCCTGACTATGTGACGGATATCCTGGATGAGTTTTACCAAAGGGGAATTCGAGGTGCAACGGTAATGGATAGTATAGGAATGGCCCATATCATGGCCCATCAGGTACCCTTTTTCTCCCGGTTTGCGGAGTTCGGAGAGGAGCCGGGGCGGAACAAAACCATTTTTGCCGTGGTGAAAACCGATAAAGAGCGGGAAACAATAGAGAAAGCCATCGAAGCAATCATTGGTGATCTGGATAAGTCCGATACAGGAATCGTAATGACCCTGCCCATCGATTATTGTAAAGGCTTAGGAAATTTAAAGGAGGATGAGTAATCCCTATGGATATCTCCCTTGCAATTGGAATTATATTTTTAGCCGGAGCTACCGGAGGGAAGCTTGCCCGGTATGTAAAGCTTCCCTCGGTAACCGGTAATTTATTAGCCGGAGTGCTGGTGGGCCCATCAGTTTTAGGGTTGGTTGATGTGGGTGCCCTTACAGATTTGGCCCCGATTAATGACCTTGCCTTGGGGGTCATCGCTCTATCCATTGGAGCGGAACTTCACTGGGGAAAAATGAAAAAGCTTGCAAAGGATGTATTGAAGGTTTTTGCAGTGGAAGCACTAATTACCCTCGGAGTGGTGTTTGCAGCGCTATATTTCTTCGGGGTGCCCTTCCGGTATGCCTTGATATTCGGTGTGATCAGCATTGCGACCGCTCCGGGAGCAATTATCGCCTGTATTCGGGAAAACCCTACCAAGGGAAACTTCAGTAAAGTATTGCTTTCCGTTGTGGCCTTGGATAATTTATTTGCCATTACCTTATTCGGTATTGTGGTTAGTTTTATGCAAGTAGCCTATGCCACCGCCGGAGCAGAAACCACCTCGGCTTTTGTGATGGCCAGCAGGGATATCGGAATCGCCCTGGGGCTGGGAACACTTGCGGGAATATTTCTGATTGGTACCGCACAATGGGCTAAAAAAGATGCCCATATTCTGGTTACGGTTTTAGGAGCCCTGTTAATTACCGTGGGAATCTCCAACCAACTAGAGACTCCGTCACTACTAGCGGCTATCAGTGCCGGCGCCATTTATACAAATTTTGCACGAAAGCCTCAACGGATCAGCCGCTCTTTACTAAATGTTGAGGATCCCATTCTATTGGCCTTTTTAACCTTAGCTGGAGCGAAACTGGATCTGGGAGCCCTGCCCGCAGTGGGACAAATGGGGGTGGTCTACATTCTTGCAAGATCCGTTGCTAAACTGGTAGGAAGCAGAGCGGGTACGGCCATGACCGTATTTCCCGCAACCTGGAAAACCAATCTGGGCAGAGCCTTAACCCCTCAGGCCGGGGTAGCCATAGGACTTGCCATTATTGCAGAGCAAAAAGATTTTTTCACTCCCGGTGCTATTATGCCTGTAGTTTTAGCCGCTGTGGTGGTGTTCGAAATCTTCGGTCCGATTTTGGTTAAAAAAGCCCTCTGCGATGTAGATAAGATATCGGATTTATAAAATCAACATAACGGATTTCATCATTATTATCCTAAGGAAACCTTATGTCTACTGGAAAAATGCAGTAAAATAACAAAAGGAAAAAGAGGGACGTGCTGAGAATATAATTCTTAGCATGTCCCTCTTTTTTTGTATTCCCGATTTATATCCTGTTTTAAATGGGAAACATTAACCCTTGACAAACTCCTCGGTGTATAGACCGTAGAAGATCAAGGAAACACAAAAGGCTGCGGCTGCAAATAAAGAGGTGGAATATACCCCGATCCGCTCAACCCCCTCGGGAGTGGTGGTAAGACTTTCAAAGAAAGATAAATCAGAGCCGAAAACCAGGAGAATAGGGAGCACCGAAATGGAAATTAAAAAAGCCATTTTTAAAAATAGGCCCTGCAGTCCGAAAAAAAGCCCTTCCGTATTTTTTCCGGTTTTTTCACTGAAAACGGAACTGATTTCGCTGAGCATGGCCGGGGGAAAGATAAATGCGGCTCCCGCCACGGGAATGCCGATCAAGGCAAAAATGATAAATCCGAAAAATTCGGGGAAAATCCGTCCTACTCCAAACAAGGCTAGGGATAATACAATCAGCAGGACTAAAGAGATTAACATGGGAATTTTATAGCCGATTTTTTTACACAATTTGTTGATCGGATAAAAGCATAGAGCCGAAACTCCAAAAAGCATGGCCGAGGCCAAGGTAATATAGGCGGTGCTGTAGCCCATGATATCCTCAACATAATAGTTTAACGAGGCCCGTAGCGTATTAAAACCTAAAAAGAAAAATAAAAAGCCGAATAAGTACATAACAAAGGGACGACTTTTCAGCACCAATTTAATGGAGGCGAAGAAGGGCTCTGTTGAAATCTTGCCGCCGGAATATTTTCGCTCGTCTATGGTAAAGGAGGTAATCCAAACACCGACTAGGGCCAGCAGGGAAAGCAAAATCACCATATAACGAATCCCTTGTAAATCATCGCCGCCTCCAAGAACTTCTATCAGCACTCCCGGTAAAATCATGGCAATGGCGGTGTAAAGGAGACGAAAGACTGATTGCCAGGTAGAGAGATTTAAACGGTCGCTTCGACTTTGGGAAATTTCAGGAATCAACGCGTTATAGGGTCCTCCCACAATGGTATAAAAGATGAAAAACAAAGATCCTACCACAGATAAATAAAGAAACGTTGAAAGGTTTCCGTCTCCCGTAACGGGATAAAAGTAGGCAACGGTACTTAAGGAAAGGGGTAAAATTCCCGCGAAAATAAAAGGGATTCTTCGTCCCCAACGGGAATCAAAGCGATCGGACAAATAGCCTACGATAGGCTCGAAAATAACATCCACAAAGCGGGCAATCAACAGTGCAAAGGAAATTAAAATAGGGGGTAATAAGGGTGTCAAACTGGAGGTGGAGGGTGGCAGGTAAAAATACAGTACCCACTGGGCAAATATTTGATCAACAATGGCATAACTTACACCCAGGCCATAAAGAATTTGAATTTTTAATGATAAGTGAGGGGTTTTCTTCTCGGATTCCAAAATATCACTCCTTTTTGTCTTTTAAGAACTATATTATGATACTTTTTGTATGGATAGTATCTAATATTATATAGTATGGGCAATAAAAAGGGTACGGTTATTGAAGATTCATTATTATTTTCTCGCGTATTCACCTCGAAGATCTCCACAAGAACAGATAAATTTAATTATATAAGTAAAAAAACTAATTTGAATACCGAAATAATTGTTGAAAAATTTCCAATAGAAAGATATCATAGAATTAACACAAAACTAGGAGGTTGATTATGAAAAAAACATGGACCCTGGATGCTTTATATCCATCCTTTGATTCTGAGGAATTTCAAAAAGATTTTCAATTGTTGAAAAGCAAAATTCAGGAAATGACTGAGTGGGCTAATGAAAATCTAAAGGATTCGGATCGCCCTGTAGAAAAGCTTATAAAAGTAATTGAGGACCAGGAAGAAGTGGGTTTTCTTATTAGAAAGCTGATGTCCTTTGCCAATTTAAGGGCCGCTACAAATGCTCGGGATGAAGAAGCTACAAAGTATATGGAGAAAATCAACAAGGCGATTACCGATCTTACCAAGGCCTCGGTGTTGTTTGATAAATGGTTAAAAGACCGGGAGGACTTAAAAAGTTTGATTGATTCCTCGGAAAAACTACAGGAATACGAGTTTTACCTGATGGAAAAGCATCAAAAAACCCGGTATCTGCTAAGCGAAGAAGAGGAAGTAACCATTGCAAAGATGCAGGAGACCGGATCAAAGGCTTGGTCTAATCTACAAAATGTTATTTCATCCACTTTAATGGTGGAGATTGAACTGGAAGGGAAAGAGCAAAAGTTACCCTTACCCGCTGCAAGAAACTTAGCTTTTCATAAGGACCCGGAAGTTCGAAAAAAAGGCTATGAGGCGGAGCAAAAGGCTTACACCAAAATCGAGGAATCCTCTGCCGCAGCCTTAAACGGTATTAAGGGAGAAGTACTTACTACGACAAAAATGCGTGGATATGAAAGCCCTTTGGAAGAGACGGTGTTAAAATCCCGAATTGATCAAAAAACTCTGGATGCTATGCTAACGGCCATGAAGGAGAGTCTGCCGAAATTTCGGGAGTATTATAAGCGAAAAGGAGAGATTCTCGGTCATAATAACGGTCTTCCCCTATATGATATGTTTGCTCCCATAGGAGAGGCGGATATGAGCTTTAGCTTCGAAGAGGCCCGGGATTTTGTGCTGAAGAACTTTAAGACCTTCAGTCCGGAACTGGAAAAGTTTACAAAAAAAGCCTTTGATAGTGAATGGATTGATGCTGAACCTCGGGAAGGAAAACGGGGAGGCGCTTTTTGTGCAAACATCCATCCCATAGGAGAGAGTCGGATTCTCGCGAATTTCGACGGAAGCTTCAGTAATATGACCACCCTTGCCCATGAACTGGGTCATGCCTTTCATGGGGAGTGCTTAAAAAATGAGCATCTTCTAAACAGTGGATATACCATGCCTATTGCAGAAACCGCTTCGATCTTTTGTGAGACCATTGTTGTAAACGCCGCCCTAAAGGAAGCTGATAAGAAAGAGGCCTTCACGATACTAGAGGCCAATTTGCAAGGGGCCGGCCAGGTTATTGTGGACATTATGGCACGTTTCCTTTTCGAAAGTAAAGTATTTGAAATCCGGGAAGATCACGCTCTATCGGTTCAGGAGTTGAAAGATACCATGCTTTGGGCACAAAAAGAGGCTTACGGCGAAGGATTGGACCATAATGCCCTACACCCTTACATGTGGGTTAACAAACCCCATTACTATTCGGCGGGGCTTAGTTTTTACAACTTTCCCTATGCTTTCGGACTGTTATTTGCCAAAGGGGTTTATGCGGAGTACTTAAAACGGGGAGAAGAGTTTGTACCGGAATATACAAAACTGCTGAAGGCTACGGGAAAAAATGAAATAAAAGACGTGGCAAAGATGGTAGGGATTGATGTGCAGGATCCGGAATTTTGGAGACGTTCCCTGGCTCTCATTGAAAAAGATATCGAGGAATTTATTAAACTTAGTAAGGAAGTATAACATTGCTTTAGGGCAAATAACCGGTAATCCAACTTTTGTCAGCTTTCAGCACCGGATAGTATGATATGGCTATAGAAAGTTGGATTACAGGTTTTCGCCTTGAAAATAAGGGTATAAATAATCAGTAAATTAATTTCAGCAAAGGAGAAACCGTAAAATTATTTTTTTGAAAACGGGTTGTTAAA
>PWEO01000154.1 GCA_003553525.1 Clostridiaceae bacterium
CGGTTCCGGCTCGGGGTCGGGTTTCGATTCCGATGCAGGGGTTTGCTGCTCTTCTTTGCTTTCTTCCTTTTGATTTTCCCCGGAAGCATCTTTTTCGGTCAGCTCTTTTTCCTCCGGTGATTCCGGAACTTCAACAGCGGTGATTTGGATCACCCGGGTTAGGGCATCGACTACGGATCCATTTTTACGATTGTTTGTATGTAGGCTTTGAAGAACCTCTTCCCGGTAGTCGGATCCGCTCTCAGGAGTGGCCGCTAATTCTGTCAGAAATTCCGGTGATTCCCCCATGGACTCCGGTGATTCCCCTCTCTTATCCTCTATCGGTCCTTCCGCGGGTTCTCCACTGCTAGTACTGCATGCACTGAGGGTTCCCAGAAGGAGGAAGCTCATCACAATCAGTCCTGCGGTTTTCATGGCCCTATGCCTTTTCTTTTTTTTCTTCAGATCCAGGGCCGCACACTTCTCTATATTGTTCATTATCTTCGCTTTTAATTTTATTCCCTTGGTTTTAATCAATTTTTTCGCACTCCTTTACAAAGTTCCTTTATACAACAACGGACGATGAGAAAACCTTCGATCTTATGTCAATTTCTCACATAGGCTTCATTATATAAAGAAAGATACAAAAAAACCAGGTCCTAAAGGCCTGGTTTTTTGCTCTGCTAAGTACGTCCTACTTGTTAACCTTTTCCTTTAAGGTTTTACCAGCTTTGAATACCGGTGCTTTTGAAGCAGGAATCTCGATTACTTGCTCAGGATTTCTTGGGTTTCTACCTTGACGAGGCTTTCTTTCTCTTACGTCAAAAGTACCAAATCCTACTAACTGTACTTTGTCACCGCCTACTAGACTTTCTTCTACGGTTTCCATAAATGCGTTTAACGCGATTTCCGCGTCCTTCTTTGTTAGGTCACTCTTTTCTGCCATTTTTGATACTAATTCAGCTTTGTTCATTAAAAATTGCCTCCTTTTATAATATAAATTTTATTACTGCCTTCTTTAATACACTATTCTATGAAAATCTAGAAAATCCTTCTTTTTTAGAGATTTTCTTTAAAAAAACTAACTTTTTTTTCTTTTTGCCTGTTTCCACAGCTTTTCCAACTCGTCAAGACCCATGTTTTTCATGGCTTTGCCGCTAATTGCCGCATCTTTTTCCACAGAGTCAAATCTACGAATAAATTTGTCTGTAGTGCTGTTTAGGGCCCCTTCCGGCTCCACATCGAAAAATCTTAAGAGGTTTACCACGGAGAATAATAAATCTCCTCCCTCTTCCCGGATCCTCGACGGATCTCCTTCTTTTTGGGCTTCCAAAAGTTCTCCGAGCTCTTCGTGGACTTTTTTGACCACATCTTCGGGATCCTCCCAGTCGAAACCTTCCCGACGGGCCTTGCCCTGGATCTTATCCGCCCGCATTAAGGCGGGAAGATGCTTTGGTACCAGTTTCATGGATTCGGCGGTGGAGGTGATATCCTTTTCCTTACGTTTTTGATCCTCCCAGCTGTCCATAGCTTCCCCTTCGCTATCGGCTATCCGATCCTTAAAAACATGAGGGTGACGAAACACAATTTTTTCACCTAGGCCTTGCATTACATCACGTAGCTGAAATCGCCCCTGTTCTTTCGCTATTGTACTATGAAAAAGAACCTGAAGCAACAAATCTCCCAATTCTTCCTGTAAGAGGGTATCGTCTTTCTCCTCCAAGGCTTCCAACACCTCGTAGGCCTCTTCAATCAAATGGGGTTTGAGACTTTCATGGGTTTGGGCCCGATCCCAGGGACAGCCCCCTTTTCCTCGAAGGGCGTCCATTAATTCCTCTAAATTACTCATATTATAGTATTTATCCGCCTTGCTGTCAACTTTCCCCATAAAAAAACCTCCTTTTTTCAATATTTCCCCTATCTTTTTCCTCTCATCAGCCCGAAACGGTTGAATATTTTAAAGAGCCTATCCCCCTTAGGAAGGAGCTCAAAGTCTTCTTTTCCAACGGCTCGAGTAAACATCAGCATAAAGAGGTACACCACGCCGCCGATGGGAATGGCGATTACGGTGGACAGGGAGTTACCCAAAGCCCCGAGAAGCAGTCGGTGGACGGATAAAACCACCATCCCCATGGCCCCTGCCGCAAGGATGGGACGCATGGCGATGACCCTAAAACTGATTTTGGCCCGGGTTTCCCGTTTTACCGCATAAAGATTCAGACTAAAGGCGATCAGGTAGGCCATCACCGTTCCGATGGCCGCTCCCCGAACATTGATTGCAGGGATCCCCGTTAGGATATAGGTAATGATCAGCTTAAAGAAGGCACCGATTAACAGGTTTCTTACGGGAATATGGGCTTTCCCAAGGCCCTGGAGAATCCCGGTCAATACCTGCACCTGGGTTAAAAAAATGACCGCCGGGGCTAAGGCAAAGAGGATCTGTCCCGCTGAGGCCGGCTCATTGGGGTATAAAAGAGACATAATGGGACCTGCCAATACCAGCAGGCCGATGCTTGCGGGAAGCCCCATTAAAAAGCCTACCCGGATGGCGGACTGGGTATCGGATTTTACCCCGTCGTAGTCCTCTCTCGTAAAGGATTCGGAAATTACCGGCACCAAACTTACGGCAATGGCCACGGTAAGCACCTGGGGTAAATTGATCAAGGTATTGGCCATCCCCTGTAACTGTCCATACAGGCTGTTGGCTTCAAAATAAGTAAAACCGATGTCCTGCAGACGACGGACCACCAGGAAGGTATCAAACATATTGATCATCGGTACCACCGAGGCTCCGATGGCAATGGGCACCGCTACTTTTAAAAGACTTTGAATAATGGTCTTTACGGAGTCCGGTTTTAGGCGCACGCCCTCGGAAAAACTCCGGACGATCTTTCCCTTGCGTTTCATATAAATCCTGGTCATGGCAATGGTTCCCGCAATGGCTCCGGCACCGGCCCCAAAGGATGCAGCGGCGGCGGCGTATTGCACGTCGGCGGCTATGACGTAGATGATGATCACCGCCAGAGAAAGGCCCAGGGTTACCCTGGCAGCCTGCTCTACGATTTGCGACACCGCCGTGGGCTTCATGTCCTTCATCCCCTGGAAGTAGCCTCGGAAGGCTGCCAGGATGGAGACAAAAAAGATTGCCGGGGACATGGCCAGCACCGCAAAGTACGCGTTGGGGTTACTGAAAAAGGTGTTTGCCAAAAATCCTGCGAACACGGCGATAATAAGCATCCCCGCCGCCCCTAGTCCGAACAGCAGGCGAAAGGATACCTTAAAGACCTTATGGGCTCCCCGATAGTCTCCCTGGGCCCGTTTTTCCGACACCAGCTTGGAGATGGCCGTGGGAAATCCCGCGGCGGTAAAGGCGAGTAAAAAATTGTAGATGGTGTAGCCCACCTGGTAATAGCCCATACCGTCGGAGCCGATAATGTTCCCCAGGGGAATTCGAAAGAAGGCCCCCAGAACCTTCACCAGCATGCCGGCGGCCCCAAGCACCGCCGCTCCTTTTAAAAATGTATCTTGTTTCATGGCACTATAAGACCTCCTACAAGACCAAAGTAGCCCTTCGGCTACTTCAGTTCTTAAACCCGGTTTATACTGGGTTTAGCGCTGTATTTTTGTAATGTTCGCCGCTATGTTACCTGCTGCGTCAACTACTGCAATTACTGCTGCATTTATCGCTGTTTTTACTGCTGCATTTATCGCTGTTTTTTCTTATTACTTTTACCCTAGGGGCCTACACCCCCAGACATCACCTTACAGCTCTTCCGTCCGCTCAATATCCGCTTCTTCAAAAAGCTCACTCATATGGGTCTGGAATCGCTGACTGCGGATATGGCTGCGAATATTGTCTCTGACTTCCTCTAAGGTTTCGGTTTCATCAATCCGGTCTTCCACTAAAATAATGTGGTAGCCGAACTGGGTTTCAACGGGCTCTTCCGATACTTCCCCCACCTCCTGTGAAAAAGCGGCTTCGTCAAAGGGTCCAACCATCTCGCCCCGTCCGAAGTAACCAAGATCTCCTCCTCCGGCTGCGGATCCGTCGGTGGAGTACTCCATGGCCAGCTCTTCAAAGGATTCCCCCTCTTCTATACGGTCGATCAACTCCTGGGCCAGGGCCTCATCATTCACAAGGATGTGTCTTGCCTGTACCTGGAGAATTTCAAAAGCTTCTTTGTTTTCTTCGTAGAATTCCTCGACTTCCTCTTCCGTTACTTCATTTTCACTGAGGTACCATTCCTGATACTTCTCGGCGTAGAGCTCTTTTTTCAGCTGTCCCCGAATAAATTCTTCGTCCAGGGTACCGTCTTCCATGAGTCCCACTAAAGCTTCATCTTCCATATAGGGTTCCATGGCTGCATCGATTTCCTCTTCCGAAACCGAGAGGTCCTGTTCCTGGGCCCGTTGGATTACCAGCTGCTCCAGAATTAAAATCTGGGATACTTCCTGCTTTAAGGCCTCCAGCACGGTTTCACCGCTTTCGATGGTCATCTCCCATACATCTTCTCCAAATTCCGCCTCATAGCCCACCTGATACATGGCCAGCACCTGCTCAAAGGTCTCTCTGGAAATTTCCTCGCCGTTTACTACGGCGATGGCATCACTGCTCAGTTCTTCCTCTTCATCATTTCCGCAACCGATTAAGGCAAAGGCCATCAGCAGCGCCAACAGCAGTACCCCGATTTTTACATTTTTCATCAAATTTCCCCCTCAACATTTCACTTTTTCATTCATTCTCCCACATCATTAACACTTCGATCAATTTCTCAGGCTGTAGGTTAAAATCTGCCTAACTCTTTTCATTATACCGCAACTTTTGGGATTTACAAAACCCTCTTTCATCTACTCCCTGGCCTTCAAGGTTTCCATAATCTCCTGCAGATCCTTTAACAGATCATAGGAGGCTTTTCCTTTGGGCTTGTAGAGGAAGTAAAATTTCTTCTGCCCGTGAAAACTGAGGCTCCATTTGTAGCGGTGCAGCAGTTCTCCGATGGTCTCGGGGTTCAGCTTCGTATCCTGGCGGAATTTCAGTTTGATCTCGGTTTCGCTGCCGGTAATGCTCTCGAGGTTCAGCTCTTTTCCCAGGGCTTTTAAATAGGCGATCAGCATCAAGTGCCGGACCACCATGGGAATATCCCCGAATCGATCCTCCACTTCCTCTTCAATGGCATAGAGATGATCGAGATTTTCGATGGAGACGATTTTTTTGTAGATCTCGATCTTATGGCCTTCGTTTAGAATATAATCCTTGGGGATATAGGCATTTACCGGGATTTCGATGGTGGTTTCGGGCTTTTCAATCACCGGGGCCTCTCCTTTCAGTTTCATCAGAGCTTCCGAGAGCATCTTCACATAAAGATCATACCCTACGGAGGCAATATGGCCGTGCTGCTGGGCACCGAGGATATTCCCCGCCCCTCGGATTTCCAGGTCCCGCATGGCAATTTTGAATCCCGAGCCGAATTCCGTAAATTCCTTTACGGCCTTCAGGCGCTTATCCGCAACCTCGGTCAGGACTTTGTTGCGTTCATACATCAAATAGGCATAGCCCTGTTTGTTGGTCCTGCCTACCCGGCCCCTTAGTTGATAGAGCTGGGAGAGGCCGAATTTATCCGCATTTTTGATAATAATGGTGTTTACGTTTTGAATGTCCAGGCCGGTTTCAATGATGGTGGTACAAACCAGGATGTCGATTTCTCCGTGGTAGTAGGCCATCATCAGCTTTTCCAGTTTTCCCTCGGGCATCTGTCCGTGGCCCACTTCCACCCGGGCCTCGGGTATTAACTCCTGGACCCGTCTTGCTTCGGAGTGAATGGTCTCCACCCGGTTATAAACCACATATACCTGACCGTCCCGCTCCAGTTCCCGGGAGATGGCGTCGGTGATTAAGGACTCGTTCTCCGGAGTGACGTAGGTCTCTACGGGAGAGCGCTCCTCGGGAGGATCTTCAATGACACTGATATCCCGTATGCCGATCATGGACATATGCAGGGTTCGGGGGATCGGGGTGGCGGTCAGGGTTAAAACGTCCACGTTTTCCTTCAAGCTTTTCAGCTTTTCCTTATGCTTTACACCGAAGCGCTGCTCCTCATCCACGACCAGGAGGCCCAAGTCCTTAAATTTTAAATCCTTCGATAAGATCCGGTGGGTGCCCACCACCACATCCACATTGCCCGCCCGAAGGTCCTCCAGGATTTTCTTTTGCTCCTTGGCACTTCTGAATCGGCTGAGCATTTCCACTTTTACGGGAAAGGTGTCGAAGCGTTCCTTGAAATTGTTGTAATGCTGTTGGGCAAGAATGGTGGTGGGGACCAGAAAGGCCACCTGTTTTCCGTCCATAACCGCTTTAAAGGCCGCCCGTATGGCAACTTCCGTCTTGCCGTAGCCCACATCGCCGCAGAGAAGACGGTCCATGGGCCGCTCCTTTTCCATATCCTTTTTCACTTCCGCAATGGAGGTCAACTGATCCGGGGTCTCCTCATAGGGGAAAAGATCCTCGAACTGTTGCTGCCACTCAGAGTCTTCGGAAAAACTGTAGCCCTTGGCCTGCTCCCGCTTGGCGTAAAGTTTTATCAGGTCCTCTGCAATATCCTCCACGGCGCTTTGGACTTTCCTTTTCTGCTTTGTCCATTCTCCACCGCCAAGTTTGCTGAGCTTCGGCGGTTTATCGTCGTCGCCTACAAACTTTTGAATCAGATGCATCTGATCCGTCGGCACGTATAGATGATCGGTGCCGATGTATTTGATTTTTAAATAGTCTCTTTTTACACCGGCGGCGTCCAGTTCTTCAATCCCGAGGTATTTTCCCACTCCGTGATTTTCATGGACCACATAGTCCCCCACGTTTAAGTCCACATAGCTCTTTAGGCTTTCGGTGTCGCCGTCCCGGCGCTTTTTCGTCTTCTTCTTTTGTTTATGGACCCCGTAGATCTCCAGATCCGTCAGTATCATATATTTGTGATCGATGTATTCAAATCCCCGACTGATGCTGCCTTCTAATATCAGTACCTCTCCGGTTTGAATATCCCCTCTGGGGGCCACCACAAATTCTCCGTAAACCCCCCGCTCCCGAAGGAGCTCCAGCAGCCTCAGGGCCCGTTCTTTGCTTCCCGGAAGCAACAGGGTTTTATACCCTTTTTGCCGCAGTCGGAGGATTTCTTTAACCAGCCTCTCCATTTGCCCGGCGAAGGAGGGGGCTTGGCGGGTGATGAAGTTGACAATGCTTTTGGGACTAAAATCCCGATGCACCTTCGGCAGCAAACTGTAGTTTACCAGGGAGAAGTTTTGCAGTCGCTCCAGGATTTCCGGGTACTGAAATAACAGCTCTCCCTGTTTCGGAAGAACCTCTCCTTTTTCTAAAAGATTCTGAAAACTCTCGGCAAACTCCGTGGTCCGCCCGTTGCTTCGATCCCGAAGACGGTTCGGCTCATCTAAAATGACTAAGGCGTCAGGGTCCAAGTAATCCAGCAAACAGCAGGGGTGGTCGTAAATATAGGGCAGATACTCCCGAAGTCCCGAGACGTCCTGTTGATTTTCCATTCGATCCACCAGATGCAGGATCTTTTCTTCCAGGTTCTCAAAGCCGCTTTCCTCCAGGGGCTTTTTCATCCGCTGAAGATCTTTTTTCAGCTTCTCCGCCACCGTGGGAAGATTCTCCCGCTCCACAAGAAGGGTATTTGCAGGGTAAATCGTAACCTTTTCCACCTTATCGATGGACTTCTGGGTACCCCGGTCGAAGGATCGTATGGAGTCCACCTCGTCGTCAAAGAGTTCAATCCGGTAGGGATCCTCTTCCGATAAGGGATAAATATCGATGATGCCTCCCCGAAGACTGAACTCCCCCGGGTATTCCACCCGCTGGGACCGCTCGTATCCCTGTTGAATAAAGGTATCCAGTACTGTTTCCAGATCCACAGCCCTTCCCACTTCAAAGGGGATTTTAAGACTCTCGAACCGGGATTTCGGCGGGAGTTTTAACAGCAGGGATTCCACAGAAAGAACCAGTGTATTTACCTCGCCTCGAAGAAGCTTCTCTAAAATCTCGATGCGGCGGTTTTCCCGTTTTTTATCGGAGGCCTCCATTTCGTAGAACATGATCTCCCGGTTTTCAAACAGGGCCACACTGTCCCCGCGGTAAAACTTTAAATCCTCATAAATATTTACCGCTTCTTTTTCGGTGTAGGTGATGATCATGGTCTGCCTGGCCTTTTGGGCTTCTCCCAGGCCGTAGGCCATATGGGCCTTTTGCCCGTCGGTCAGGCCCTGCAGCAGCACCGGGGTCCGTCCTTTTTCGATGTGCTCTATAAGCTCGCCGAACTTTGCTGACTTTTGCAAAGGGGCCAGCAACAGCTCCGCTTTGGTTTTCGAAGGATTTTCCTTCTTATTCATATTTTCATTGTTTCTATTCATATTTTCA
>PWEO01000202.1 GCA_003553525.1 Clostridiaceae bacterium
AAATCCAAATCCTTTTTCTGAGTTAAACCATTTTACTTTTCCTGTCAAATTAATGACCTCCTCTAAATTAAATTCTAAAGCATCATGCAGAAAACGTTTTTAAATCCTAAAACTGAAGTATCTCATTTAGAGTAAGGCTTCTAAAAACTGTTTTTCCTCTATCTGCTTTAACTATTACATCATACCACAGGTGAAAAAAAAAAGAAAGCCCTTTTTTTAATTAAATTTGGCTTTTCTTTGATTTTTATTATTCTTTTTTACATTTCGATTATTCAAAATATATTCCCAGCCCTTGACCAAGGCTTGTCACATCGGCTTTTCATCGAAGTTCAGGACCTGTTGCCCCGGTAGCTTTGCTGAAAAATACTTTTATAAAAGTTAAAAACCCCTTGATTAGGTAAGGAGTTTTTAACCCTTCAATAAATACTTTAGCCAACTTCCGCACTTTTTTCCTCGCCGGCTAATACCTCTTCGATTAAATCTTTAATGATCGTGGGCATCCGCTCAAAAACATCGGGCCCATATACTCTTTCCGATCGTTGATGCAAATCCTTTCCCCAAGGACCGATGTTCACTACTTTCATATTCAGCTTTTGCATTTCTTTAAAGGGAATGCGGTACACCTCATCCCATCCGGGACTGTTGCGTTTAATCACATCTATATCCTCAGGCTTTCCCGTAAATCCGCAATAACTTAAATCACTCATGCCCATAAAATACTCATTTTTTTGAAACTTGAAGTTGTAGTATTTCTCGGTAATCCGATTCAACCGCTCTTCCAATCTTAGATCATCTCCCACAATGTGGTGATTATTTATATGGGGATAGTAGGGACCGGACAGGCCAATGATCACCAACGGTTCATCGATGTTGATGTGCTCTCCCGTTAAGGCGATCAGCTTTACAGCCAGTTCCGGTAATGTAACCTTGTTATCTTTAAAATCCTGCTTTAGTGAAAACATGGTTCTTTCGTAGGCTTTCTCGAACCGTTCTCCTCCGTCTTCCTTTGCTCTTTCTATTGCTTCTTCAAAGTCCATAATCATTGGAGAATAATCAATGGCCTCATATTCCTGATGATTCATTTCACAAAAAGCCTGATAGGAACCATCCACAAATACCAGGGTTTCCGTTACCGCTTCCTTGGCAAATTCTTTTAAGGATTCCAGGATTTCCTGAGGCTCCTTCACAAAGGTCAGCCAGTTGAAAAAGCCCACGGCCGCCTCGGGAATAGAAGCGTCATAAACCTTCTTTTGGTCCTTTAAGTGAACCCACATCGGCGGTGGCGTAGCATCGTTTTCATGAACATCGCAAAGTCCCGGATTCAGTTCCGTTCGGCGTTGAATATTGGCCATGATCATGGAAGGGCTGATGCCGTTGTAGGGATTGCTGATATGACTGGTTATCCCCTTGGCATAAATAATCGGCATAACCTTTCCTACGCTGCCTTCATAGTATAAAGCCTTGTCCCGTACATTGTTAAAGTAGGGCTCGGAGTTAATGGCCAGTTTATAGTTCAGCCCATATTTCTGATGAAGTTTATGAAGCAGCTCCACTCCCTGAAGCATTCCTTTGGAAATGGTTTCTTCATCGGGAACCGATAGAATGAGAAGATTCCCTTTAAAGTCCTTCTCCTTGCTGAAATAATCCACTATACCCATTTGAAGGGCCGCACCGCTTTTCATGTCTGCGGTTCCTCGACCGAAAATCCAGTTTTCATCCTGAAGATCCCGCAGTACATCTTTCTTTTTCGCCCGGCTCTTTAACGCCTCTTTTAACTCTTCCGGACGAAAAGCCATATCCTCCAGATTGCCATATTCCTCGATGCCCACCGCATCATGATGGTGAATCAGCACTACGGTTTCATTGCCTTCGCCCCTTACCAAAGCCCAAACCACATCTCTTCGGTAAGTATCATCTGTTAAGGCTTCCGTACCAAAGTACTCGGGGTTTTCCTGAAAATATTCCCTTTCCCTAAACCAGTTGAGAATCACATCTTCAATGATGGGTTCATAAATGGAATTGGTATCGCTTCGAATCGCCACCAATCGGTAGAATATGGATTCAATAATCTTTTGCTCTTTTTCAGATATCATGTTTGTCCTCCTTTAACCCTTCCCAAAACCTACTACGGATGTTTTCATGGGTTTTCCTTTTTTTTTTCGGTGGTTTCTTAATATGGGTTGTCTTTATTATTTATACCAATTGTAGAAAACTTTACGCACCCTCAATTCTTATTCCTCTCAACCTCTTTATCCGTAACCTCCACCCCCGCCATTTTCATTAAATACAGGGCGTTCGTGGTCTTTGAGGCCCCGGGACGAAGTTTGTAGTCAAATTGAATTTCTCCCTGGTGATAGGTCTCTTGAAAATGGTAATTTTTAACCCCCACCTCCGGATTTTCCTCCAAATCCGTAAGCTCTAAATCATGGGTAGAGACCAATCCTACCCCGCCGGTTTCATAGAGCTGCTGTATTAATATTTTCGCCCCCAGGTGTCGGTCCGTAGAATTCGTCCCTTTAAATATTTCATCCAGCAAAAAAAATACGGGTTCCCCTTTTTTCGTTTCCTGAACGATCCCTTTAATCCGAAGGATTTCTCCATAAAAGGATGAAATGTTTTTTTCAATATTATCACTGATTCGCATACAGGTACGAATCTTCATTAGGGAGGCTTCCATTTCCTCAGCACAGACCTTGGTTCCGATATTTAAAAACAGCAGATTGATCCCTGCGGTCCTAAGATAAGTGCTCTTCCCCGACATATTGGAACCTGTGATCAGTAAAATGGGATTTTCGGGATTTAATTCGATGTCATTGGCAACAGCATCCTTACTGATTAGGGGGTGCCCCACGGATTTCCCCTGATAAACAGAGGGCTTTTTTGCCACCCTCGGCAGGGCCCAGTCCGGATGGTCCCGATGAATGTTGGAAAGGCTGACCAGCCCCTCCAATTCAGCCAAAGTATTAATCCAGTGTTCCAGGGCATCTCCTGACTCCTGCTTCCATTTTTCCAAATCCACCAAACAACGATAATCCCATAGGGTTACAATATTGATTGGTACAAACAGCAGGTTTTGCTTGTTTAATGTTCGATTGGCCAGTTTTTCCAGTGCTTGAAGCTGATCCGTACCGGATTTCCCTCCCGGAGTTTTCAACGACTGCTGCAGGGCTTTTAAACCTTCACTTTTAAAGCGGTGTTTCTCAAAGGTTTTTAACTGTCTAATATACTGGCTGAGTTCCAACTGATAGTCCTTCACCATACCGAGAACTCTTCCCCGTTTTAAAAATCCCAAGGCAAAAAGTATGCCGTGGAGGATCAACAACAGTAAAAAGGGACCCATGGGAAATCCGGTGAAAATTCCGGCGATCCCCGTGAGTAATGTTACCCAGGGCAATGCTTTTACACCGATGATAACCGCCGGTTTAGAAAACACCGGGTTCTTTGCGCTGCCCCATTCTATGACCTCACGAAAGTCCCTCGTGGTTTTTCTGCCTACCCTACCCTCTACTACAAACCTTCGAACCCAGAGACTTTTTCTTCCCAGCTCCTCTAAAAGCTTTTGGCGAAAATTAATTGCCTCCTCGTCCCGTAAAGGGGTTACTAAGAGCTGGCACAGTTTTTCTTTCCCAAGATTCGATGTGGTATCATCCAGCCACTGAAATACCGAATTTTGTCCGAAAAGGTCCAGGTCATAGGAAAAAGCATGATCCGAGTCAATGAACTCCGACCCCCGTTCCTGAAATTCCCGCCACTTCCCCTCCTTTCGAAGCCTCTGTTTTTTATAGAGTTCTTGATAGCCCTTTAAATACTGTTCTCTTTCCTTTAAAGCTTCGTGCCAGAGAACAAAGATGATAAACCCAATAAGGGACAGGATAAATCCTCCCCATAATAGAAGGTTTTCCCGTTGAAAAGCAAGGATAAATCCCGTACTCAAAAATAGCAGCGCCATTATTACTCGAAGGTTACTCAGTCTTTTTTGCCGCTGATGCAAAACAATCCATCTTTTATGAAACTTTGCTTCTCCTTTAATATAGTAAGGGTGCACTTTGTTATCCTTTGTATTTTCCATTTCCATTCGTTTATTTCCCTTCTTCTTCTAAGATTCTAAAGTATTCGGAAATTTTATCCAAGCCCTCTTTCACGCTTTGAGAATCATTGGCGTATCCGATCCTTAAATAGCCTTCCTGTTGCAGGGCCTCTCCTGGAACCACAAAGGCTCCTGTATCTCGAAGGAGTCTTAGGGCTAGGTCCCGGGAATTGATGGAGTAATCATACTTTATGAAAGCGGTGGTTCCCGCCTTCGGCTTCGTGTAGGAAATCCGCGTTTCCCTATTTACCCAGTTTTCCAATATGCGGGCATTTTCTAAAATAAGCTTACGGTTTCTTTCTAAAATTCTATCCTTTTGCTCCAGGGCAACCCCCGCTAAATAATCGTCTATTTTTCCACAGCTGATGGTGTTGTAGTCCCGGTGAATATTAATTTCCTTAACGGTTTCCGATGAAGCCACAATCCATCCGATTCGAAGGCCCGCAAGGGAAAACACCTTGGACATGCTGCCCGTGGATATTCCTTTTTCGTACAAGTCAAAAATTGAAGGCCCGAAGGCCTCTCCTTCGTGACTTAACCCTCGGTAAACTTCATCGGCGAGAATAAAAGCACCAAACTCCCGGGCAATTCCCACAATTTCTTCCAAACATTTTTTATCCATTAAGGATCCGGAGGGATTATTGGGATTATTGATGGCAATCAGTTTCGTATTTTCATTTACCATTTTTTTCAGTTCCTCGATGTTTGGCAAAAATTCATTTTCCATGGTTAAGGGGAGGATTTGAACCTTCGCTCCCAAGGCCTCGGGGATAGAATAATGCTGCTGATAGGTGGGCATTACGGAAATCACTTCATCTCCCGGCTCCACTAAGGCGGAAAACACTAAATGATTGGCTCCAATTCCCCCATGGGCGATCACCACGTTGGGTATTTCTGCGGTCTTATAAAGACTTGCCACTTCTCCCCGGAGTTTATCGGTGCCGGGAATGGTTCCATAGGTCAGCTGCATTTGATAAATCTTTTCCAGCGCCTCTTTTCCCCCTCCTTGAAAATCCAACAGTTCTTTTACGGTTAAAGACTTTACACAGGTTTCTCCTAAATTATACACCGCCTCATTCTCATATTCATTCATCCATTCTTCTACGCCAAAAGGTTTGATTTTCATCGGTATCATCCTTTCTTGAATTCCTTTTCTTTTAAGTATAGTAGATTAAAAGAAAATTCACAACAAAACCCGGGAAATAAAAGTCCTGAACCTGATTATGGACAACCACAACCGACGTCACCAGGGTTTTTAGGGGTGCAAAGGGACTACAGTAAATTGTATTAAGCACTGTTTAAAATCCCTGGCCCGCGGTATAAAATAAATAACTATTCTGTTTAAAAACCCTGTAGCGTGGTATAATTTAAATAGAACTTGTTATCAATTGAATATTTTTATCGACCCGAGAAAGGCAAACCCTGCGAAAGCCGGGGACGCAAAGTCAAGAGTCTACGGTGTTATAAAACACTACGGCCGTCCGACTACCATTTATTATGGTAGTCTTTTTTATTTCTTAAGGTTCTACCGGATACTTTGACCTTATTAACCCTTGTAATAATTCCATGGCTTTACTTCTAAGGAGAGTGAATCATATGAAGAAAGTAATTCCCTACCTAATCATAATAATCGGCTTACTGGTTATCCTCTATCCCTTCGCCAGTAACCTGTATAGTTCCTACTGGGAGAATCAGATGCTTGAAGAAGCTGAAGCTTTGTTAAATTCCAACAACTCCTCAGAGGACGAAGAAACCCGTTCCCAAAATATTGCCTATGATTATAACCAAATGAATCAGGCCTTTGAGGAAGATGAAACTAATAACCTTCGGGAGGAAGAGGCGTCTTCCTCAGAAGAAAGAGCCGCTCCTATTGATGAAGGTCCCTCCGACAATGAGGTTGATTATATTGGGCGGGGAGAAGTCATTGGAAAAATCGAAATTCCTTCCATTGATGTAAATCTTCCCTTACTCTTTGGCAGCGATGCTCAAACCTTGGATCGCGGCGCCGGGCAAATCATCGGCACAGCAGCTCCCGGTGAAATAGGGAACACTGGCATTGCCGGACATCGAGCCAATCGAGACGGCCGATTTTTCTATCGCTTGAACGAACTGGATGTTGGGGATGAAATCATAATAAAAACCCAACAGGGAACCTTTGTCTATACTGTCTATGATACGAAAATTGTGGATCCCACTGATATGTCCGTACTGAATCGAAATCAAACCGACCGGGTGGTTACTTTGATTACTTGTCATCCCCGATACACTGCCGATTATCGTTTAATTGTTCATGGAAAACTGTCTAAAGGCAATTCTCTTTAAATAGTCCTTCCTAATTTAAGGTTGTATCCCTTGAACACATCAAGGGATACAACCTTATTTTTCGGTGTATGAAACTTCTTAAAATTAACTCTCATAATCAATCTGAGGAACCTTGACATATTGTTAATTTATTGTTAAACTTCTTTCGCAAAACCCCCTCCTTTGTTCATATTCCAGAACAGCAAAACAATTTTAATGCTAATTTCTCAAAGGATTTTTTGTTATTTTTATTAGAAATACACAAAGTTTTTTCTTTCGGGGTTTGTTAAGTAGATTTTTCAAAATATTTTTCATTCCACTAACTTTTAGGAGGTTTTACATTGGCAGAGCGAACCTATGAACCATCAAAAACTCACAAAACAGCAACACAGAATCGACTCCAGTCTTTCTTCGAAAATTTTTATCAGCTTGCCCACTATGACACGGATATTAAAACCGAAGTGACTGCAGGGATTACCACATTCTTAACCATGGCCTATGTCCTTGTGGTAATCCCCGGATTTCTAGCGGATGCGGGAATGCCCCCTTCCGGACTGTATACTTCCGTTTGTCTTATCGCAATTATCGGAACCTTAGCCCATGCTTTTATTTCTAAGTTGCCCCTGGCTACTTCCCCCGGCCTGGGTCTAACCATTTTTTTCGCCTACACCGTTGTCGGTCCCATGGGTTATACCTGGCAACAGGGTCTTGCGGCGGTAGCCGTTTCCGGCATGGTATTTTTTATCATTTCCGTCACCCCTGCCCGGGCAAAAATAATGAGCAGCTTACCTTCCACAATTAAAATTGCCATTACCGGAGGGATCGGTCTTTTTATCGCCTTAATCGGCTTTCAAAATGCTGGAATCGTGGTTGCCTCCGAAGGAGGAATGTATTTTGGCAACCTCGGCAACCCAAGTGTTCTTCTAAGTCTGATCGGCCTTTTTACAACCCTGCTTTTAATGGCCAAGGGCTATAAGGCAGCACTGATACTATCCATCATATTTACCACGATTATCGGTATTCCCCTTGGGGTTACGGATTTATCGGGACTGGGATTTTTATCATTACCCCCCTCTATTAGCGGTACTTTTCTTCAGCAGGACTTTATGGGGTTATTCGGAAATGATGGCATCGGTTTTGCCCTGTTAAATATTGTTATGGTAATCTTAACAATTTCATTGGTCGATTTATTTGATAACATCGGCACCATTCTAGCCGTGGCCGATCGGGGAAAATTGTACAATAAACAGGGCGAAGTGCGAAACATGAAAAAAGCCCTACTCTGCGATTCTGCATCCACCACCATTAGCTCTTTTATCGGGACCACCACCACCTCTACCTATTTGGAATGCTCTGCTGGAATTGCTTCCGGTGGTAAAACCGGCCTTACGGCTTTAACAACGGGGGTCCTCTTTATAGTTGCTTTATTTTTCTCAGGCATCGTCAGTATCATTCCCGGAGCTGCTACGGCACCGGCTTTAATTGTTATTGGGATTCTAATGATGAATAGTTTAACAAAATTAGATTTTTCCGATATTACCGAAGGGGCTCCCGCCTTTTTCACCATTGCGCTGATGCCTTTTACCAGCAGTATCGCCGAAGGCATCGCCGGAGGGATTATTTCCTATGTAATTTTGAAAGTTGCCACGAAAAGATTTCATGAAATTAACCCCGTTATGGTAATTTTAGCGCTGCTGTTCACCCTTCGTTTTTTTACCCTATAGGGTTGACGGACTGTTTTTAAATATTCCCATTCTTCTTTTTTTCCTGTTCTTCCTTTGGAAATTCTTTTCTATACAGCCGTAAATAAACAAAGCCTCCATAGATTACATGGAAGGCTTTGTTTATTTTTGACTTGCTATTTTTATTAAGGGCGGGCAATCTGAATCCAGGTTGGTCCATAAATTCGTTCAATTTCTTGGCCGTCTTCATAGTAAAAACGGGTTCGGGAACTGGGACTGTCTTTTTTCCATCTTCCTGAAAAACGCTGGCCGCTTACATAATAATCAA
>PWEO01000018.1 GCA_003553525.1 Clostridiaceae bacterium
TACCGTCAGCTCCATTTTTGTCAATGAATCTCTGGTAATTGAAGCTGATATCGAAGCGATCAATGGTGTAATTCATATTATTGATGCCGTGCTTCTTTTGGAAGAGGATGACGACGATGACGACGATGACGACGACTCAGTTCCGGTGGCTAAATCAGTTATGTGGAAACCTCCAATAAGCTTGAATAAATCGGTAAACAATGGTAGCACTCTTCCTATAAAGTTTGTTCTGGCAGACAGCGAGGGACAAGTATTAAGAGAAGTAGAAAATGTGACACTGATCATCGAAGATTCCAATGGTGAGCGGGTCCTTCAATGGTCTGTTGATCAGGGGTTAGAATTTAAATATGACCAGGAAGGTTTTGGATTCTATCAAGGGAACTTCCACACTCGAGAATTCAACCTGGAATCCGGTGAATTTACTGTAAGTGTATTAAACGACGATAATATTGTTATCGGTAGTATCCTGACCAACGTTACTTCTCCTCAGCGGGGACGACCTGCAATTAAAGTTGTTGCTCCCCAAAATCAGTCAAATGCTGAAGGAATAGCGGGTCCTAAAGCATTAGAGGAAACTGCGGAAGCTGTAGTTGAAGCAAAAGTAATATCTGAAGTGGATATAGAGAACATCGATAGAGTAGTGGAAGAAACAGAAAAAAAAGTTGAAGAGATTAAAGAACAAGAAAGTCTGACAAGCAGCAGTGAGGAAAGCATGGATGAAACAAGAGGTTTAGTCCTGGAAATGGAAATGAAAGCCAGCGGGAAAAAACTAAAAACTAGTAAATAAATGAGGTTTAATGATTGTGATCAAAGACAGCACCCCGCATAAGTGGGGTGCTGTTTATAATGCCAGGAAGAACACCCGGATAAACAATTCTGTTGAATGCCCGATCTCTGCAATTAAAGGGAGGATGAGCCAAATCTGTATAAAGGAGTATAAGAACCTTTAACTCAAAAGAGTAATCAGTGCACTTCATTTGGTCTGTCCTCTTTTGATTACGGCGACAAAAACTTGGGTATAAAAATGATAGATTTGTTGGATTATTGTAGAATGCAGAAAGTAAAATGTGGAACAACTATTTAGAAATGAGGTGGTATTGTGAAAAATCAACAAAAAGAAAGAATGCGAAGCGGAGACGGATTTATCGCTGCTCTGGACCAAAGTGGAGGAAGTACACCGAAAGCCCTGGCGGGATATGGGATAGAAAAAGACGCCTATGCCAATGAGGACGAAATGTTTGATCTGGTTCATGAGATGCGTTCCCGGATTATGAGCACTCCAGCCTTCACCGGAGAAAAAATCCTGGGAGTAATTCTCTTTGAAAAAACCATGGACCGTGAAGTTAAAGGTCTGCTGACCCCGGATTATCTCTGGGAAGAGAAAAATATCGTTCCTTTCTTGAAGGTAGACAAAGGAATGGAAGACCTGGATGAAGGGGTTCAGCTGATGAAACCAATTCCCAACCTGGAAGTACTGCTTGAAAGGGCAAAGAGACGAAATATTTTCGGAACCAAAATGCGTTCCGTCATTAAGGAAGCCAACCACTCAGGGATTGAAAAAATCGTTGGTCAGCAGTTTGAATACGGTAAAAAAATTATCGATTGGGGACTGATACCGATTCTTGAGCCGGAGGTGGATATTAACAGTCCTGAAAAGGAAGAGGCTGAAAAACTGCTGAAAGAAGAGATTCTTAAATATCTCGAGACCTTGGGAGAAGATCAGATGATCATGCTGAAACTGACCCTTCCCAGTGAAGACGGTTTTTACAGCGAATTGGTAAACCACTCTAAAGTACTTCGGGTAGTGGCTCTTTCCGGAGGTTACAGCCAAGATAAAGCGGTAGATCTGCTGGTAAGAAATCCAGGCGTTATCGCCAGCTTTTCCAGGGCACTGCTGGAAGGGTTGTCGGTTCAGCAGACGGATAAGGCCTTCGATGAGGTTCTAAACCAATCCATCGATAAGATTTACCGGGCATCCATCAGTTAAGATGAAAACCCCTTAATAATTAAGGGGTTTTTTTTCGCAAAAATAGAGGATTTGAAGGGTTATATATAGAATTATGTAAAGTAGAAAGTTCTACGATAGAAGATACAGGAAAGATGCTATTTCAGCCAAGGATTTTAAATGGGCGGCGTAGTGGAGGCCCTCCCCTTTGACTTGGAGGCTTCAGATAAGCCAAACTATAACGGTTCGGTACCCATGTTTGAGCAGGAGGGTTGTAAAAAAGTATCAAGACTGGGAAAGAACATTCAGTGGATGTAAAAAAACATAGAATGAGGAGTGATTGTATGTCGTTGAAAACCCCGAAACAATATGAACAGAGTTTACGAGAGTTGAATCTCGAAGTATATCTGTTCGGAGAACGGGTCAATTCCCCGGTGGATCATCCGATTATTAGACCGTCGATGAACTCGGTTATGAAAACCTATGAACTGGCTCAGGACCCGGAATATAGAGACTTATTGACCGTAGAATCAAGCTTAACGGGAAAAACCATCAACCGCTTTACCCATCTTCATCAAAGCACGGAGGAACTGATCCAAAAAGTGAAGATGCTTCGGCTGCTCGGGCAAAAGACCGGGGCCTGTTTTCAGCGATGCGTAGGAATGGATGCCTTTAACGCCGTTTATTCAACGACCTATGAAACCGATCAGGCCCATGGTACTGAATATCATAAGCGGTTTGTTGATTTTTTAAAATATGTTCAGGAGAAAGACTTAACAGTAGACGGGGCAATGACCGACCCGAAAGGGGACCGGGGATGTTCTCCCTCTCAACAGGAAGATCCCGATGTGTTTTTACGGATTGTGGAGACCAGGGATGGGGGAATTGTTGTCCGAGGGGCAAAAGCTCATCAAACGGGAATCGTAAATTCCCACGAAGTGCTGGTAATGCCCACGATGGCCATGAAGGAAAATGATAAAGACTATGCGGTATCTTTCGCCGTACCCACCGACACTCCCGGTGTTAAAATTATATACGGGCGCCAGTCCTGTGATACAAGGAAGCTGGAAGAGGGTGTAATGGACCGGGGGAATTTTAAGTACGGAGGCCACGAAGCATTGGTGATCTTTGATGATGTTTTTGTTCCCAAGGAGAGAGTTTTCATGTGCGGAGAATTTATGCATTCCGGGATGTTGGTTGAACGGTTTTCCGGATATCACCGACAAAGCTATGGAGGATGCAAAGTGGGAGTCGGTGACGTGCTTATCGGAGCAACCGCCCTGATTGCAGACTATAACGGGGCGGAAAAGGCCTCCCATGTAAAGGATAAAATCATTGAAATGGTTCATTTAAATGAGACTCTGTACTCCTGCGGTATAGCCTGTTCATCTCAGGGAGGGGCAACCAAGGCGGGGAATTATCAAATCGATATGCTTTTGGCAAATGTATGTAAACAAAACGTGACAAGAATGCCCTATGAAATCGCTAGACTGGCAGAGGATTTGGCCGGAGGAAACTTTGTAACCATGCCCTCGGAACAGGATCTCAACAGTCCGGAGATCGGACACTATGTGAAAAAATACTATAAAGGGGCTAAGGGATCCACGGAAGATCGCTGGAAAGTGAACCGGTTAATCGAAAACATGACCCTAGGTACCGCAGCGGTGGGTTATCGGACGGAATCCATGCATGGTGCCGGATCCCCTCAAGCTCAAAGGATTATGATCAACAGACAATCAAACATCGATGCAAAAAAGGATCTTGCGAAGGATCTGCTGGATATTGAATAAAAGTCTTAAATCCATAAGGAACTGTATATTGACAAAGAACTATAAATCAATAAAATTAAGCATTGATAAATACTGATGAAAGCCATGAAAGGAAGTATATAGAAGTCGGTGGGGGTGATCCTGAGGGAAGGATATCAGCCCATGGATCGTGGATATGAAGGAGAAAATAGGGATTTAGGAGGGACATAATATGGCAAAGAAAAAAAGTTCAATTCCTGTTTATACAGTTGTTTACACGGTCAGTGCTCTGTTATTGGTAGGATTGTTGCTTGTGGAAGTGTATGGAGCCCTTGTTCCGCCAAGGTTTGAAGGTGCGTCTTCGAAAGAGGGTAGGGGGAATCCCTTAGCGATTCCTGCCGTGCTGGAGGACAGCGATCCGGATCCTGAGAAGGCATTTTTCCAACTGGATGTTCAGTACGGAGAAATGGAATTTTCCCCTGGAGTGGTGACGGATACTTTGGGTTATAACGGAGATTATTTAGGACCTGTGCTGCATGTGAGAAAAGGACAGGAGGTCGAGATACAGGTTAACAATCACTTAACCTCGCCCACCACTACCCACTGGCATGGTTTGGACGTGGACGGGGACAATGACGGCGGCCCCCATCAGGGTATAATGCCCGGGGAAAGCTGGACGGCCAACTTCACTGTGGATCAGCCGGCAGCCACAATTTGGTATCATCCTCATTTTCATCATTTAACCGGCGATCAGGTGTATCAGGGAATGGCAGGACTCATCTACATTGAAGATGAACAGTCGGATGATTTGGATATCCCCAAAACCTATGGGGAAAATGACATACCCGTAGTAATACAGGATCGAAATTTTCGAAGGGACGGCAGCTTTCATTACAATTTGGCAAATATAGGATTGGTACCGGGTGACACTCTATTAGTAAACGGTACCGTGGATCCATACCTGGAAGTAAACCGGGAGCTGGTTCGACTTCGACTTCTTAACGGATCAAACTTTGAAAACTATGAGCTGACCTTCAGCGACGACCGAGAGTTTTATTTTATAGCTTCCGACGGAGGATTTTTGGAAGCCCCTGTGGAAATGAATTCTCTTTTTCTGACTCCGGGAGAGCGGGCAGAAATTCTGGTGGATTTATCCGAGGTTACCGATGACTATCTGGCCCTGGTGGATGGCCGGGATGTTATCCTGGACTTTTACTTGACCGGGGACATTACCACTTCGGCGGAAATTCCCTCTACACTGGTTACGGTTCCCGGTATTTCTGTGGGAGATAACCCGACGACCCGTACCTTCCTTCTGGAAAGTGAAGGTCTTCACGGAACCATTAACGGGCAGGAATTTGATATGGAACGGATTGATGAAGTGGTACCCTTGGGGGAGACGGAACTGTGGGTCATAAAAACCGCAGAGGGAAGCCGACCCAGGCCGGGACATCCCTTTCATGTACACGGTGCTCAATTTCAGGTGGTTTCCCGGGACGGCAATCCCCCGCCTCCTGAAGAAGCCGGTTTTAAAGACACTGTTTTCGTGGCAAACGGGGAAGAAGTGGTCATTAAAGTAGTCTTTCACAAAGAAGGTCTGTTCATGTATCACTGCCATATGTTGGAACATGAAGAACACGGTATGATGGGACAATTTCGGGTGGAATGACAGATTTGAAAGCCATTCAATCTTTCGAAAGGAGTTTTAAGAATGCGGTATAAAGGAACGGTGTATCGACCGCCCAGTGAAGGCAATAGTCTGGTGATACAAGCGACCATCGGTTGTCCTCATAATAAATGTAGCTTTTGCAATATGTATAAGGGCACTCAATTTAGGGTCCGCTCCGTGGATGAAATAAAAATAGATCTGGAAATGGCAAAGGAGTTTCATGGAGATTATGTTGAAACCGTATTTTTTGCCGATGGGAATACCATTTTAATGAAGACCGAGGACCTTATAGAAATTTTCGATTATACCAGAACTCTGTTTCCTAAGGTTCATCGGATTACCGTATACGGGTCGGCTAAGTATATTCTGTTAAAATCAGTAGAGGAATTAAAAAAATTAAGATCCGCCGGACTCAAAAGGCTGCATTCGGGAATGGAATCGGGAGATGACGAGGTGCTAAAGCTTCTAAATAAGGGTGCTACTGGAGACGAAGTGATCCGCGCCGCTGAAATCCTAAAAAAAGCCGATATCGAAGTCAGCCAGTACATTATGATCGGTGCCGGGGGAAGGGAAATATCACGAAAACATGCTATAAACAGTGCTAAGGTACTAAACCTATGCAATCCGGATTTTATCCGCCTAAGAACTTTCATGGTGTTTCCCGGGACCCCAATATATGACTTATATAAAAACAAGACCTTTCAACTCCTCACCCCTCATGAAGCACTAGAAGAGACGAAACTGCTGATCCATCATCTAGAGGGGATCAACAGCACACTCCTAAGCGACCATATCTCAAATTACTGGAATGTAGAGGGAAAACTGCCAGAGGATAAAAAACACATGCTAAAAGAGCTTGATTACGCCCTTACCCTGGATGATTCAAATTTTCGCTATCCTGGCAGGGCGCAACTATAATTTGGCCGGAGTTTTTTTGACCCCGGGAATTACAACAAGTTGATCCTGAGGGGTACCGGCTGGAATGGTATTTTAAAGAGGGGGATGTGTATAGAGTATTCGATTACTGGACAAAGGCTACCCTTCGATAAAATTTTGATCGTAAACGAGTCAAAGTAACAGATTTTCCCAAGGGATGAAGGAGGTATGAGATGAAAAATAGAAAAGAAAATGATTTTGAAAAAGATATGGAGGATTTAGAACAGTGGCAGGAACAGCAGTATAGTCCCGGTCATTTTATCGGTACGGGAAAAATTCCAAGACCCATCCTAAATTCCAAGAAACATCCAAAGGTTTTGATTGCAATAGGGGTAATAGGATTGATGGTCCCGGTAGGAGGGATCTTATTTGCCGATGTATTGTTTCGGGAGATGGCCTTTATGATTTTTCTTTCTTCGGTTTTTATCATCGGCGGAGTTTTACGATTGAAAAAGTAATAATTCAACTAATAAAAAAGCATTCAAATATACGGCAAATCAAAAACTCCCGATGGGTTTTACAACATTGAGCGGATGCTAAAGAAAATTTCCGTAAAAAAGAGAACCTCGTCCGATAAAAGACGCGGTTCTCTTTTTTTATATAATAGATAACAAATTATCGAGCTGAATGATTCTCTTATCCGGTTACTTTTGTAACCATAGGGTCCATTGCTTCTTTGGGAGCTGGCGCGGTAACTTTCAGCGCAAGGTACATCCCGACAATGCTAAGGAGTCCGGAAATTACATAGCTATAAGCATACCCGCCGGTAAAGTCTCGAATAAGTCCGCCGACCAGGGGTCCGAATACCCCGCCGATTCCCCAGGCGGTAATGACAAAGCCGTAATTCACGCCGAAGTTTTTCATGCCAAAGTAGTCTCCGGTAATAGCAGGGAAGACCGTCAGCATACCGCCGAAGGTAAAGCCCACCATGGCAACGCTTAGTATTAATAATGCCGGAGTTGCCGCAAAGGGTAAAATAATGTAGGCAACTACCTGTAACAGGAACATCGCAAGCAGGGATTTGGTTCGCCCGATCTTGTCTGAAATAATTCCCCACTGTAATCTGCCAAAGGCATTAAACACCGCATAGATTGATGCCAGCATGAAGCCATTGGTAATCCCTGACTGTTCCAGGCCGATATTGGAAAGTTGACCGATAATCAGCAGTCCTGCAAAGGTACCGCAGGCAAACATGGCCCAGATCATTTTAAACTGCTTGGTTTTTAGCATCTCGCTGGATTCGAATTCCTTAGTGGCCGTGGTGGAAAAGGAAGGTTTAACCTTAACGGTTTCCGACTCCTTCGGTGCCGGGGGAAGATAACCTTCCGGCGGATTTTTAATAAACTGGGAGAGGGCCATAATTCCCACGAAAAATGCACTGCCCAATACGAAAAAGGTAGTTTCGATGCCATAGTTTCCGATAAGATGTGTGGTTAAAGGTCCCACATAAACCGGGGCTAATCCAAATCCGCTGACAACTGCTCCGGAGATCACCCCTCTTTTACTGGGGTGAAACCATTTTACCGCCGCAGGGGTCGGTGCAGAGTATCCGGTTCCCATGGCAATTCCGAAGATGAGTCCGAAAGTGATAGTAAGTGTCACCGGGGTTAAAAGTAAGCCGGAAAGGTTAAGGCCGATTCCTGCCAGTACCGCGCTTCCCATAATCACCTTTTTAGGACCGAATTTGTCCTGCAGTTTCCCGCCGGGAACCATGGAAAATGCAAACATTGCACAGGCAAGCATGTAAGGGATCTGAGTCGCCGTTGCACTCCATCCCAGATTCATCAGTGCTGCAGAGATAACGCCCCATGCATAAAGGGTTCCCAACATCAAATTCACCCCAAGACCTGCCAGTAATACGATGATACCTTTGTTAAATGCGGTTTTCATCCATTCAACTCCTTTAAATTTTTATAGATTATTAACGGTCAATAATTGCTTCTACCATTATACTTTTTCTTATAACTATATACAATGGAATAAGCAAATATAATTAAATTTTATTTATGAAGAAAGGCAACCGTGGGATAGTACATTGAATTGATTAGCACATTATGAATCAGGGTATAAAA
>PWEO01000048.1 GCA_003553525.1 Clostridiaceae bacterium
CCCTTTGTGTACCCTTTGTGTATTATGGCTTTATGTTCTGATTTCTACGGAAGAAGTTATCCGGGTCGTACTTTGTTTTTACTTTTGTTAAGCGATCAAAATTTCCGCCATAAGCTTCTTTGACCCGACTTTCTTCGTCGTCGGACATGTAGTTTGAGTACACACCGCCAGTGGAAAAGGGTTCCATTGCAGTATGAAACTCACGACTCCAGTTTATCATTTCCGTATCTTCGACAGAATCACTCCATCCAGACCAAATTCCCAGGTTGAAAGCCGCATTTCTGTGAGGAAAAGCAGTAGCTGACTTATCCACCTGATTAATGGCACCGCCCATTGGTTCAACTCCTATGATTGTGAATGGACCAGGAAGGTCCTTTGTATAGTTGAGAATTGTGTCAATGGCAGAGTCAGAAAGTTCAGTTAGATACTGAGACTTGTAGTAATATCTTTGGCCATCAGGTGTGCCTGCATCAAAGCTTTGTTGCAGAACTTTATAGGGCATCGGCATCACGGCCTTAAGAATTGGATCACCGAAGTTTTCAAGAGGTTCCAGAAGCTTTTTACCCTCGGTCATGTCTCCTGCATAGCAAGCGACTAAAGCTATAGCACTTTTCCCATGGAATTCTTCCGGGAAGGGAGCGATTGGTGGCACGTGTACAACTAATGCATAAACCGAAAGTTTATCCGGAGCGTTTTTTAAAAAATCGCGATGAAACTGGAGGACTTCCTTTCCTTTTTCAATAGGGTGGAAAATTTGTGCGGTCATTACTTCCGGTCCAACTTCATGGAGCTTAAATTCAAAGGATGTAAGTACACCAAAGTTCCCACCGCCGCCACGTAGGGCCCACAATAGATCAGGATTTTCCTCCTCGCTGGCATGGACCAGATTACCACCAGCGGTAACCACATCGGCACTCATTAAATTATCTGCACTTATTCCATAAGCCCTTGATAGATAGCCTGTTCCGCCACCTAATGTAAGACCGGCCACCCCGGTCCTTGAATCAACGCCACCTACGGCAGCAAGACCAAATGCTTGTGTTTCATGATCTAAATCAGCTAATGTTGCACCAGCAGAAACGTACGCTCTTTTTGCAGTTGGGTCAACACGGACCAGTTTCATTTTTGAAAAATCGATGACAATTCCATCGTCACAAAGGGCATTGCCTGCCACATTATGGCCTCCGCCTCTGGCAGATACCGGCAGCCCATGCTCTTGGGCAAAGTTAACGGAGCTGATTACATCAGCTGTACCCATACACTGGGCGATCATTGCGGGACGTTTGTCAATCATGCCATTCCAAACTGCACGAACTTCATCATAATCTGAATCATTTGGAAAGACTACCCGACCTCGGAAATCATTTACAAAAGCTTCTACTTTAGCTTGTTCTACTGCTAACATTTTATCCCTCCTATAAATTTAGGTGGTACTACTATCCGGTTTTACCGAATAGCGTTGCAATTCATATAACGAACACCATTTTTGGATAGAGCTTTATCAAATTTATTTATTTCCCTGAAAAAATCACCTCCGCATATAACCATAAAAAAACCAACCATAAATTTATGGAAGGTTACGCTACCCGCTCCCTTTGAGAAATGTGTTAGTTTAAGTCTCAAAGGTCTAAGCTTCCGTCAATGTACTTAATGTATACCCGACATATTTGATAACTAACATCAATTAGCAATTAATTTCAATTAACTCGAAATATTCTTAATACTTTTTGGCTCTTTATCAAAATTTAGTCTTTTTTTCTTTAGAGTTAATTGAAATGAAAAGGATTGGAGTTATGCCGGATGCCCATGGTTTATTGGGGGCACAAGCAATAGCTGATTTTAGAGGAGTGGACTTAATCATACATGCCGGGAACATGGGCAAGGAAAAAGTTTTCGAGGAACTTCGCCAAGTGGTATACTCCAACATTATCTAAAAAAATTTGCTATCCATGTCTGTTTACAATTCATACCGGATGGGATAGGATAAGCATAAAGGCATTTATAATTTCAAGATTTCAAGGATTTGTAATTTAAGATTGGAAAAGAGGGAGTTCATGGGTGCTGCGTGGACTTATTTTTAGGTGGAATTCCTTAAATTCTAGATAAATCGTTATCTAAAGGAGCAGGATCAACTATATGAAAGTAAAGACACTGAAAATGAAAATGAATACGACAAAGGAAGAGATCAGTGAACAGGAAGTATTGAGTAAACAGAAGGCCTGGGGCGAGGGGATTGTATCCGTTGGAAAAGTATATTCCGCTGGCGGCGATTACAAAACCGCAGCCAGGGAACACATAAAAAACTTTTACAACTATCAGGAAGGCAGCGTCCTGTTTAAGCCGACCATGGCATCGGAAAAACAATTTAGAAGTGACTTTGCCGGAGCTTTATCTTACTTTATCGGAGGGGATCAGAATTACCCGGAAGATCACGGTTTTGCCATTAAGCCCTGGTGTAAAGTCCGCTGGGAGACCATTGGAATAAAAGTCATTGGCAATACGGCCCTGACCATGGGCAACTATTTTTTCACATCGGCTTCTGCAGAAGAAGAGCTTAAGGTTGAATATTCTTTTGCATACACGAAAAACTGCAAGGGAGAGTTGAAAATTGTTTTGCATGACTCTCATTTACCCTGTAAAAACACAAAGGGGACGGAGGTTTTTGTGTCACGATGACACAAAAACCTCCGTCCCCTTTGTGTTATCCTTTGTGTTAGGAGGTGGCCGCTTCTTTTTGAAGGACAACCTGTTTTTGAAAAAGCATTCCGAATCGTACTAAAACATACAGTACCATGACAACCGCCCAGGCGATTTGAAAGCCTCGGATGAAATCCAGCGCTCCGTTTTCAATTCCCTGCACTCCAAGGTAATTGGTCATCCCGTTAAAGGCGATGGCGCTGATGACAAAGGGAAAGGTAAACGCCGAGTAACTGGGATAAAAAGGAAGCCGTAAAAGCTTCGGCATCTGACTCAGGGCAAAGACGGTCATCAGTAAGCCCAGGGACCCGAGAAATAGCACCATTCCCATGCTTTTTTCCGGGAACGTATTTAAATAGCCGGCCAACAACAGACTTGCCGGGGCAGCAAAGATAATGGCAATGGGCTTTGCGGGCTCGGGAATTTCTTTTACCTTAAACACCCGGTAGCAGACAATCGGCAGCCATAGGAGATAAGTGGAAAGGCCAAACCAAAAGATAATCTGACCCAGGGTCTCCAGACCGTATAATGGCGCGGTAACACTGGCTACCACAATGCCCACATACATAACAAAATAACTGCTGAAGACTTTTTTAATAGTAAAGTTCAGAACATACATTTTTGTAAAAAGAACAATCATCACTGCGTTGAGCACTAAGGAAAGTACCCATAATCCCAAAGTCGCTACTGGAAAATAGGGTCTAATATAGGTGCTGAGGAGCATTCCCCCCATGGTAAAGGTCGGGAAAATAGATCCTACCACGGGATTGCCAAAGCCTTCCTTTAAGGATTTAGGAAAAAGGATGACTTTTACAATTAAACTGATAAAGATCAGGGCTGAAATACTTCCGAGGACATAACGAAGACTGCCGGCGTAAGGGCCGAGTAGATTTCCCAGAGCCGCAAGGCCCAGCATCAGTCCGGAAATCGGAAGGGGCAAGGTTTTTAAGAAGTTTTTCATCTGCTACACCTCTTTGAGGTCTTCATCCAGGTTTTTCATGCCCATTTCCCGAACAATAATCTCCGAAGCACTTTTTGCAACTTCTCCCGTGAAAGATACACACTGGGCCTTGTGCTCTCCCGAGGCCATATCCATGCCCTTGGTTAAAATACTGCAGCATAAAACCTTATGGTTTTTCTTAAAGGATTCCTGTAGTTCATGGGCAAGTTCGATGGTCTGTACACTTTTCGGATCCTTTGGGGTACTGCCCCGGGTTCGGCCGAAGAAATATCCGAGGGCCATTACCCCGCCGGACACCGCGCCGCAAACGCATTTGGATCGTCCGATTCCCACGGGAAATCCTGAGGCCATGGCCACCATTTCCTCGGGCATATCCAGTTCGAAATTTTCTCGAATGGAGGCGACAATCGCCTCGGAACAGTAATAGTTTCCCTTTTGAAAATAATTTTCCGCATCCTGCCGGATTTTTTCTAAACTTACTTCTTTTTTCATGGTAAGACCTCCTGATTTTTTAAGTGGATGTTAAATTTTGAAATGGTTTGTAACGATAATTGCTTGCCGTTTTGATTAACTATTAACGACTAATTCTTATGCTTGTTAATACCTTAACCATTATAACAACAGGGGAATGGGAATACAATATATTCATTCATTGCAATATTTAATAATGAATTCATGTTTCATGGAAAAATCAAATGCTAAAGTTTTGCATGAAGTTTTCTTGATGTTTGATGAGGAAAAAAGGATAATATGTTAGAATAGAAGGAAATATTGAAGAATAAGAGAGTTTACCATCTTGATCTATAATAAGAAAAAGGAATGAAAACCATGAGTACACAAGTATCTTTTATCCTCTATCTGGTATACGGATTTGTTTTCCTATTGATCGGTATAATCATTTTTCAACAAAAAAATCAGGAACTCAGTGGGTTCCCAATCATTCGAACCCTCCCCCTATTAGGTATGTTCGGCATCCTTCACGGAATATCGGAATGGGTTACCTTAGCCCAAATCTCCGGTCTTTATCAGGGACATTCGGGAATCCTTCTGGCAGTGAAGGGGATATTCAAAGTCCTTTCTTTTTATTACTTGTTTCGATTTGCTTTGATGACTTTACCGAAGGGTAGTGAAGATCATAAAGGGGACAAGCTGTTTTGGATGGCGCAAAAAATCCCTATGATTTTACTGTTAGCATGGTTCATTCGTTTCGGAATTTTACACGGATTCCATGACCTCGCGTATTTAGAAGAGAACCGTATGGGAAGTGTCATAATCAATCGCTATTTAATGTCTTTTCCTGCCGGGGTTATTGCCTCTATCGGACTGTTTCTCAGTGGGAAAAAAGTGCAGCGTATGCATTATGAAGATCTCCATCGATGGTACTATGGACTTTCTACAGTGCTTCTTTTCTATGGGATCTTTGACGGCCTATTTGTAAGGCAAATGAATTTTTTTCCTGCTAATGTGATTAATAATCAGTTTTTCTTTGAGGTTACCGGTTTTCCCATTCAAGGGGCGAAAATTATTTTGGGGATTTTTATGATCTTTTTTGTAACACAAATTTCTCGGATATTTGAAGGGGAAAAAAGAACCATGATCGATCAGATGCTGAAGGAACGAGCGGTGGAAGTGGAGCGGGAGAAGATGAACCGGTATATTCATGATCGGATTATACAAAAAATGTATGGAGCCGGTCTAAAAATCGAAGCCTATCTCGGGAAAGAAAATAAAGAGTATTTACTTGAAGCGAACCGGGACCTACAGCAGGGGATTAAAGAGGCGAGAAGCATAATCTCCAAGACCATGATTGAGGACTATCATACCAATGATTTGGAAAGTTTGATTAAGGATTTCATTCAATTGAAGGAAAAAGACGTGGATTTTGAAATTATTTTTGAAAACCAGATCCCCACCTTACAGCAAGGGAAGGCTTCCAAGAAGAAAATAGCTCAGATTTACTATATCCTTCAAGAGGCGGTAACCAACGCAGCAAAGCATAGTAATGCAAGTAAACTGTGGATTCGATTAACCGGTGAGTATGACAATTTGACCATGGAAATTGAGGATAACGGCTCAGGATTTGATCAAGGTGTGATCAATAATGAAGATCTTTTGAAAAGGAAGGAAGAAGCCTCCAAGGGTACGAAGCTGGGCCTTGAAATTATGAAAGACCGGGCAGAGGAAATCGGCGGAAAGCTTCAAATAAACAGTCAGAAAACCGGAACAGCGGTGAGACTGGATCTAAAGTGGGGAGGAGATCAGCATGAGTCAGAATAACAATATCAAGCTGCTGATTATTGAGGATCATGATGTGGTTCGTCAGGGACTTCGAATGGTGCTGGAGACCGACGATGAAATCCGTGTGGTGGGGGAAGCCGGCGACGGCAGGGAGATTGAAAACGTAATGGCCTCCACGGATCCGAATATGATCCTTTTAGATATGGAACTTCCCTTTATTCATGGTGTAGCCCTCTTAAAAACCATTAAAAGCCGTTGGCCGGAGGTCAAAGTTTTAATACTCACCGCATATTTGGAGGATGATGTGGTAATTGAAGCGATTAGGGCAGGAGCCGACGGCTATCTTTTAAAAGACATTGCCCGGGAGCGGTTGATTGAAAGTATTAAGGATACATTTCAAGGGAAGAATACGTTGGATCCTTCCATGACGGAAGCCCTGTTTAAAAGTATTCAGGAGCCGAAAAAACGCTACTTTAAAGAATTGACGCCCTCGGAGGAAAGCCTTTTGGAGGAAATCGCAAAAGGGAAAACCAACAAAGAGATCGCAAACACATTGAATCTTGCGGAAAAAACCGTCCGAAATTACAGCTCTAAGCTGTTTCGTAAAATCAGGGTGGATAATCGGACCGAGGCTTCAAACTATTATCATCAGCGGGTAGAGAAATAAATGAATTATAAGAAAATAATCATGAATAAGGACAAATGTCCCTGGATCAGGACATATTCCAATCTTCTTTATAGGCTTAAATTGTATTATGATTAAATGAAGTTGAGTACTGATTAATAACGTTTAGTATTTAACAAACAATTCAAAAAAAGCTTAAAAAAAGGAGATGAAAGAGACATGAAAAAACAGTGGATCTTATTATTGGTACTATTACTGACTATGAGTCTTGCAATCATTGGATGTGGTGATGAGGACGCGGAAGCCGATGAAACTGAAAACGGTGAAGAAGTTTCAGAGGAAAACGGCGAAGAAAACGGAGAAGATGAAGCCGATGAAGAGGAAATTGATGAAGTTGTAGAAGGGGAATACCCCAATGGAACCTATCGGGGAATTTTTGAAGACGGTGGAGATCAGCAGGTATCCATTCAGTTTAGTGTCGAGGACGGAAACCTTCAAGACGTTCGATTCAGACACCTTTATTACGGCGGAACGGATTACGGTGATTTAGAAGAAGGAGACGATTTATACGGAATTTACGAACAGCATCTACAAATTGCCGAGTATTTTGAAGGCAAGCCCGTATCATCCATTACAGATTTATATGAACCGGGAAATTTTGTAGACGATGTGGATGTAGCCAGCGGAGCAACCCTAAGAGGAAATAAAGTGCTCTCTGCAATGGTAGATGGACTGAACCGTGGTCTTTACAGCCCAGCCGGAGAGTATACATTAGACCTGCCGGACTATCAAGACGGAACCTATCGGGGAATTTATGGAGACGGTGGAGACCAGCAAGTATCCATTCAATTTAGAGTAGAAGATGGTAACATCTATGACCTGGGCTTTAGACACCTGTATTATGGAGGAACGGATTATGGTGATTTAGAAGAAGGGGATGCTCTTTATGGAATCCTTGAACAACACGAGCAAATTGCTGAGTACTTCGAAGGAAAAGCATTGAATGATATTACTGAGCTTCACAATCCGGGAGATTTCGTGGATGATGTAGATGCAGCAACCGGAGCAACCCTTAGAGGAAACAAAGTATACTCCGCAATTCGGGATGGCCTGAACCGAGGGATCTATTCTCCCGCTAATGGATTCTCCGCAGATCTTCTTGAAGATGTGGAAGATGGACGATATCGAGGCACTTTCGGAGACGGAGGATACCAACAAGTAGCGGTTCAGTTCTACGTGGAAGATGGTATGATTCAAGACTTAAGCTATCGACATATTTTCTACCGAGGTGAAGATTACCGGGAAATGGAAGAAGGCGATGCTTTTTACGGAATTTATGAACAACATTTACAGATTGCAGAATACCTGGAAGGACAGCCTTTAGAGACCATTTATGATCTTCATAATCCAGGAGAGTTTGTAGAGGACGTAGATGTAGCAACCGGTGCTACTATCCGAGCGAACAAAGTATTCTCTGCCATTATGAACGGACTCAGCAGAGGCATATATTAAACAAACTGGAGTATTTCAATACTCCTCATGATTTTATTCTAAGACAGCACCCTTTGGGTGCTGTCTTTGCTTTTTGAAAAATAACGCAATGTTTGCTAAAGGGTGCACGAGGGCGAGATAACATAGGATAAAAAAGTGGAGGAAGAAGATGGAAAGCTGAACTAATTTTTCTTGCGTAAGAAAAAAAGAACTTTATTGCTTCTGAGAAAGAAGTAAATGTTCAATAGGGATCAGAAATATATTATAATAGGAAACAAGGGAGAATAAACAGATATGATAAAAACACAAAGAGAACACAAAGAGAACACAAAGAGAACACAAAGA
>PWEO01000066.1 GCA_003553525.1 Clostridiaceae bacterium
TCCACTCCATACCCATTGACATCTCACCAAATACGAACCAAACTAAATCGATTGGAAAGATTGGGGTTTATTATTAAAAAACGGGGAAAGCATGGAACCGCCCTTACGGAACAGGGGCTTGCATACCTTAATAAGAAGGGTGAACACAATGCATAGGGCTTCTTGCTATATGGGGGGGATAATGAACCTGGTGTTGATCCCGGGAGAAACCCCAAACAGCCAGCGTGAAACCCCGATAATCCATAAAATCCCCAAATGAACACCGAGAAACCCCAAACAAAAATTCCATAACAAAATATGGAATTCCAAAGGCCTTAAAAAATTTCTTTTGAAATTTTATTGAGGTCTTTTTTATATGGAGATACTTTCAGAGCGATGCCCCGGGTACAGGATATTATAAGAATCCGAAGGGGTTTGAAAAAATGATCTTCAGGGATTTATCCGATCAGCAAAAAAAGAAATAACAGAAAATTTCCCTGATTCAAAATTTTTTGGCACCATTCCTGCATATACTAGGGTGACGAGAAACATCGTTGGTTTATCAGGTCTCGGGTTACCTAAACAACCTAAATATCTTTAAGAAGGAGAGGAATAACGTTGAAAAAGAAAAAGATGCTTTGGTTAGTACTATTATTAGTAACAATGCTGGTTTTTGTAAGTGCCTGTACCGACGTGGAAGACCCTGTGGATGATGAGAACGGGGAAGAAACCGAAGGGACGGAAAATCCCGGGGAGGACGACGAGGGAGACGATGATAGCGGCATGATTGAAGCGGGAGATGAGATTGTGGTAGCCCTCGAGGCGGAACCCACTTCATTGGATCCTTTCAACTCCACTGACGGCGTATCTACCTCCGTGCAAAAGACCATGTTTGAAGGATTGCTGCGATTTGATCAGAACTTAGATATCGCACCCTATTTAGCAGAGTCCTACGAATATAACGAAGACGCTACTGAACTTCGTTTTGTCCTTCGGGAAGGCATCACCTTCCATGACGGATCGGAATTTAACGCGGAAGTGGTCAAAGCAAATTTTGATTTTGTTCTGGACGAAGACAACGGTTTGGCGAGACGAAGCTTTTTTAACTTTATCGAGGAAGTGGAAGTAGTGGATGAGTTTGAAGTGATTATCCATGCGTCAGAACCCAACGCCTCTATGGCTTCCTATTTGGCTCACCCCACAGCGGGCATGAAGTCTTTGGAAGAATTGGAGAAAAAAATGGAGGATCCCGATTACAATCTGGATCGTAATGCGGTTGGAACCGGACCTTTCCAATATGTAGAGTGGTTGGACGGTCAGCATGTTGTGGTGGAAAAGAATGATAATTACTGGGATCAGGATAACATGGCCCAGGTGGAAAGCATTCGGTTTACCTCAGTGCAGGAAGCCAGTACCCGGGTAAATCAACTGAGAACGGGAGAAGTGCATTTTGTGGATACCCTGCCGACGGGAGAAGCGGACAGTTTAATGGATGAGGAATACGTGAATGTATTTTCCGGTCCTTCCATGAATGTATTTTATATCGGTATGAACATGCAAGAGGATAAGTATCAGGATGAAAACGTTCGCCACGCTATGAACCATGCGGTGGATAAGGATCAGCTGATCGCTCAGGTAGTGGACGGATTCGGCCGGGTGGCGGACTCGCCAATTGCGCCGCCGGTATATGGATACAGCCCACAGGAAGTATACGAGTATGACGTGGAAGGTGCTTTAAACTTAATGGCGGAAGCCGGTATGGAAGACGGTTTTGAAGCTACTCTTTGGACACGGAACTCTACAGAATTCGTAGCAATTGCTGAATTTGTAGCGATGCAGCTTGAAGAAATCGGTATCGAAGTAGATGTACAGGCTTATGAGAGCGGAACCTTGTTTGATATGCTGGATAACAACGACGGTACGGATTTATGGATCGGCCGATGGTCTCCGGGAACCGGGGAAGCGGATTGGGGTCTAAGACCAAACTTTGCCTCGGATCGAGTGCCGCCGAACTATAACAACTCCGGTTTTTATATTAATGAAGACGTGGATCAATTATTAAACGATGCGCTGGAAAATCCTGACGAAGAGGAGCGTTTAGCCCTTTATCATGAAGCTCAGGAAATTATCTATCAGGAAGCCCCATGGGTATTCTTACATGTCGTGGATGCCGTTGCCGCACAGAGAACCGAAGTAGGCGGAATCTATATCATGCAGGACGGTTCTGTGGATATGAACGGTGTATACTTTATTAATCAATAACAGCAGCGGGATTGATAAATAGGTTAAAAGAAATTCAAAACAGTTTTAAGCAGTTTAAATCGGTTTAAAGCGGTTTAAAGCGGTTTAAAGCAAATCGAAAAAGTTAAGAGAAGGAAAAACAGATAAGCAAAAGCTAAAAGCAGATCCAAAAACCGGTGGGAAGGGGGAAACTCTTCCCGTCGGTTTGCAATAACGGCTAAGAACGAAGCTTTTCGAATGATCTCAAGTAAAAAAAGTAAACTTCGACAAAGTTTTAAGTAAATTAGCAGTTTCGGGAAAATTTGCATGGCAACACAAAAAAACAGGGCGTCCCGGGGGAGCATTAACGCTTCCTGGAATCAAACGGGATGAAAATGAGAACCAACCAAATGTTGAAAATTAGTGTTCAATTTCATTATAAAATTTATTTTACCCTCAAAACTTGAGCGGCGTATTGAATGGACAACTGAACTGATTACTGAAAAAAGAGGTGGAAGAACATGGCTACATATATTGCTCGAAGACTATTGCAAATGATACCGATTCTTCTGATCGTATCCATATTGGCATTTTTATTTGTGCACTTAACTCCGGGAGATCCCATACGAATCATGTACGGGGTGGAAATTGACCAGGATACCTATCAGCAGCTACGGGAAAGAGAGGGCTTTAATGATCCCCTGCCGGTACAGTATGCCCGATACATGGGGAATGTCCTTCGGGGGGATTTTGGCGTCTCCTACCGAACCCGGGCCAATGTATCCCAGGAAATCGGCAGGCGCTTTATCAATACCTTTGTGTTGGCGTCGGTCAGCATGATTTGGGCTACCCTGGCGGGACTGGTGGTGGGAATTATCTCCGCGGTGAAAAGAAATTCCCTGTTGGACCGGGTGGTGATGACCCTGTCCGTGGCAAGCATCTCCATTCCCTCCTTTTGGCTGGGACTGTTATTGATGCAGGTGCTTGCGGTCCGCTTGGGCTGGCTGCCCACCAGCGGCATCGGAGGCATCCGGCATTTGATTATGCCCGCATTTGTACTGGGGGCCACCGTGGCGGCCATCGTGGCAAGATTTACCCGCTCCAGTTTACTGGAGACCCTGGGAGAGGACTATATCCGCACCGCCCGGGCGAAGGGACAGATCCGTCGAAACGTGATCTTTAAACATGCCCTTCGAAACGCCCTGATTCCCGTGGTAACCATGACGGGGCTGCAGTTCGGCTTTCTGATCGGCGGCGCCATCGCCATTGAAACCGTGTTTTCCTGGCCGGGTCTCGGCAGTTACCTGATCGACGGGATTATCAATCGGGATTATCCCGTGGTGCAGGCACTGATCATGCTGTTTTCCCTGCAGTTTTTAGGAGTGAATCTTTTGGTGGATTTAACCTACGCCTATCTAAACCCACAAATACGGTACAGCTAGAAAGGAGTGCAAAGCCTTGAAAAATAAATCAGAGAAACAGTCAAAAAGCGTCAGTCCCCTTCCCGGTGAAAGATCGACCCCGGGAGATGATTATATGGAAAATGGCGGTGGAGAAATTGAAAAGCCATACTCCCCCTTTAAGGACTTTATAAAAAAGTTTTCGAAACAAAAAATGGCTTTGATCGCCTTTTTTGCCATCGCCATCATCATTATTTTAGCCATTCTGGCACCGATGATTGTGCCTTACAACCCCACGGTGGATGTGCTTTCCCAATACAGTCAGGAAGAGCAGGATCTCCTGGGGGATAACCGAAGAAGCATCGGCTACGAATGGGTGCTCAGTGACGGAAGCGTGGTTGAGCCCACCCGGGTTCCCATGGTGGAAAGCGGAAACCGAAGGGTGGTCAATGCCCGAGGTTCCGGCAGCAGCATTACCGCAACGGCGGTCAACGAGGGAGAAACCTTTGTGGCGGTCAGTCATGAAAATGTGACCAATTATCTTCGGATCGTGGTAACCCAAAGTCAGTTTTACCGTCCGATTTTAACCGCCCTGGAAGTAAGGTTGGGCCGAGAATCCTTTAATCCCGGTGAGGAAATCACCTTAGAGATTAAAGGCCGTCTCAGTGACGGGGAAGTATTAGAGGACCCAAAAGAAATCGCCCGGGTGATTGAAGAAATGGAAGAACTTCAGGGAACCCAGGATACCACGGGAGGCCGGATTGCCGGTCAACAGGTGGAACAGGGAGAGGACGAAATCCTTGGAATGACCTTTCGTAATTTGGATGAAGAGATTTTAACCATAGAAGAGGACGGCCGGATTATTGCAGAGAGTCTTGGTCTGGGCACGGTGCAGGTAAGTCTTGGAGGTCTGTCCACCGTGGTGCAAATTCCCGTAGGCAGTGAGGCGCTAAGAAACATAGAGCCTGTGGTAACCGCCTTTCAGTTTGAGGAAACCGAGGCTCAGCTTGTGGACCTATACAAGCATCAACCCCCGTCGAGCCTTCATTTTTTCGGTACGGACCATCAAAACCGGGACATCTTCAGCCGGGTGTTGGTAGGAACGAGACAAACCCTGGCCATCGGTTTTGTGTCCGTTATTCTCGGGGCATTACTGGGAACCACCCTAGGACTGATCGCAGGATATTACGGCGGTAGAATCGATTCCCTTCTTACCCGGGCCTCCGACGTACTGCTGGCCTTTCCCGGTGTGCTCTTGGCCATCGCGGTTATTGCCATTTTAGGTCCCGGAATCATCAATATTATTTTTGCTGTGGCGGTGTTTACGGTACCGATCTTCCTTCGGATTGTTCGCTCTTCCGCCATGTCGGTAAAAAATATGACCTATGTGGAGGCGGCAAGATCCATCGGTGTGAAAAATCACGTAATCATTTTCCGCCACATTCTGCCGGGGACGATGTCGGTGATTATCGTGTATTTAACCATGCGAATCGGTACCGCCATTATCATTGGTGCGGTCCTCAGTTACCTGGGTCTTGGAGGAGATATTACCGCGCCGGAGTGGGGAGCCATGCTGAATGCTGCCAAGGATAACAGTCGAAATGTTTTCCATCCCACCCTGTTTCCCGGATTGGCCATTGTTGTAACGGTACTGGCTTTTAATCTGCTGGGAGACGGACTTCGTGACGCCTTGGATCCGAAACTGAAAGAATAGCGAGGAGGGAAAGACATGGAAACTAAGACGAAATTTATGAAGGATATAGCTCCGCAAAAAAATGTTCTGGAGATTAAAAATCTCAGTCTGGAATTTAAAAACGAAGACCGCATCGTTCGAGTGGTCAACGATGTGTCCTTATATATACGGAAAGGGGAAACCCTGGGGCTTGTAGGAGAGTCGGGATGTGGGAAAAGTGTGACCTCCATGTCCATTATGCGGCTGATTGACAGCCCTCCCGGGAATTATCCTGCGGGAGAGATTATTTACCGGGGGGAGGATCTGCTGAAAAAGACGGAAAATCAAATGGCAAAGATCCGGGGAAACGATATCTCCATGATCTTTCAGGAGCCCATGACCTCTTTAAATCCTGTAATTACCATCGGGGCCCAGATAGAAGAGTCCCTGTTCATCCATAGAAAACTGACAAAACAGGAGGCGAAAATCAAAGCCGTGGATATGCTGGAAAAGGTTAGAATCCCAAGGGCGGAAGAGATCTATAAAGCCTATCCCCATGAGCTTTCAGGGGGGATGCGCCAGCGGGTCATGATTGCCATTGCCCTGGCCTGCAGCCCGAATATTTTAATCGCCGATGAGCCCACCACGGCCCTGGACGTAACCATTCAAGCCCAGATTCTGGAGCTGATGGGAAAGCTGAAAGATGAAATTGATACCTCCATTCTGTTTATCACCCACGATCTTGGAGTGGTGGCGGAGATGTGCGACCGTGTGGCGGTGATGTACTCCGGAGAAATTGTGGAGCAGGCCGATGTTTACGAGCTGTATAAAAATCCGAAACATCCCTACACCCGGGGCCTTTTGAAGTCCATTCCGAAGATCGGCCAAACCCGGGGAATTCTTCCCTCGATTCCGGGACAGGTGCCCCTGCCGGGAACCTTTACCCATGGATGTAAATTTCGGGACCGCTGTGAAGAGGTCATGGAGATATGTCATCGGGAGGATCCTGGGTTTTTGGAAATCGAACAGGAGCATTACTGTCGTTGCTTTTTATATACAACCATCGACGGAAAAGAGGTGAGTTCCCATGAGTAAAGCACAGGTGAAAGATCCGATTGTCATAGAGGATAAAGAGAAACAGGAAGCTTCCTTTAACGCCATGGACAAAAAAGCCCTGGTTCAGGTGAAAAATGTAAAAAAGCATTTTCCCGTGTACGGAGGGATTTTAAACAAAGTGGTGGGCCAGGTAAAGGCCGTGGACGGCGTCAGCCTGTCGATCAATGAAGGGGAAACCTTCGGATTGGTAGGGGAGTCGGGATGCGGAAAATCCACCATGGGAAAGGTACTGCTGAATCTGGTGGATCCCACCGAGGGAGAGGTCATCATCAACGGCGTCAACTGGACGAAAATTAAGGGCCAGGAGCTGATTGACCGAAAAAAAGACGCCCAAATTGTATTTCAGGCTCCCTACAGTTCTCTCAATCCTCGAATGAAGGTACTGGATATTTTGATGGAGCCCCTAAAAGCCCATAAAATCGGTACCAGGGAAGAGCGGATTAAAATAATCGAAAAAATCATGGAAAAAGTGGGGTTGAACCGAAAGCAGATTTATCGTTATCCCCACGAATTTTCCGGCGGCCAGCGTCAGCGAATCGGCGTGGCCAGAGCCTTGATTCTCAACCCGAAGCTGATCGTTTTGGACGAGGCGGTATCCGCCCTGGACGTTTCCATCCAGTCCCAGGTACTGAATTTATTGATCGAGCTGCAGCAGGATTTCGGACTGACCTATCTTTTCATATCCCATGATTTAAGTGTCATCTCCCATATCTGTGATCGGGTAGGGGTAATGTATCTCGGCCACCTAATGGAAGTCGCCGACGTTAAGACGCTGTATGATTCGCCGAAGCATCCCTACACCTTAAGTCTTTTATCGGCGGTACCGGTGGCGGATCCCACCTTCCGTAAAAAACGAAAGGTCCTGGAAGGGGACGTGCCCAGTCCGTCGAATCCTCCCAAGGGCTGCGTATTTTCCACCCGATGTCCCGAGGTAATGGACATCTGCCGAAAAGAGCGCCCGGCCCTTCTTAACAAGCCCGACCGGCAAATCGCCTGCCATCTCTACGGAGAATAGAGCAGAGAGGGGGGACGGAGGACAGGGAAAGAGGACAGGGGGACGGAGTAATTGTCCCCTAAAGCAAGGAGGAGGACAATTACTCCGTCCCCCTGTCCCCCTGTTGTCCCCTGTACCCCCTGCCCCCTTTTTCCTTAGCCCTGCGCCGTAAATTATAAAAAACTTTTTTTCTAAGTGCTTAAAGATTGTTTTGCAAAGGATATAAATTTTGCAATAAGGGGTATAAGTGATATTCTAAAGCATATAAACAAAATTCTTAAAGGGAAACACAAAAGAAATCTAGGAAATGGAGTGAGAAGATGCTAACCCTCATAAAAAACGGAGAAGTTTACGGACCGGATTACTTAGGAAAGCAGGATATTTTACTTACGGGTACAAAGATCGCCATGATTGAAAAAAACATTCCGATCCCTGAAGGTCTGGAGGTCACGGTGATTGATGCCGCAGGAAAAAAGGTTGTGCCGGGATTTATCGATTCCCACGTACACCTCCTTGGCGGCGGCGGAGAAGGGGGCTTTAAAACCCGTACTCCGGAAATTATGCTGACGGATATTACCAAGGGCGGGGTAACCACCGTGGTGGGTTGTCTCGGAACCGACGGATTTACCCGGGATATGAAATCCCTGGTGGCCAAGGCCAGAGGCTTGGAGGAAGAAGGGATTTCCGCCTATTGCTATACCGGATCCTATCAGGTGCCGGTTCGAACCACCACGGGATCCATTCAGGAAGATTTGATTCTGATTGATAAAATCATCGGTGTCGGCGAAATCGCCCTGTCGGATCACCGATCCTCCCAGCCTACAATAGAGGAATTGGAAAGACTGACCGCAGAGGCCCGGGTAGGCGGCATCTTATCCGGAAAAGCCGGAGTGGTAAACATTCATCTCGGCAGCGGAGAACGGGGTCTGGAGTTCCTGGAAGAAATCATCGAAAA
>PWEO01000177.1 GCA_003553525.1 Clostridiaceae bacterium
AAATCTGGGTAGTGGAACAAGGACAGGATGAATTGATTGTCCATCCTGCTGTATCCTATGAGACAGATCCGGAGTTTGCGGACTATAACCTAGAGGTTTTATTATATAACGAAATGGTTCTTACTGTTATAACCCATGAAGAGGATAGACTCCAGCAAAACTTCACTGTAACAGTGGAAAACCATACTGCAAATACCCGGGAAGAAGTAGTATTTTTTGAAGGAAAGAGCGGTGATCACTTCTTAAGTCGAAAACACGGGGTGATGCTGGTATATTCTGATATAAACACAGTGGAGGAAGAGGAAACACCGGAAGCATTTTTTGGAATTTATGATTTTGAAGAAGAAACTGTTATAGACCTTGAACAAATTCCTGAAGAATTACGAGAAGTCCGTATTGATCAGGTGGAACCTATTGATGAGGACCGATTACTAATTGTTACAGAGGATCGGGATATATGGGAGCTATATTTAGAAGAGAGAACCTTTCATCAGTCGGATTTAATGGAAATGGTGGGTCTTACCTATGATTTGGATCAACTGGGTCAATATGGCGGAACAAGAGAAGCCTTTCGGTTTTATCCTATGGAACAGGGCTATTATTTCTTAGAAATTCTGGGACTTTCCCCCGGAGGCATTAGTAGAGATAGAAGCTTAATTTTAAAATACGGCAATGATGATGTATTGCAGCCGGTATTAGATCTATCTCACAAAAAGGATCAGGGAAGCATTATGCTTACGTATTTAAAAGAAAACGACCTGTTAATGATGGTGGAAGAGAGCTATGGGGAGGAACAAAGGGAAACAGAGATTTCATTAATGGAAATATCCTATGAAGCCTTGGATAATATTGAGGAATGGATAGAGAGCAGCTCGATTGAAGATTTAATTAGTGAGAGTTATGTTGAAGAACTTGGAACTTATCTAGAAATACGTAATGCAGAGGAAATGTCGTTTTTCCCATTAGATATGCAAAGATATTCTCCAGAATCCTTAGGGGCTTCTAAGGGAACGGTTTATTTCAATCGGGAAACTCAGGATTTGATGATTGAAAACAGTACTTTTGGTCAATTTTCAAGGAGGGGCTATGTAAGACATTTTAATTTAGCAAATAATATAGGGGATACCCTACCTTTATGGAATTATGATGATCTCTATATGAATCAGGAGAATCATAGCATTTACTACCGGGATGAACGGGGAATGCTTGTGTTTGATATTGAAGAGTTTATTCCGGCATTGATTCAGGGAAGAAATTAAAAATAGATGGACAAGAGAGGAGATGTGTAAAGTGGATACTTTTAAAAACAATATTGAAGGGTTCGAAATACGGTTTGCCCGAGAAGAAGATGTGCCTCTGATTTTAGAATTCATTAAAGATTTAGCAGAGTATGAAAAGATGCTTGATGAGGTGGTGGCAACTGAAGAAGGATTAAAAGAATCGCTGTTTGATAAAAAGCAGGCAGAGGTGATCATTGGCGAAGTCACCGGAGAGCCTGTAGGTTTTGCACTGTTTTTCCATAATTACTCCACTTTCTTAGGGAAAGCTAATCTCTATCTGGAAGACCTCTTCGTAAAGCCGCGGCACCGGGGAAAGGGATACGGAAAAGCCCTGTTATCCTTTCTAGGGAAAATTGCGGTGGAACGGGATTGCGAAAGATTGGATTGGTGGTGCCTCGATTGGAACACCACATCCATTAAGTTTTATAAAGAGATGGAGGCCGTTCCCATGGACGAGTGGACGGTTTATAGGGTAGAAGGAGAAAAACTTCAAAGACTTGCGAAAATATGTGATTAATCGGTCTAAACACTATTGTAAAAAGGTCTGTTGCTATATGTTAGCGGCAGATTTTTTATTTAGTTAATAAAAGATTACTCAAAGAGACGAAGCAACTCTAATCAAAATTCTGTGGAGTTAAAAAGATGAATACTATGGATTAATGGAATCCTCATGGTGCTGATTGCAAAAGGATCAGAACTATCTTATACGGGTCTGTTGATTCTTGGTAATCAAATCGATGTATTGACTGCAGGAGTTATTTCCAGCGCCCTTTATTTTGTCGCTTTCTCTTGGAATTACCGCAATGAAAAAGGACAGCAAAGCATCAGAAAAGGATAGTTTTGGACTGGTTGCCATTGTTTCCGTGGGCGCGGTGATCTCAGTGATGATTCTTAATATATTTACAGAGGTGCAGGAATTTGCTTCTGTGGAAGCGGAAGAGGTAGTAATCGAGGGTTCCATTGTTGGTGCTTTTATCTCCGCTATTCCCGGAGCGTTCATGGAAAGTCTGTTTGTATTTATTCCTCTGGTTGTTATTTTTCTGCTTGTTCGTTTTACCTGGCCTATTAAGAAAGATACCCTTCGAAAAATTACTTTGGGTTTTTTCTATGCTTTGGTGGGTCTAAGTTTATTTTTGGTCGGTGTAAATACCGGGTTTATGGCGGTGGGAAGTGAGATCGGATCTTATCTTGTGAGTCTGGATACATACTTTTATCTAATCCTGATCGGCTTTATTCTTGGAATTGCCACTATTTTAGCGGAACCTGCTGTTTACGTATTGACGCATCAAGTCGAGGATGTTACTTCTGGGTATGTTAAGAAAAACATCGTCCTCGGTGCTCTGGCCCTTGGGGTTGGAATGGCAATATCTTTGTCATTGATAAGAATCGTGGTTCCGGAAATTCAGTTGTGGCATTACTTATTAATCGGTTATATTATTGCTGTTATCCTAACCTTTATCACGCCAAAACTATTTGTGGGGATTGCTTTTGATGCCTATTATTACCCTGCAAATTCTGGGAACGATTTTTAAACTGAAAACTGTAAAGAAGGGGGTCAACGGTAATGGAAAATCCTATGTCAAAGGAAACCTATAAACTCCATGTGGTGATTGTTCACCATGGTCTGGGAAGCAAAGTTATGCACTTGGCAAAGGAGTGTGGCATTTCAGGGGGAACTGTGATTCTTGGAAAAGGTACCGCCCAAAATAGAATTCTGAAATTTTTAGCCCTGGCAGACTATCGAAAGGAAATTGTGCTGGCCTTAGGAAAGGCCGAGCATGGAAAAGCTTTTTTAGAAAAGATCACTGAAAAATTAAAATTTAATAAACCAAATAGCGGGATTGCTTTTTCCATTCCTGTCAACCAAATAATCGGATCCCATTACGGTTCCGATGCAAGGCCCGGAAATAATACCAGTGGAGGTGAGAAAATGGACATGTACCATTCAATTTTTGTAATAGTAGATCGAGGAAATGCAAAAGAAGTGGTGGACGCCGCCAATGAGTCGGGGGCTAAAGGAGCTACGGTGATTAATGCCCGGGGTTCAGGGATCCATGAAACAAGTAAATTGTTCGCATTTGATATCGAACCGGAAAAAGAGATTGTAATGATCCTGGTAAAGCGGGATATTACCGAGGAGGTTACAAAGGCCATAAAAGAGAAGTCTTCAATCGACGAGGCGGGTAAGGGTATTATGTTTGTCCAGTCCGTTGATGAGGTGTATGGAATACAATAAGAGTACTAAATTGTTCAAAAGAAATAAAAAAAAGACTCTGTAACTATTATTCTGTAACTATTAATGAAGAGTTACAGAGTCTTTTTTTATTTTGGGAAAATTTGATATAGATAATTCATCAGGTCTTTTTCCCATTAGAATTTTAATAATCATAAAAAAACTATTCTACTGTAAAACATATTACAGAGTTATTCGTAGATTTAACATATAATAAAGATAAATGAAAGCTCTAAATCTAAACAAAGAAGATTTTAATTATTGTTTCAAAAGGTTTCGATGCAGACGGATTTGTCTGCGTCCGGGAAGTATCAAACCCTCTTTCGATAATGAGGAAAGAATGGTGGAGACCCCTTCCCGGGTAGCACCTACCATGTTGGCAAGGTCCTGATGGCTAAGGGGAAGATCGATTACAAGATACTCTCCTTCCTCGAGGCCGAATTCAGTACCGAGTTTTTTGAGCCAAAAGACTACACGGTGACGGAGGTCGTAAAAGGCTAACTCCTCCAGCATTTCCTGCTGTTCTTCAATTTTTTTACCCAGGGTTTTGATAATGGCAAGCATTAACTGGGGGCGATCCAAAAGAAATTCTTCCAACTGTTGATTTTCAAAGTGACAAACCAGGGATTCTTCGAGGGTTTCAATATAAGCGTTGTTAGTCCCAAGATCAAAGAGATTCGTTGATCCGAAGGAGTTGCCTTTCTGAAGAATTCCGATGGTGTATTCTTTCCCGGATTCATGAAGGGCATACAAACGAAGCTTTCCGGTTTTAACAAAATAAAGACCGTCTAAGGGATTATCGGGACGCTGAACGACGGTTTTTTTGGGATAGGTGGTCATAGTAGTGAAATTATGCATATACTGAACTTCTTCTTGGGAAAGGCTTTCGAAGAGTTTTATCTGAGAGAGGTACCAAAGCTTATTCAAAAAAACTAACGGAAAGTCCCGGAAAAGTACAACAAAGAGATGTCCAGGCGCTTAGAAAAGCAGGATTTACCGATCGGGACATTTTTGATATTAATCAGGTGACGGCTTACTTTAACTATGTGAACCGAATTGCCGACGGTTTAGGGGTCTCCTTAGAGACGGATTTCTAGTGTGTTTTCGGGTAGATAGAGGAGGAAAGGCGATGAAAAATTTACAAAAAATGATAATTCTCGGCATTATAGCGGTAGTGCTTATTGGCGGGGTTTTTATGTTTAGGAGTGACCCCGTTGAAGACTCTGTGGAAGGAGTACCCGGTGAAGTCTTAGGTGATGATTCCAGGGAGTTTGCCGGTATGGACGACGAACGGTTAACGAGCTATCATGATAATATTCAAAGCGGAGGACCTCCGCCGGACGGAATTCCTCCTGTTGAGGAGCCTTTATACCATTCGATGTCTCAGGCAGATTTTCTGTTGGATGATCAGGATGTGGTTTTTATCGTAGAGGCGGATGAAAACGTATTTATATATCCTCAAAAGATATTAGTGTGGCATGAAATCGTCAATGAAGAATTTGACGGTGAGAAGGTAAGTATAACCTATTGTCCCCTTACCGGTTCCGCCATTGGATACAAAGGAAGCTTTGCAGGGATTGAAACGGATTTTGGAACCTCGGGGAAATTGATTAACAGTAACCTTGTGATGTATGACCGGGAAACCGAAAGTTATTTCCCGCAAATTTTAGGTATTGCCGTGGACGGGGACTTAAAAGGAGAGCGATTGGAAGAGTTTCCGGTACTATGGTCCACTTGGGGAAGTGTGAAGGACTACTATGAGGAAGCTCAGGTACTATCGGAAAACACGGGATTTATCCGGGATTATAACCGGGATCCCTATGGATCTTACGTGGAAGGCAGCGGTTATTACTACAATAATGCATTGGTTTTTCCCGTGATGTATCAGGATAACCGTTTTGAGAGAAAAGAAGTTGTAATCGCTGGAAGAATCGGAGATGACCCTTTTGCCATAAGAAAGTCCACACTGGCGGAGGAGAACACCGTACGCTTTACTCTTGGCGAACAGTCAATTGTGGCTTACTATGATGAGAATCTTGATACCGCGCGGGTATTTATTGAAAGCGGTGGAGAAGAAGAGTTTGTTAATTCTTACGACATTATGTGGTTTGCCTGGTATGCATTTTTTCCGGAGACGATGGTTTATGAATAAAAATAGTTGGCTAAAGAAGATTCGAAAAATCTTAAAAGATCCTAAGGCAAAATTCGTGGGAATTTTTGTTTTGGTACTGTACTTTATTGTTTATCTTATCAGTATTGATCATTTGTTTTTCAATGAAGGTACCTTTGAGGTGTTTGTCGTGGACAGTCCCCTAACCAGAATGTTTGTAACAAGAGCACCCTACGTTTGGGAACCCGTTGCAGCAATTACCTTTTGGGGAATTAGAGTATTTATTGCTCCTATGAATTTATTATTAGGTGGATTCCTTGCAGTTCTGGTTGGGGCAAACATCATGGTGGCAGTGTTCGGATATCGTTTTCGGAAAATGTGTCGAATTGATACAGGGTACGGTTTATTAGGGGTTTTACCCAGTATGCTGACCGGATTCGCCTGCTGTGCGCCGACCTTCCTGATAGCTCTGGCCCCGGCCCTCGGTTCTTTTGCAGTATATTTTATTCAGCTTCAGCCTTTTTTGATCCCTGTTAGTGTAATTTTGTTATTAGGGGCTCTTACTTGGAGTGTAAAGCAGTTGCCGATTGGGTAAAGAATGACTAACCATATACAGGGCTTAGACATCTTATAGTGATTTGCAAAGAAGACCTGGAAGACCAAATTATTGATCGGAGGTAATAGCCATGGAAACAATGAAAGAATTTAAGGATGCTTTTTCCTACGGTGAAAGAACGAACTTAAATTTCAAATTTATAGCCCATATGTCGGAGGAAGAGGCAGCGGATTTTATTGAAAAATCCTTTGATTTAATGAATGATTTATTAAATGGTCAGCATCCTGAAGCTTTACAACAGCATATTATCTATGGACAAAAGAAAGTCTATTCTAAACCCGGGAAATACAGCTATGAAACCGGTCCTTTCCATCCTTTAGGAAAAAAAGTTCATGAAGCCTCCATTGGGCTTTGCACCTCCAGCGGACATTTTCTAAAAGGAGATGATCCCCGGCCCTTAGGCGTAGATAAAATGGACCAGGAAGAGGCGATCAATCGAATCGGTGAGTTTCTTAAGGAAAAACCTCAACTCTCAGCCATTCCTAAAACCGCAGGAATAGATGATCTTAAAGTACGACATGGAGGATATGATATCAGCGGTGCTGAGATCGACGGGAATATCACTTTTCCCATGGAACGGTTAAAGGAACTGGAGAATGAGAAATTAATCAGAAAACTTTCCGATGACTTGTATTCCTTTGTGGGCGCATGCTCCCAAGGGGCGTTGAAAAAGGTTTTGAAAACCCATTGGATTGATAAGATTAAAGCCCAAAGGATTGAAGGAATGATACTCGTCCCGGTGTGACCGGTTTGCCATGTGTCCGTGGGACATGTCTCAAGATTGTTGGAAGAAGAAGGAATCTCCACCGTGGTAATAGCCTCGGAAGTATTTGAAGAGCGGTTAACCTGTATGAAGCTGCCCCGTATTTTACTTACCCCTTATCCAATGGGGAGGCCTATGGGTTATCCGAATCATGACAAGACACAAAAACAAATTCTAAGGACGGCCTTGATGATGCTGGAAGAAAGCAACGGGATGACAGTGAAGTACATTTGAAGGAGAGATTTCCATGAGATATGATTTTCATACCATCGTGATCGGCGCAGGCAGTGCCGGACTGATGACTGCGGGGATTTTAGCTAAACTGGGTGCAAAGGTGGCCTTGGTTGAAAAAAACAGAATGGGCGGTGATTGCCTAAACACCGGTTGTGTTCCAAGTAAATCCTTACTGTACCAGGCAGAAAAGCAAGGGGTTTATCATGACGTAATCAAGCATATTCATCAAACCATTGAAAAAATTGCCCCCCACGATTCCATTGATCGTTTTGAGAGTATGGGAGTCACGGTGCTGAAAGGGAGTGCAAAACTTCTGGACGGTCATCGGGTGGAAGTAGAATTAAAGGAACAGGATGGAAACCTGCAGGTGATCACCGGTAAAAACATTGTCCTGGCTACGGGTTCGAAACCTCGGGTACCTGAACTGGAGGGGCTGAAAGATATTTTTTATCTAACCAATGAGAGTCTTTTCTCAATGGAAAAACTGCCAAAGCGTTTTATCATCTGGGGCGGCGGGCCGATTTCCATGGAAATAGGACAAGCTTTTCGAAAACTGGGAAGTGAGGTTGTAATCATATCCAGAGGGCATCGACTTTTTAAAAAGGATGAGCCCGAGGTGCATCCCTTAATGAAAGAGATCTTAGAAACAGAAGGCATCGCCTTTTTCTTTGGGTATGAACCGATAAAAATCTCGGCGACAGAGGAAAGCCCAGTGAACGCAAACTTCAATCTGAAAATACGAAATCGAAAAACGGGAGAAGAAAAATTGCTGGAGGGAGACAGGTTTCTTATTGCTCTTGGAAGGGTCTCTTCCACTGAGAATTTAGGCCTCGAGAATGGGGGCGTAAAAGTGGATAAAAGAGGGTATGTAACAGTAAATGAGCATTTGCAGACATCTAGTAAAAATATTTACGCCTGCGGCGATGTTGTGGGAAATTATCAATTCACTCATATGGCCGGTTACGAGGCGGAGATTGTTTCGAAAAATCTGTTGCTTCCGATTCAAATCAAGGCGGACTACAGCAAGGCTGTCTGGACCACTTATACCAAACCCCAGGTTGCCCATAGCGGTTATACGGA
>PWEO01000217.1 GCA_003553525.1 Clostridiaceae bacterium
GCAAATTCTTCGTAGCCCAGTTCCGGATTTGCCAATATTTCATCACTCAGTTTTTTAAAGTCTTCCTTTAAAGACTCTGCTGTCTTTAAAGCTTTTTCAGTAATTGATTGATTCATCGTCAACTCTCCTCGTATATAATATTTTGCTGTCGCACATCCTCGTTTTATTATAAGCTTTTTGGAATATAGGTTCCAAGATCTTCTCGAAGAAGCTTTTGCCCCTTAACCGCAACCTTTCCATTGATTAATACATAATCTATGCCCACAGGAGGCAGCATCGGTTCCTCAAAAGTTGCCTTGTCTATGATGGTATCGGGATTAAAGATCACAAGATCCCCGTCATAACCGATTTCAATTTTTCCCTTTTGATTATCCAAACCCATGCGTTTTGCAGGAAGCAGGGTCATTTTATACAAGGCGTCAATCAGGGTCAGAGAGCCCTTTTCCCGTACATATTTACCCAATACTCTGGGGAAGGTTCCCGCTGCCCGGGGATGTCCCTGGCCTTCTCTTAGAAGTCCGTCACTGGCAATCATCACTCCGGGGGCTTTTACCGCCAGGTCAATATCCGCCTCATCCATGGCAAAAGTGGCAACCAGCATTTCCGGTCGTTCCCTTCGCACCTTTTTAAAGAGTTCCATATCGCAGAACTGTCCCCGATAAGGTTCTTCCGTAAGCATGATGATTTCCGGCCCCTTTCCCCAAAGCTCGAAGCAGCCCTCATCAAATACCGCGGAACCGAGGAAGGTACTAAAGGCGTTGTAAGGATACGTATCTACGGAGATATCCAGTCCGTCCTTTTGAGCTTTTTCAATCATGGCCAAGGCCTCATCCATCATACCGAAGGCGGCGCAACTGGATATATGGGAGATCTGCATGGGAAGTCCTGTTCGGCGGGAAATTTCAATCATCTCCTGAATTGCCTCCAAGGCATATTTTGCATCTTTTCGATAATGGGTGGCCAGTAAAAGGTCTTTGTTTTTAAAGGGCTCAATCAGTTTTTCCACCTCCTGCAGACTGACACCGGGGGAATACTCCAATCCGAAGGAAACGCCGATAACTCCAAGATCCAACGCTTTTCGAAGGAGTGCTCGCATCTGTTTGATTTCTTCATCCCTAGCTCCCCGATACCGGTCCTCAATGCCCACCTGTTGCCGAAGATAGTTATGGCCGATGAAGGAAAGATAATTTACCGGTGCACCGTATTTCGTAACATACTGAGAAAAGAAACTCATATCCATTCGATTGTTTCCGCAGTTGCCGGCCAGGGCTGTGGTTACCCCCATTAAGGCCATGTGTTTGGAAATATCATAATGAATTTTATTCGATCCTTCCCGTAAGAACTCTTCGTGCATATGAATGTCCAGAAATCCCGGAGAAACCACTTTACCCTTGGCATTCAGCACTTCCTTTGCCTCCCCCAGGTCTTTCCCGAGATCAACAATTTTGCCATCCCGGATCCCCACGTCCTGCTTTAATAGCGTGCCTGTTGTAAAGTTTGGCGTCTGGCCGTTAATAATTTTCAAATCATACATCATTATCCACCTCCTGTATTTGTAAGGTCAAATTAACGAAAAATACGGAATAATTTTAATTTACTATAGTATATCACAGAAGAGGGTAAAAAATCTTACTTCGTCAGGTTTTGAATCTCCCGATAATAGGGTATGAAAAAAAGTATTAAAGCGGTGCTCGTTTGCATAATAAAAAATGGAGGGAAGCGATGATGAAATCATTACAGGGTTTTATAGAAAAACATTACAAGGAGCAGGATTTGATACATCTAACACAGGAGCTGATTCAAATCCCCAGCCATGTCAATCATCCGGGAAGAGAGCGGGAAGTGGGCTTGTTTCTTGGAGCGTATTTGAAGGGTCGGGGACTGGAAGTGAAAATCGATGAGGTAATGGATGGTAGAGTTAACGTGATTGCCACCCTTCCAGGCAGCGGCGGGGGAAAAAATCTGCTTCTCAATGGACATCTGGATACGGTACCTCCCGGTGAAATGGAATTTGATCCTTATGGGGGCGCTCTGGTGGAAGGAATGATTCAGGGAAGAGGAGCCGTGGATATGAAAGGACCCATTGCCTCCATGGTAACCATGATGCTGGCACTGAAAAATTCGGGCATGAAACTCAAAGGAGACGTGATATTTACCGGGGTGATTGGAGAAGAGGAAAAAAGCGAAGGCACGGAGAAAATTGTGAAAGAAGGCATTCAGGCTGACGGAGCCATAGTGGGCGAACCTTCAAGCTACCAATACTCTGCGGGTCATCGGGGATTGGAATGGCTGGAAATTGAAATTGAAGGAAAGGCCGCCCATGGAGGCATGCCCCATTTAGGAGTGAACGCCATTGAAAAGGCCGCCACTTTTATTGAGCGGGTTAAGCGGGATTTGTATCCGAAGATTAACCAAAGAAGTCATCCCTTAATGGGGAGTTCCGTAATGAATTTCGGACATATCAACGGCGGGATTCAACCCAGTACCGTGGCGGGAAAATGCATTATTCAGATTGATCGCCGCTATGTACCCGGAGAAACCCCGCAGTCTGTTATTCAGGAGTATCAGGACATTATTGACAAGCTGCAACTGGAAGATGAAACCTTTAAGGCCAGCATTAAGCGGATGGAAAACAACATGCTGACCCTGGATCATCTTCCCCTGGCCACGGATTTGGAGGATCCCATTACAAAAGCCCTGACCAAGGCCCTGGGCACGGTACTGGGAAAAGAACCTACCCTTTCCACGAAAAGAGGGTGGACCGATGCTTCTTTGTTATTCAACTTTGGAAAAATTCCCACCATTGTTTACGGCCCCGGAAATATTTCCTATTCCCATACAAAGAATGAGCAGGTAGCCGTCAAGGAACTGAAAGAAGCGGTGGAGGTTTACTTTTTAGCCGCCGCAGAGTTTTGCGGGGTGGAAAAAGATTAGGAAAGCCTCTTTACATACCCACTAGGGGTATGGTATAGTAAGGATAAGCCTAAGGAAAAAGCATGCTGAAGCGCAAACAAAAGTGGTTTAGCCAGAGATTAGGAGGCGTATACAATGGAAAAAATCATTCCCCCCACCTCGGGAAAGACCCCTGCCACTGAAGCGGCGGTAAAACAAAAGCCCTTATTGGATCGAATGAGCCGGATCGAAGGACAGCTTCGAGGTATTCGAAAAATGATCGAACAGGATACCTACTGTGATGATGTGATCAATCAAATTGAGGCTTCCCGCTCCGCGTTAAAGTCGGTGCAGCTGGTATTGTTGGAAAACCACATCAAACACTGTGTAAAAGACCAACTGCAAAAGGGCGAAGATGAAGTTATTGAAGAAGTACTGAAAACCGTAAAGCGGTTGACGAAATAAGAAGAAGCTCCGCACAAAAGAAGTATAAAAAACGTATAAAGATGAACAGAAAGATAGAAAGATATGGAACAGAAGCATAAAAGATCTAGAGATATATTATGATAAGGAGGCGCTGTAAATGAAGAAAAAGTTAATTGTTAAAGGTATGAGTTGTATGCACTGTGTATCAGCGGTGAAAAATGGTCTGGCGGATTTTGGAGAAATCGAAGATGTTCAGGTGGATTTGGAAGCGGAAAAGGTGGAGATTATCTTAAAAGAAGAACTTTCCGACGATAAAATCAGACTTTCCATTGAGGACCAGGGCTATGAAGTCGTGGAGATCCGGGATGAAGACTAGAACTGAAAAAGCTTGAGAGTAGAAGGGTTCCCTGAGGCAGAAGAGAAAAGCAATCAAAAAAAATCTATAAATATACAAAAAAAGTTAAAAATCGAGTAAAAGGGGTATGTCATATGCATGCCTCTTTTTTTCATACAAACTTTTACCGCCGGTTTTATACTAAAAAGAGTAAGAAGCAAAAATAAGTCAAAAGGAGTGAAAATCGTGACAGAGAAGAAAAAGATTTTTAAAGTACCGCACACCTATGTAATTATCTTTACCATTATTCTTATTGCATTTATTGGCACCTACATCATTCCCGCAGGGGAATATGAACGGGTGGAAGATCCGGCTACGGGCAGGATGGTTGTAGATGCGGAATCCTTCGAGTATTTGGAGCCGAACCCCGTACCATTTTTCTCTTTTGCTGAAGATCATTTATTTACAGCGCTTTTTAACGGTATGGAGGCCGCATCGGGGATAATTTTCTTTATCCTGATCGTAGGCGGCGCCTTTGCCATGATCCAGGGTACCGGAGCCGTGGACGCCGGTATCGGTAAAGTGGCCCTGGCACTAAAAGACCGGGGAATTATTCTAATACCCGTACTGATGGCCGTATTCTCCGTTGGTGGAGCTACCATCGGTATGGCAGAAGAGGTCATAGTATTTGTACCCATCGGTGTTGCACTAGCCAGAGCCTTAGGCTATGATGCCATTGTAGGTACGGCGATGATTGCTCTGGGAGCCGCTGCAGGATTTACCGGAGGGGTAGCGAATCCCTTTACCGTTGGGGTTGCCCAGGGAATTGCAGAAATTCCGATTTATTCCGCCGCTTGGTACCGGATCATTATTTTGGTGGTAACCTTGGCGATTGCAGCGATTTACACCATGCGTTATGCCATAAAGATCAAGAAAGATCCTTCCAAGAGTGTGGTTGCAGAACTGGAGAAAAACTCAGAGTCCACCTTGGATCTTTCCAATATTCCGGAGTTCACAAAATATCATATTTTCACCTTCCTGGTGGTTATTTTAGGATTCGGAGTAATGATCTACGGAATTATCGAATACGGATGGTATATTAAAGAGTTAACCTCCATCTTCTTTATGATGGGAATTTTTGCTTCCCTTGCTGGAGGGGTTGGACCCAGCCGTACCGCCGGTCATTTTGTGGACGGCGCAAGAACCATTGTTTTCGGAGCCATGGTTGTAGGTCTTGCAAGAGGGATTCTGGTTGTAATGGAACAGGGTCTGATTATTGATACCGTTATTTTTGCAATGGGTGAGTCCATCTCCGGACTTCCTGATATCATGGCCGCAAACCTGATGTTTGTGGTACAGCTGGTACTCAACTTCTTTATTCCTTCCGGAAGCGGACAGGCGGCAACGACCATGCCGATTATGGCACCCTTGGCAGACCTGTTGGAAATGCCGAGACAAATTGCTGTATTTGCCTATCAGTTTGGGGACGGTTTTACCAACTCCATTATTCCGACTTCAGGAGTATTGATGAGTTACCTGGCGATTGCAAAAATTCCTTATGAGAAATGGTTCCGATGGATCCTGCCGCTTATGGGTATGTGGTTTTTATCGGGAATTATCTTCATGAGTATTGCTGTAATTATCGGAATCAACTAAGAAAGCACCGCAGTCAGCAAATGAAAACTGAAAATTAATAAATAAAAAAGATCGGGGAAATTACTCCTCGATCTTTTTTTGAGTTTTTTAATTGATTTACGGAGCCTCTTCCATGACTTCATCATCGGCCCCTTCCTGCATTTCCCGGTAAGCGGCAACGTTTTTTAGATGTTCTTCGTAGGTTTCTGCAAACACATGGCCTTCTTCACCGACCACATAAAATAAATAGGCGTGCTCTTCCGGTTCCATGGCGGCCCGGATGGAGGATTCTCTAGGAGCGGCTATGGGCCCCGGGGGAAGACCGGCAAATCGGTACGTGTTAAAGGGATTGTCCGCCTCTAAATGTTCATACAGCACCCGGGTAATATGTTCCCGGCCTTCTCCCACCGCATAAATCACCGAAGCGTCAATCTGCAGCCGCATATCCCGGTTCAGTCGATTTTCAATAACCCCGGCGATCAGGCCGCTTTCCTGGTCAAAGGCGGATTCCCGCTCAATCAGGGAAGCTTTTGTCAGCACTTCATGCAGGGTAAGACCTTTTTCTTCCATGGTGTCATAATCCTCCGCCGTAAAGACCTGGTTCATACGGGCGCTCATAATTTCAACAATTTCCATGGCGGTCTGGTCTTCATCAAAGTGGTAGGTATCGGGATATAAATAGCCTTCCAAACTGAAAAATAGCGGTTCGGCATCAAAGCTTAAGCCCTGACGCTGATAATAGTCTTCCGTGGCGTCAATAAACGCTTCCTGGGTGGCAAGTCCCGAGTTTTCCACCCGTTCGCCCATCTGATAAAGGGTCAGTCCCTCAGGAAAGGTTACCACAACGGATTCCCGTTGCTCTCCCACTTGGAGGATTTCAAAGATTTCAGTAAAGGGCTCTTCCGGCGGGATTTCATAGGTGCCGGGGCGAATATTTCGGTCCACCCCTTCCTCCCGGGCTTCCCGTCGGAACCAATAGCGGTTTCGAATAACCCCCTGATCGTGGAGGGAGTTGGCAACATCCTGTAAGCTGTCTCCCTGGGAAACCACGACGGTTACCGTCTCTTCATTGGCTCCCGTGGACAGATAATTGGGGATAAAAGTGAGGTAACTGTATACTCCGGCGCCGATAAGAACCACAATAAGAATAGCAAGAATTAAAATAATGCGAGCTTTAATTTTCATAGGGTAGTATTCGCTCCTTTTTCGTTTTTAAAGAAGTTTCGACAATTTTCTTCGAAAATCTCTATGATTTTTTAAGTATATCAAAAAATTCAAAATAACACCATGTGTGAGGGGTAAAAAGTACCAGATCATCAAAGAAGGATGAAAAAAAATTCTTTTATTTGTCACGGTTCTGTCACAAAACAGTTGTAAGATGGTATTACAGCATAAGGAAAGGACAGAAAATCAATAAAACACAAGGAGGAAGAAAACATGAAAAATAAAAAAATGCTTATCGCCCTGATTACCGCGGCGGTACTGTTAATGACAGGATTTGTATTTGCCGATACGATTTCCGATCGGGAAGGGGAGTTCTTTGGACCGGGATTTGGCAACAGAGGATTCTTTGGAGGCATGGGAGGCCATCACCGAAGAAACCTTGAAAGAGAAGATTGGGACCGGGAAGACGTCCGGGAAGATTCTTTCCGATTTGGAGCATCGGAACACTGTTATTTCTACGGTGCGGAGAAAGAAGACCTGGATGCTGAAGAGTACCGGCAGCAGTGGTTAGAGACAAGAGTAAAAGCCGTTGACCAAGCCTTGGAAGCCGGAGAAATCTCGGAGGAGAGAGCTTTGGAATATAAAGAAATACTGGAAGAACGAAGCCGATCCTTTGAAGAGGAAGGAAGTTTTCAGCGAGGTCCCGGGCGAGGTCCAGGAAGAAGCCGAGGACATATGTGGTAAGCCCTCCCCTTAAAAATGAAAGAGTACAGGAGGAACTGACCGTTAAGGAAAAGAATATAAGTTTTCAGCCGGCAATGTATATTGCCGGTTTTTTTGATATACTAAACCCAGAGCAGAGGTTTATTAGGAGGGAATAACGTGGCGGGAGAAAAAATACTGGTAGCGGAAGATGAAAATAAAATCCGGGATCTCTTAACCCTGTATTTAAAAAAAGAAGGTTTTGAGGTTTATGAAGCAAAAGACGGTAAAGAAGCCTTGGAGATATTTGAAATGGAGACCATAGACGGTTTGATCCTCGATGTAATGATGCCGGAATATGATGGATGGTCGGTACTGAAAAGGATACGAAAAACAAGCAATCTTCCGGTGCTGATGCTGACCGCAAGGGAAGAGGAAGAGGACAAGCTTTTCGGCTTTGAGCTTGGGGTGGATGATTATGTAACCAAGCCCTTCAGTGTCAAAGAAGTGGTGGCCCGGATAAAGGCACTGCTGAAACGGGGAAAAGATATCAGCAAGGATCAGAAGATGGAGTACCGGGAGCTCACCGTGAATTTATTGGAGCACGAGGTTCGGATAGGCAAGGAAAAACTGACCCTTACCCCTAAGGAGTTTGATTTGCTGCAGCTATTTTTAGAAAATAAAAATCAAGCCTTAACCAGAGATCAGATTTTAGAACGGGTTTGGGGATTCGACTATTATGGAGATCTTCGCACCGTGGATACCCACGTGAAAAGACTTCGCAGGAAACTGGGTGCCCTGGGAGAAAGCATCGTTACGGTTCGGGGAATCGGGTACCGTCTGGAGGAGGAGTAAAATGAAGGGATCCAGCATTTTTATCAAATTGTTTACCGCCTTTATGATTCTGACCGTTCTCCTGATCGGAGGACTGTGGTTTATGCAGACCCAGTTTCTTGAAGGATATTATTATGATCGGACCATCGAAAATCTGGAGAACAATGCCCGAGCCCTGATAGAGGAAATCCAACCCGTAGGGGATATAAGTGAGGAGCTGGCCCTTTATCTGGAACAGCAAAGCCGAATTCTCGGTACGGAGATCCTTTTATTTACCCCTGAGGGAGAAATTCTTTATGAAGCCGGGCCCCGAAGACAAATGCCCATGATGGGCCATGGAAGAAGGGCGGATACCTTAACGGAAGAAGCCCTGGAAGTTCTGCGGGAAGAGGTGGTCCTCTCAACCAGGGAAACCCGGGACATCCAACGGGGCCCTATGGGCCACGGGGCCATGGGTCATAGAGATCAGGAGGCCGATATTCTTTATACCTACGTAATGGGAGACGGGGTCATCCTTCGTCTCGAGACGACCCTGAATCCCATACAGGAAGGCCTTGAACTGACCCGGGATTTTTATCTCTGGGTACTGGCTTTCGGAGGGATGCTGGCCCTGGGACTGTCCCTGGTTTTTTCGAGAAAAATTGCCCGTCCCATAGAAGACCTGAACCAGGTTGCAAAGGAAATGAACCAAATGAATTTTGATGTCCGCTACAGGGGAGAGGAAAAAGGAGAAATCGGGGAGCTGGGAAACACTCTGAATCACCTGACCGAAACCCTAAAGAAGACCATCGATCAGCTGCAGCAGGAGCTGGAGAAGGAAAAAAATCTGAAAAATCTTCGGCGGGAATTTATCGCCCGGGTTTCCCATGAATTGAAGACCCCCATTGCCATTATCAAAGGGTATTCCGAGGCCCTGGAGGACGGGCTCTATCAGGACGAGGAAGAAAAAGGAAAATACTTTAGAATTCTTCAGGAGGAAAGCATGAAAATGGATCAGATGCTGCGGGAAATATTAGATCTTTCCCGGCTGGAAACCCGTCATGTGGAACTGAAAGAAGAAGCGGTTGAAATCAAAAGCTATACCGAAAGAATCATGGAAAAATTTAAAGCCCTTGATACGGATAAAAAGCTGAGACTGATCGACGATCTGGAAGACGCCCAGACCCTTATTAAAGGAGATCCCTATCGATTGGAACAGATTTTAAGCAATTTCATCAAAAATGCCATTGAGCATGGAGAGGGCTTTGATATTGAAATCCGTTTGCGGGAGGAAACGGAACGCCGGGATACCCGCCCCGACCTTCGAATAGAAATAAAAAATCAAGGGCCTCCCTTATCCGAGGAAGACCGGGAAAAAATATGGGAGAGCTTTTATAAGCGGGAAGAGAAAAAAGGCAGCGGTCTGGGCCTTTCCATTGCCGCCGGGCTGTTAAAGCTGATGAACAGCAATTTTGGAGTCTACAATGAAAACCATGGAGTGGTGTTTTACTTTTCCCTGGAAAAGTTGAAAAAATAAGGCTTTCCTCGGAAAATACTTTTGAATTCCCTTGGGCTTTGTATTATAATGGGAAAGATAAAAACTATTAACAAAAGATAAGAAACACAGCTGCGTAACACAGCGACGAAACATAGATATGAAACAGAGAGGACTTTTGCAATGACGAAAAAAAAACGATCCATAGGAATAATAGCCGGAGTGCTGATCTTTTTCATACTATATCTCCTGGACCGGCTGGGAATCCTGGGAATTCAATTGGATGTAGACAGCATTCGGGCGTTAATAGAAGACGGCGGTATGTGGAGCGTTATGATTTTCATCTTTATTTGTATGTTCCGTCAAATTTTTTTCTTACCCACAACCGTGGTTTATATCACCGGGGGTCTGATCTTCGGCCCTTTTTGGGGATTCCTTTATTCGGTTTCTGGACATATGGTAAACATATTTCTTGCCTATCATATAGGTGCACGTTTTAAAGAGAGCATTCGGCGATTTATCAGCGAAAATTATGTAGAGAAACTGCGAAAAGCGAAAAAAAGGGGCTCCTTCAAACAAATTTTTGCGATGCGGGTCACTCCCGGATTTCCTGTGGATGCCATCAGTTTTGGCGCGGGATTTGTGGAGATGGATCTTCATATATATATTTGGGCAAGCTTTTTGGGGTCCGTACCGAAAATTGCGGTCTACGGGTATTTAGGTCAGCGTCTGGAGGACATATTTGCCTTCGAAACCATACTTGCTCTGGGATTTTTACTGGTCTTAGCCCTGACCCCCTATCTTTTTAAAAACGGAGAAGAAGCCCTATAGGAGGAACGAATCATGGAACAGCTTCAAAATCTATTCGATTTTGCACAGCGTTATATTACTGTGGAAATGATTATTTTGATTATACTGGTGATCGGTACCTTCTTACTATTTTCCTTTTTTATTCAGGACCTGTTGCAGGATTATTTTAAGGAGTACCGGGAAAAACAGAAACGGGAGCTTGAAGCCGGGAACAACCGGGAGAAAAAACCGAAACTGAAAGCTAGGCAACCGAAAAGCAGACCCCGGCTGGTGAAAACCTCCGGGGATGAAAAAACAGCCAAGGCTGGGAATAAAGCCAGGGATCGAAAAATTACCAAGGGTGGAAAAAGCAACAAAAAAAACCCTTAGGAGCAAAGAGGTGAAATCATGGGTAAAATGGCGCGATGTTCCGTCAAGGAAAAACCGTCGATGAAAACCGCGGCCCTATATGTGGCGGTGATTATTTTGGGAATCAACGGCTTAGTGATGATCAGCAATATCCTGCCTCCTTTATGGGGCGGAATGTTAAGTATCGGGATCATTATTATGACCGTGCTGCTCACTTCCTATTTAATCAATCGCAAATTAGCGGAATACATCTATTCTATAATTGACAGGGAACTCCTGGTGTTTAAAAAAATCGGATCCCGGGAAAAGATGATGTTAAAGGTGAAGCTGGAAGATATTACGGAAATCATCCCCCTGAAGGAAGAGCGGGAGAAAAATCAGGGAAAAAAAGTAAAAAGGACCTATATGTTTTCCTGTAAGCTCAAAGGAGACAGTCTTTACGTCGGAAAATTTCAAGAAGGCAGGCATAAATACCGCTTTATTTTCGAACCGAACCCCGGATTTTTAAAAGTCCTGCGCCGGGAAATTCCCAAGGGAAAGGAATAAAGAAAGGACGGGTTGTCATGAGCACCCCTTTGATTAACACCTTGGAAGTCTTAAATAAAGAAAATCGAATTTCCTTTCATACCCCGGGGCATAAAAAGGGAAAAGCCTATGAAAACACAGGGGATGGAGGAATCCGGGAGAACCTTTATCAATACGACACCACCGAGGTTTTCGGCACGGATCAACTGCAGGATCCCTCGGGGGTATTAAGGGAGTCCCAACAGTGGACTGCAGGAGTTTTTAAAAGCTCCCGGGCCTATTATCTGATCAACGGCTCCAGTGCCGGGGTTCTTTCCATGGTGCTCTCTCAAACCAAACCGAAGGATGAAATCCTGTTACCGAGGGACGTGCACCAATCCGTAATTCATGCCCTTATTCTCGGGGATCTTACTCCGAGGTTTATTCAACCGGGAATTGACCCCTTACTGAACATCCCTAAAGGCATCACGGCTCAGCAAGTACAGGAGGGCCTGAAAAAACATCCGAACTGCAAAGGGGTACTCCTTACCCATCCGAATTACTATGGTCGGGGAGGGGAGATCCGGGAAATTCGAAGACTTACCAGGAAACTGGGAATAATTCTTTGGGTGGATCAGGCCCACGGAGCCCATTTGGGCCTTCACCCCGAGCTGCCCCTGTCGGGGATCGATGCGGAAGCGGACCTTACGGTGATGAGTTTTCATAAAACCCTTCCCGCCATGAATCAAAGTGCCGTCCTCTTTGCAATGGGAGACCGGGTGGATCGGGACCGGTTGCTGGAACACCTCAACATCCATCAAAGTTCCAGCCCCTCCTATATTTTAATGGCCTCCATTGAACAGGGAACCAGGTATTACAGTGAAGAGGGAAAGGAAAAGATGGGCGAGCTGTTGGAGGGCATAGATAAATTCGAAAAGAAATTTCAAAATTTACAGCTTTTTCAGCTGGACAGAGCCCCGGGAAAGGACCGGACAAAGATCTGGATCCATACGGAAAACAGTGGAAAAACCGGTAGCGAGGTGGAGACCTATCTCCGGGAAAACCATGGAATCGATATGGAGCTTTCCATGCCCCAGGGGCTTTTGGCCCTGACTTCCATGGGTAACAGTAAAAAAGATTTGGAAAAACTGTATTTAGCCTTTGAGGAACTGGAAGAAACATTATATAATAAGGGAAAGATGGAAAAATTCGCGGGAAATTTACGAAAAGAAGGGATTTTTGACAGGGAAGTCGAAAGACAACAGGAGGAGCCTTCCGGGATCCCTATAAGAACCGCCTTTTACAGCGACAAAGAAAGGGTATCAATAAATAAGAGTCTAAACCGTAGGGCAGGCAGTGCGGTTACCCCTTATCCTCCGGGGATTCCCCTGATTCTTCCCGGGGAGGTAATTAGCCCTAGGCTTAGGGATAAACTTTTGGAATACGAAAAAAGAAACATCAAGTTGATTGGAATCAAAGAGGGGAAAATAATGGTTGTAACCGAGGAGTGATGCTATGGAAAAGGGATTTTTTATTACCCTGGAGGGAACCGACGGCGCAGGGAAATCCACACAAATGAAATATCTGAAAGAGTTTTTCGAAGGCCGGGGATTCTCGGTGATCTTAACCCGGGAGCCGGGAGGCACCAAAATCAGTGAGAAAATTCGGGAACTGATCCTCGACAATGCCAATGAAGAGATGAAAGAAAAAACCGAGGCCCTTCTTTATGCCGCCGCAAGGGCTCAGCATGTGGAAGAGGTCATCCTTCCCGCCCTGAAGGAAGGAAAAGTGGTGCTTTGTGACCGGTTTGTGGACTCCTCCATCGTCTATCAGGGTAAAGCCCGAAACATCGGCATGGAAAGCGTAGAGGGCATCAATGATTTTGCCACAGGGGGCCTCCGTCCCAATCTTACCCTTTGGTTTGATCTTCCGGTGGAAGAGGGCCTAAAACGGGTAGCCTCCGGGGGGAAAGCCGACCGCCTGGAAAAGGAAGAGATTCACTTCCATCAAAAGGTGTACGAAGGCTATCAGGAACTGAAGAACAAACACCCCCATCGAATTAAGGCCCTAGACGGAACCGGAAGCATTGATGAAATGCGCCGGGAGATCCGGGGGATTGTCATAGAAAAACTAAAGGAGGTTTATGGAATGAAACTTGTAATTGCCATTGTCAATGATGAGGATGCCAACAAACTCTTGGACACTTTAACGGAGAATCGACACCGGGTCACCAAGCTTGCCACCACGGGAGGGTTTTTAAAAGCGGGAAACACCACCTTTTTAATCGGAACCGAAGACGATAAAGTGGATCAGGTGATGAATATCATCAAAGAGAAATGTGAAACCCGAAAGCAGGTAGCCCCCTCCCCCGCTCCGGTATCCGGAACCACGGGAGTCTATGTACCCCATCCCATCGAAGTGAATGTTGGGGGAGCCACGGTATTTGTGGTGGATGTGGAAAAACACTTTAAAATTTAACCGCAAGGAGATACAATATGGGATTTTCAACAGTGCTCGGCCAGGAGCTTTTAAAAAAAGAGCTTCTCAGACAAATTAAAGGGAATACCCTGAACCATGCCTATTTAATCTATGGAAACCCGGGCCTCGACCCCCAGGGATTTGCCAAGGTCTTCGCCCAAGGAATTTTATGCATGGATAAACAGGGTCAAATCCCCTGCGGCAGTTGTACTGCCTGCAAAAAAGTACTCAGTAACAATCATGAGGATTTAGTGATCTATCAGGAAGAAACCCTGAAGGTGGAGAACATCCGAAATCTGGAGAAGGATATTCATATTAAGCCCTACAGTGCCGGGAAAAAGATCTATATTATCAATTACGGCGAGGGCATGACCCCCCAAGGGCAAAACGCACTGCTTAAGACCTTAGAGGAGCCTCCGAGTTACGGAATCATATTAATCGTTGCCCGGGCAAAGGAAGCCTTGCTGCCCACGATTCAATCCAGATGCCAGGGCCTGGGCCTTAAACCTGTATCCCGGGAAGAAATCTACGAGGATTTGAAAAATACCCGGGGATACGAGGAAGCCAAAGCCCGGGAAGCCGCAAAGATTGCCGGGGGAAAAATTAAAACCGCCCTCAGGTTTTTAGAGGATGAAGATTATGAAAATCGAAGAAAGCTATTATTCAACTTATACCGACAGATGGGGGAAAAAGGCATTACCGAAAGTCTGGAAGCCCTAGAGGGGCTTTCCGTTGAAAAAGATCAAATTGAAGAGGTCTTGGATTTAAGTTTCAGTTTTTTTCGGGATCTTTTATTATATAAAGAGTTGCAGGAGCCCCGGTGGCTGATCAACGGGGATCAGGAAAAAATCATCCAATCCCTGGAGAACAGCTGCAGTAAAGAAGGTATCCTAATAGCCCTTGAAGAAATTGAAAAAATGCAGGGTTATACCAGAGCCAATGTCAGCGCGAAATCGATTTTAGAAATGTTAGTCCTGAATATACATCAGGCTTTACGTGATAAATAGGAGGTTTAAAAGTTATGGAAACCGTAGTGGGTGTACGATTTAAAAAAGCGGGAAAAGTATATTACTTTGACCCGGGGAATTTAGAAATATTCAAAACCGATAAAGTAATTTTAGAAACCGCCCGGGGGGTAGAACTCGGAGAGGTAGTGGTAGGTCCTAAGGAAGTTTCCGAAGCCGAAGTGGTGGCCCCTCTTAAAGAGGTTATACGAAAAGCCACGGAACAAGATTTGGAAATATATCAGGAGAACAAGGAAAAGGAAAAGGAAGCCTTTGAGATCTGCAGCAAAAAAATAGAGACTCACGGCTTGGAAATGAAGCTTGTGGATGTGGAGTTTACCTTTGATAACAATAAGATTATTTTTTATTTCACTGCCGAGGGCCGCGTGGATTTTCGGGAACTGGTAAAGGATCTGGCCTCGGTATTTCGAACCCGGATTGAGCTTCGACAAATCGGAGTTCGGGACGAGGCGAAAATGATCGGCGGTTATGGTCCCTGCGGAATCAGCCTTTGCTGTTCCACTTGGCTGGGAGAGTTTGATCCCGTATCGATTAAAATGGCCAAGGATCAGGGCTTATCCCTGAATCCCACAAAGATTTCCGGGGTCTGCGGAAGACTCTTTTGCTGCTTAAAGTACGAACATGAGGTGTACAAAGCGGTACTGAAAAAGATGCCTCAGCAGGGAGACCGGGTAAAAACCCTTCAGGGAAGCGGCGTGATCGTCAATACCAACCCCTTATTAGAGCGGGTTAAGGTTCGGGTAACCAATGATGAGGACGGCACCGAAGAAATGAAAGTCTTTCATATTGATGAGATCACCAAGATTCCTAAGGGAAATCGGGGAAAACCCGAGGAGGGCAAAAAAACCGAAGAAATTACAAAAAACGGGGAGAGTAACAAATCCAAGGATCCTTCATCGGAAAAAAAGCAGGATGGGAATAAAAAATCCTCCGATGAAAGAAAACCTTCTTCTGAGAAAAAAACATCCCATGGGAAATCCCAAAGCGGTACTAACAATCCCGTAAAGGAAGAGAAAACAGAAACTCCCGAGGATGACAAAGGGAATAAGGAACAAAAGGCTTCGCAAAGGAAGCCGAAGCAGCGATCCAAACGACCCCAGGGGAGAAAAAGACCTCCAAAAGGTCCTAATAAAAAGAACAAATCAAGGGAAGGAAAGCCAAAATCCAACCCTGAAGGAAAACCGAAGAATCCACCGACGAAAGAATAAGGGGGAGGAAGCCCTATGAGAATGAAAAACACAGATATATTAAAAATCGGCGCCATAATTCTGGTGATCTTTGCATTGGTTTGGATTTTCCGAGCGGTCTTTAATGATGAACAGAACATGGAGAACAACGATGGAAGAAGAGAGGCTCCGGAAGAAACTATTGCATCCGAGGCTTTCCAAGATCTGTCGATAGAAAATCTGGACGGAGAAACCAGCTCCATCGAGGAACATGAAGGAAGGCCCATACTCATGACCTTCTGGGAAGAGGATGACGAAGACAGCCAGGAGCAGTTGGCGATTCTGGATAATCTGTTGTTACTCCTGGAACAGGAAGTGGCGTTTTTATCGGTGTATGAGCCCGAAGGACGGGAGGTTCCCTACACCGTCGTAATCGATCAACAGGGAGTGGTGTTTCAGGAATACTCGGAGTTAACCACTGAAGAAACCCTGCTGGCCGATGTAGAGCAACTGTTGGAAAGGAACGAGCCCTAATGGAGCGAATCGACGATTTACAATTAAAAGGACTGAAAATCATACAAAACCCCGAGGGGTTTTGTTTTGGTATTGATGCGGTACTGCTGGCAAACCATGTGAAATTGAAACCGAAAGACCGGGTGGTGGATCTTGGCACCGGTACGGGCATCATTCCCATACTGTTGGCGGGGAAAAGCAGAACCTGTACATTTCAGGGGCTGGAACTTCAAGACCCGGTGTTTGACATGGCCAGGAGAAGCGTAGTGCTGAATCATCTGGAAGACCGAATTCAAATGGTTCAGGGAGATATTAAGGCCCTGGGGAAGATGTTTCCGAAAAGCATTTATGATGTGGTAACCGCCAATCCCCCCTATATGCACCGGGAAGGCTTGATCAATCCCAAGGACGCAAAGGCCATCTCCCGTCATGAAGTGGCCTGCGACCTGGAAGATGTGGTGCGGGGAGCCGCGGGCCTTCTTCGGACCCATGGACGGTTTTATATGATTCATCGTCCCAATCGACTGGTGGACATTATGTTTTATATGCGGAAGCACGATGTAGAGCCTAAGGAGCTGACCATGATTCAGTCGAAAAAAGGAAAGGCCCCGAATTTATTGATCATTGAAGGGAAAAAAGGATCGAAAAAAGAACTGAAAATAAAGACCCCGTTGATCATTTATCAAGAGGACGGTTCCTATACCGAAGAAACCCTGGCACTATACAATCAGGAAAATTTAGAACGTTAACGGAAGATAAAGCGAAAATCCGCAACAGAAACCGGAATTCCCGAAGGAATCCGTGGAGAGTTCAACGGGAAAGCCAAAAGGAAGGATTCAACAAAAACGGAGGGTTCAGAATGAAGGAGTCGAAAAAGCGACGTCAAAGAGAAACAAAGACCAAGCTCTTACGGGGGGAAGAAACCCCAAGAAATAAGGAGTCAGTAAGAAATAGCGAAACCCTAGGGGATCAGGAAGCCGGAAAAGAAGGCAGGGAAAATCAGGGGAATTCTCCCGGGACCCTGTGGATCGTTCCCACCCCCATCGGAAATCTGGAAGACATCACCCTAAGAGCCCTTCGAACCCTTAAAGAGGTGGATAAAATTGCGGCGGAGGACACCCGAAACACTCGAAAGCTCTTAACCCACTTTGAGATTCACAAACCCTTAATCAGCTACCATGATCATAACGAAAAACAGCGGAGCGAGGGTATTACCGCGGATTTGGAAAAGGGTGTATCCATTGCCCTGGTCTCCGATGCGGGAATGCCGGGAATATCCGATCCCGGATTTGAAGTGATTCAGCGGGTAATCGAAAAAAACCTTCCCCTGGAGATTCTTCCCGGCCCCGCGGCCTTTGTGAATGCCTTGGTGGGTTCGGGACTTCCCAATGGAAGATTTGTCTTTGAAGGGTTTTTAAGTCGGGAACGAAAAGAGCGGAAAAAACGGTTGGAAGCCCTGAAGGAAGAGGAACGAACGATGATTTTTTACGAATCCCCCCATCGGATGAAGGAAAGCCTGAAGGATATGGAAGAAATCTTCGGCCCCCGACAGGCAGCCATTGCCCGGGAGCTGACCAAACGCTATGAAGAGTTTATTCGCGGCAGTGTGACCGCTCTTATAGAGGGCTTGGAGAAAGCCCCTCTTAAGGGGGAAATGGTGCTGGTTGTTGCAGGTTTCCGGGGTAAAAAAGAGGAATCCTTTGAAGGCCTAAGCCTGGAGGAGCATTTACTGTTGCTGATGGAGACCGGATTGTCGAAAAAGGATGCGGTCAAAAAAGTGGCGAAGGATCGGGGAATTCCGAAACGGGAAGTCTATGATGTGGGGATCGGTTTTGAGAATCCCCCCGCCGATGACTAAGCCCCCACATAAAAAAAGGGTCCTAAAGGACCCGATTTTTATAACTGCTTCCTGGGGCTGATACCAAAAACTTACTTGATATCGCTGATACAGGAATCACAAACATTTTTTCCTTTGAAATGTGCAACATCCTTAGCGTTTCCGCAGAAAATACAAGCGGGCTCATATTTCTTTAAAATAACGCTTTCGCCGTCTACATAGATCTCTAAAGCATCTTTTTCCATGATGTTCAAGGTTCTACGAAGTTCGATGGGAAGTACCACACGTCCCAGTTCATCCACTTTTCTTACAATACCGGTAGACTTCATCATTATTGAATCCTCCTTTAAATGTATTTAATAATTTTATAAAAAGCTGGAATAAATTCGAGCTTTTACAACAAAATTCGACATCTTTCATTTTAAATGATACCAAAGTTACCATAAAAAGTCAACAATTCTCGAAAAGTTTTTTGTAAATCTTCAAAACTTAACAAAACTTTCTGTGAAATCTTATATATGCGGGGTAAATATGGAAGTAGAAGCAAAATTCCGAGGGACCGCGATCCTTAGTCTGGGGAAAGCGGGAAGAATGTTATGAAGAGTGATGTAGTATGACGAATGATGGAACAAGAATAATGACAAAAGAAGAATGGTTTGCAAAATTATAGAATAAGAGTAAAATAATAAGAAAGACATTGAATTAGGAGATGATCGTTATGGATCGAGTCATAAATGCCGTGGCCCAAGTTGCTAAGAATCGGGGGGAGCCCTGCTACTTAGTTGGAGGCAGCATACGGGATATTCTGTTAAATCGGGACTTGATGATTCAAGACCTGGACTTTGTAACAAAGGAAGATCCCGGGGACTTTGCTGAAAGTCTATTAGAAACCCTACAGGGAAAATTGATTCCCATGGATAAAGAAAAGCGTTTGTACCGAATTCGTCTGGAAGAAGGTTTAATTTTGGATTTTACCCAAATTGAAGGTGACGGGATTGAAAGTGACCTGGAGAAGCGGGATTTCACCATTTCCGCCATGGCGTACCCCTTAGAGGCCCCCTGGCCCATGGAAAAGGAGTATATTATCGATCCCTTCGGAGGACAGCGGGATATTGAAAAACGAAGGATCCGTCATATCCGGGAGGAAGCCTTTCAAGAAGATCCCCTCCGACTCATTCGAGCACCGAGGTTTATGTGTCAGCTTCGTTTTAACATGGGAGAGGAGACCATAGAGGCAATTCGAAAGCATTCCCACCTGTTGAAAAATGTGGCGGGGGAGCGGATTACCCACGAATTGTTTTTAATTCTTCGGGAGGATAAAACCTATCACTTCTTAACCTTTATGGATAAAAAACTTAATATTTTAAATAAAATCTTTCCTGAAATCGAAGATATGAGAGATATCGGAGAATGCAAATATCATGTGGTGGATAGCTGGACCCACTCGGTATATACCGTGAAAGTGGCGGAGAGCGTAATTTATGCCCAGGGTTATTTTGAAGACCATATTCGCCAAGCCTATGAAGAACATGCAAAAGAGCTGATTTCCGGGACCCATCGACGGATCGACTTGATCAAACTGGGAGCCCTGTTTCATGACATCGGCAAACCTTCGGCAAAAAAGGTGGATCCCACGGGCAGGACCCGTTTTAGAGGCCATGAAATCACCGGGGCGGAACTGGTAAAGGAATACGCCGAGCGATTGAAATGGAGCAAAAAGGAAAGTGCCCTATTGTATAAATATGTAGCCCAGCACATGACGCCCCTGGTGCTATATAAGAAAAACGATGTCAGCGGAAGAGCCTTGTATCAATTTTTCTCCGCAGCGGGGAAGGAAACCCTGGACTTATTGTTAATTGCCCTGGCGGATATTGTATCCACCCGAAAACTGCTGGATCCCCATGAAGAAATGGGAATGTTTAAAATTCATGTAGAGTACATTGCCAATAACTACATTACCCGCTACAAACCCATTGAGGACATCACCGGAATTATTACCGGTCAGGAAATCATGGAAACCGTAAATCTTCCTGAGAGTACCTTTGTGGGGGAAGTATTGGAGGACTTGAAGAAGGCCATGTTCTACGGTCATATTTCCAGTCATAAAGAAGGGGCCCTGAAGTATCTGAAAAAGAACTACCCCGTTAAGGAGCAGCAGGGTCATTGGAAAAAAGAAAAACAATAATGGAGCAAACTAAAACCGCCGGTCTTTTCTGCGAAATGCAGTTAAGACCGACGGTTTTAGTTTGCCCTAAAAGCTTACTTTTTCGGAGTAATCTTATTTTCGTTGACCAGATCCTGCTTTAGTTGCCATAAGGGTTCCGACAGGTCCACTTTATAAAGCTGGGGCCGGGTAAGTCGCTTGTATTCCGGCCAAAAGGAGTCTAATTCCCCGGCGACCTTATCTTTGACCTCCTGGGTACTGCGGCGCCTGTAAACCAGTTCTCCATCAACAAAGATGGGGGTCAGCAGTTTTTTCAGCCGGTACTCGGTGAAGGTGGTTTGTTTCCAGGTATAAATCGGATGGAAAATGGTTAAGGGTTTTTCCTCATCGATGACTTCCTCCGCCAGGGTAATTAAATCCGCCTGGGCTTTGCCGCTCTCTTTGTCATAGATCCGGTAAACGTCTTTATAGCCGGGATTCGTTATTTTTTCCGGGTTGTTGGAAATTTTAATTTTCGGAATCAATTTTCCGTCCTGTTCCGCGGCACTGAGTTTATACACACCGCCGAGGGCGGGACAGTTTTTGGAGGTGATCAGGTTGGTACCGACGCCCCATCCGTCGATTCTGGCCTTTTGGTCCTTTAAGGAAGAGATGGTATCTTCATCTAAATCACTGGAGGCCACAATGGTAACCTCAGGGAAACCGGCTTCATCCAGCATTTTGCGCGCCTGTTTGGAAAGGTAGGCGATGTCTCCGGAGTCGATGCGGATCCCCTTGGGTTCATGGCCCTGGGCCCGCAGCTCGTTGAATACCGTAATGGCATTGGGAACTCCGGCCTCTAAGGTGTTGTAGGTATCCACCAGTAAGAGACAATTGTCGGGATACGCCTTGGCATAGGCCCGGAAGGCTTCCAGTTCCGAGGGGAACTTTTGAACCCAGCTGTGGGCTTGGGTTCCCACCACGGGAAGCTTAAATTTCATGCCCGCCAAGACATTGGAGGTGGAACTGCAGCCGCCGATGACTGCGGCCCGGGCACCGTATACCCCCGCGTCCGGCCCTTGGGCCCTTCGAAGACCGAATTCGAAGACCGGGTCCCCTTTAGCGGCGGTAACAATCCGTGCGGCCTTCGTGGCAATCAGGGACTGATGGTTCATCACATTGAGCAGGGCGGTTTCGATCAATTGGGTTTCAAAACAGCTGCCCTTGATCCGCAGGATGGGTTCCTGGGGAAACATGATGGTGCCCTCTTCCACACCGTAAATGGTGCCGTTGAATGTAAAATTTCGAAGGGCTTCAATAAAATCCTCTCCAAAGGTTCCAAGGGAAGCCAGATAAGCAAGCTCATCCTCATGAAATTTCAGGTTCTCAATATAATCAATAACCTGTTCGATGCCGGCAATGATGGTGTATCCGCTGTGACAGGGGTTTTCTCTGAAAAAAAGATCAAACACCACTTCCTCTTCCATCATGTCGTTTTGTAAGTAACCGTTCATCATGGTCAGTTGATAAAAGTCCGTAAGTAAAGAAAGGTGCTTCATTTCGTTCATGGCTCTACCTCTTTCTTATTTTATTTCATTCTTCAGAGGGAATATGATTAGAATGATGGATAAATTGCTGATTATTTTTTGTCATTTGGGTACTATAACAGATTATAACAAATATTTTGCAAAGTCGCCAAGGGAAACCGGATAAATATTTGGAAAGAGACTACACTTTAGACATCATCTATAGTATAATGAGTGTTTAAGAAGCCTTGAAGCACTTCACCCTAATCGGGACCCCCTAGGTGTGAAGTTTTTTAATACAAATTTATTGTTTAAACTTTTTAATATGAGGAGTGAGTTTTATGTCAAAAGGAAATTATTATGTAACGACCCCGATTTACTATACCAATGCAAAACTGCATATCGGTCATACCTATACCACGGTGGCCGCCGATGCTTTAGCGAGATTTAAGCGCTTTACCGGTTATGACGTAAAGTTTTTAACGGGAACCGACGAACACGGACAGAAGATTCAGGAGGCTGCGGAAAAACTGGGCAGACCCCCCCAGGAACATGTGGATGAAATGGTCAAAAGCATTAAAGCCCTGTGGAAGACCATGGATATTTCTCATGATGTATTTATTCGAACCACCGATGAAAGACATAAAAAAGGGGTGCAGCGGATTTTCCAGAAACTCTATGACCAGGGGGATATTTATAAGGACTTTTATGAAGGCTATTACTGTAAGCCCTGTGAATCCTTCTGGACCCAGTCTCAATTGGAAGAAGAACAGGCCTGTCCCGAATGCGGAAGAAAAACTGAGATGGCCAGGGAAGAGGCTTACTTCTTTAAGCTTTCCAAATATCAGAATCAACTGATGAAGTATTTTGAAGACCATCCGGAAATTTGCTACCCGGAAACCCGTCGACGGGAAATGATCAATAATTTTCTTAAGCCCGGTCTTGAGGATCTTTGTGTTTCCCGAACCAGTTTTGACTGGGGCATTCCCGTACCCTTCGACAAGGACCATGTAATCTATGTATGGTTTGATGCGGTATGCAACTATATTACGGCCCTGGGATACGGAGAAGAGCGGGACAGGGACTTTAAAAAATTCTGGCCCGCCAATGTGCATATTGTAGGAAAAGAAATCGTACGATTCCATACGATTATCTGGCCGGCGATGTTGATGGCTCTGGATTTACCTCTTCCCGACAAGGTGTACGGACACGGCTGGATTTTATTTGCCGCCGATAAGATGTCAAAATCCAAAGGCAATGTGGTCTATCCCGAAGTATTGATTGAACGCTACGGACTGGACGCATTGAAGTACTTCTTACTTCGGGAGTTTGTTTTCGGTCAGGATGGAAATTACACCAATCACACCTTTATTACGAGACTGAATGCGGATCTATCCAATGACTTGGGAAATCTTTTAAGCCGAACCGTGGCCATGGTGGAAAAATACAACGGAGGCATCATTCCTAAGGTCGGGGTGGTGGAAGACCTTGACGAAGAGCTTCAGCAAACCCTTACTTCCGCCGCGGCGAAAGTGGAGGGACATATGGAGGACCTTCAATACCATGACGCCTTAGAGGAAATTTGGACAGTCATCGGACGAACCAACAAATATATCGACGAGACCACCCCCTGGGTACTGGCCAAGGATGAAAGAAACAAACCCCGACTGGATACGGTACTTCGGAACTTATCCGAGGCCCTTAGAATCACTGCGATCCTGCTAAAACCCTTTATGGAATCCACATCGGAAAAGATCCGGACACAACTGGGTCTTACCCAAGAGCTGCACTGGGAGGATGCCAAGTACTTCGGCAAAATCGACAGCGGGGTCAAGGTAAAAAAAGGAAAAGCCCTATTCCCCCGACTGGATGTTAAAAAAGAAGTGGAACTTTTGGAAGAGGAAAATAAAAAAGTCGCCAGAGCCCAGCAGGCTGCCAAAGAGGAAGCGGCGTTAAAGGAGTCCGGGAAAACGGCTGAAAAATCCGCAGAGAAAGGCGACAACAGTGCTGCGGATAAAGCAGCCGGCAAGACTGCGGAGAATGCACCGGAAGAAAGGGGCGCGGCAACCATAGAGGACTTTGCCAAGCTGGAATTTAAAACTGCAAAAATTATTGAAGCAAAGGCCCATCCCAATGCGGACAAACTGCTGGTTCTTCAGCTTCAGGTGGGAGAAGAGACCCGGCAGGTAGTCTCGGGTATAGCCAAGGATTACCAACCGGAGGATCTGGTGGGTAAAGATGTGATTCTGGTTGCGAACCTGAAGCCCGTAAAACTACGGGGAGAAAAATCCGAAGGGATGATTCTTGCAGCTTCCAACAAAGATAAGCTGGTACTGGGTACCCTGGACGGGGAAATCCCCTCCGGTACCGAGGTAAGCTAAGAAAATAAAGCAGCGAAGCAAAGGAAAGTAGTGAAGGAAAGCAAAGCAACCGACGAAAGTTAGTGAGTAGTGCCGATAGGAAATGTCGCTGAAAAGAACTTCGAAAACAAAGATAATAGGCATAAAAGGAGGATTACAATGTTTGACTCTCATGCCCATATGGATGATAAAAGATTTGATAAGGATCGACAGGAAGTTTTAAAGTCCGCAAAAACCGCCGGGGTAAACTATATTGTAAACCCCGGGGCGGATCTGACCTCTTCGGTAAAAGCCGTAAACTTAGCCAAGGAGAATGAAATGATTTATGCCGCCATCGGTGTACACCCCCATAGCGCCAAGGATTATGATGAGGGTACGGAAGAGGCCCTGCGCAGCCTGGCGGAGGAGCCGAAGGTGGTGGCCCTTGGAGAGATCGGTCTCGATTTTCATTACAATTACTCTGACAAAGAATCCCAGCGAAGGGCCTTTAAAGCCCAAATTAAGTTAAGTAAAGAGTTAAAGCTGCCGATAATCATACATGACAGGGAAGCCAACCAAGAGGTGTTTGATACGTTAACCGCTTATGAGGCCCAGGAATACGGCTGTATTATGCACTGTTATTCCGGAAGTCCCGAACTTGCGGAGGAGTATGTGAAAAGAGGATACCATATCTCCATAGGGGGACCGATTACTTTTAAAAATGCGAAAAAACCCTATGAAGTGGCAAAAGTCGTACCCTTAGAACAATTGTTAATTGAAACCGACGCCCCTTATTTGGCGCCGGAGCCCAGACGGGGCCGACGGAATGAACCCTTACTGGTGCGTTTCGTGGCGGCGAAAATCGCCGAAGCCAAAGGGATTACCACTGAAGAAGTAATCCGGGTTACCGAAGCCAATGCCAAAGGGTTTTTCAAGATCCTTTAAAGGACAAGGTCAAAGGAAAAATGTGACGATTGAATGCTCAGGGCCCCTTTAATAAGCCGGGGTCCTTAAGAAAAGCGAAATATTTTTTTGCAGTTTGTTTTCTTGGGTTTTTATCGGTAAGGATTAACAAAAAAGGGGTGGGAGTGTGGAGAAAGTGAAAAAATCATGGGAAAAAATTTTTTCAACCAAACTGGAAAAGGGAATGGTTTTAGCCGAGGACATCCTCAATGAGGAGGGGATTCGATTACTGGTTAAGGGGACCGTAATCAAAGAACCTCATCGGATCAAGAGCATTATGAAAATGAACCGTATTACCATGGTAAGGGTGGAAGGACAGCAAAAAAGTATTGAAAAGGGAGAGGCGCTGGAAGAAGTCGCTTCGGATTTGAAACCCTTTGTTACGGAAAAGAGCGAAGCTCAAAAAGAGGTCCAAAAGGATAGGAAGTGGCGCCGGGATTTTACAGACCAGTTCCATGAAAAATGTGAACAGTTGAAAACCGACTTTGAAAAAATCGTAACGGGACAAGCTATAGAATCCAAAGATCTGTATCCCCGGATTCAGGATACCTTAGAAATTTTTCAAAAGGAAAACAACATCTTTCAGCTGATGCAAAGCCTAAAGGAAGTCAATGATCTTACCTATGCCCATGGACAAAACGTGGCCATGACCGCCTATTCCCTGGGGAAATGGCTGGATCTTTCCAGTAATGAGCTGGAAGAGCTGATTTTAGCATCCTTGCTGATTGATATCGGAAAGGCGAAAGTGCCTAAGGAAACCCTGTATAAAACTGAGCCCCTAACCGATGATGAAAAAGTGGAAGTTCGCCGTCATGTGCTACATAGTTATGATATGATCAAAAATTATTCCTGCATCGGAAAAGCGGTAAAAGAAGCGGTACTCTATCACCATGAACGAATGGACGGCAGCGGATATCCCATGGGCCTCCGGGGGGAAGAAATACCCTTGTATGCAAGAATTCTGGCCATTGCCGACCTTTACGCCGCCCTTACGGTCAAACGGCCCTACCGGGAAGCGAAAACCCCCTTTGAAGCGATTGAAATCATTAAGCAGGACTATATTGACAAGCTGGACGGTGCCATCTGGTATACTTTTCTGCGTAAAATGGGAGATAATTTCATCGGTCAGCGGGTAATCCTCAATAACGGAGATGAGGGAAAAATTGTTTTCATGCCCTCCCAGGACATTACACGGCCCATTGTGGAAGTTCATGGGAAGTTAATTGATCTGAGTCGGGACACCGGTTACCGGATCAAAGACTTTGCCTAGGGAGAAAGCACTATTGTCGGTGCTTTCCTTTTTTTAGTATAATAAGTAGCAATGCTGAGTAAATCAGGAATCGGAGGGGTATTATGAAGGAAGTTACGGAATATAAAGTAATCAGAATCCAAGGGGAAGACTTAAAAATCGCCATGACCTTAGCGGAGAACGTAACCAATGCCAAGGGAAATATTTTAATGCCCATAGGATACGTCATTGAGGATGTTAAGCGGGTACAAAGTTTTCTAAAGCAGCATAAAATAAAAAGCCTGGGCATACGGGTTCCCGTGATCAAAGAGGTGACCGAGGAAAAGAAAAAAGAGCAGCCGGCGAAAAAGCGTACAAAGGCTCCGGAACGGGTAACCTATGAACCCCAATACGCCGAGGATTTAAGCCAGTACAAAACCCATGTCAGCCGACAGAAAAAGGCTCTGCAGCGGGATTTTGACCGGATTTTAAAAGGCGCGGAAATCGCCTCTTTGAATCTGGAAAAAAGCATTGAACGGGTTATAAAAAACGCTCAGAAACGAAAAAGCAATCCCTTTCAACTCATTGAGTCCTCCAAGGATTTAGATGATATGGTATACAATCACTGTCATAATGTGGTGCTGATCAGTTACTATCTGGGAAAATGGCTGGATCTTTCCGAGAAACGGTTAAATGAACTGACCCTGACCGCAGCCCTGCATGATATCGGAAAACTGAAGGTGGACCCGGAGTATTTAAAAGCGGAAAAGATGTCCGAGGAAGAGGCTTTGGAGTTGAAAAAACACGCCATTTATTCCCATGCCATCGTTAAAGGTGACAGCTATGTGGATGAACAGATTAAGCGGGCGATTTTACTGCATCATGAAAATGTGGACGGAAGCGGTTTTCCCTTCGGTCTAAAGCGGGATAAAATCCCTCTGTACTCCCGTATTATTGCCATTGCCGATACCTACAACGACCTTACCTCGAAGCGTCCCTTCAATGCGAAGAAAAATCCCTTAGAGGCCTTAAAACATCTGGAGACGGAGTTAATGGACAAGCTGGACGTGGAGCTGTTACTGGTGTTTTTAAACAAACTCAGCACCTGTTTTATCGGACAGAAGGTGGGACTCAGTACCGGGGATGTAGGGGAGATCGTATTTGTGCCGAAGCAGTATTCCTGGAGACCCATGATCAAACTTGAGAAAAACGGAAAAGTCCTGGACCTAAGGGATTCCCAAAATGAAAAGGTGCAGATCGATATTTTTTACTAAGCAGATCGAAAAATGTTACTAAAATATAGAAGAAAATGCTGCATTATGGTTTAAAAGTCACGGTATTCCAATAAAAAACGGGTAGAAAGCCCCGGAAAACAAAAAAAAGATTATCCTTCCCAAGGTTGCAAAGCCTTGGTTTTTTGCGCTGGAATTTTCAAACTTTTCCCTGACGGTTGACAAACATTTTCAATTACTTTAGAATGATCAAAGTTGGTTAACAATAAGTAAGAAAAGGATGAAAATATAAAGGAGGATTACAATGGAGAATACAAACTACAAGAAAAAGCTGACGAAAAACAACGCTTTACTTGGGTTGGTAGCCATTATTTTCTTAGCCGTTTTTTTTCTGGGCGCAAGCTATAAAACGGTAATCATAGAAGCAGACAATCGGGTTATTGAGGCACAGACGGTCTCAAGCGAACCGGAGAAAATATTGGAAGAACAGGAAATTCAAATAGGTGAGCATGATCGGGTGGAGGCCCCCTCCGAGGACAACATCAAAAGCGGTGAAGTGATTAGGGTCCATCGGGGAAGAGAAATCCGGGTAGTCGACGGAGGACAGGAGTCCCTTCATTACACCACATGGAATACCGTAGAAGAGGTCTTGGAGGACTTGGAGATTGACATAAGTTCAAAGGACCGGATAAACTATGACCTGGAAGATCCTCTGGAAGAAGAGGGTAAAATAGAAATCACCCGGGTAAGAGACCAAAGGCGGAGAGAGAGCGTTGCGCTTTCCTACTCCAGTGAAGTGGTATACGTTCAGGACTTGGATCCGGATCAGGAACGGGTAGTCCGGGAAGGACAGACCGGCGAAATTATAGAAACTTATATCGATACCCTTGAAAACGGAGAAGTGGTGGATACCAGGCTGAAAGCCCACGAGTTGGTGGAAGCCCCTCAAAATGAAATCATTGAAAAAGGGGAAGCTAATTACTTTACCACCGCCGACGGCAGCCGCCTTCGCTACGACCGGAAAGTAACCATGGAAGCCACGGCATACACCGCAGGCTTTGAGAGCACCGGAAAGCGACCGGGAGATCCCGGTTACGGAGTCACCCGAAGCGGCACCCGGGTTCGACCCGGTGTGGTAGCAGTGGATCCTCGGGTCATCCCTCTGGGAACCAAGCTTTACGTAGAGTCCCTGGACGGTACCCGAAGCTACGGTTATTCCACAGCGGAAGATACCGGCGGGGCCATCAAAGGCAACAGGATTGACTTATACTTTGAAAATCTGGGTGCAGCCCAGCGCTATGGTCGAAGGGATGTACGAGTGTACATTTTAGACTGATTCGCAGAAAACGAAAAATAAATCCTTAAAACCAACAAAAAAGCCGCCGGGCTAACCGGCGGCTTTTTCAATGAAGAAAGGAAAACCGAGGGTGACAGGGGGAGGTGACAGGGGGACGGAGTAATTGTCCTCTTTCTCCGGGAGGACAATTACTCCGTCCCCCTGTCCCCCTCCGACCCCTCCGACCCCCTGTCCCCCTAACCCCTTATTGGATTATGTCCGCCGTAAGACGGATTTTGTACGGGGCTTCAGATGTATAGATAGGAGCTAATGTTGAAAAACTATCAATACACAGTATAGTAAAAATTTTCAAACTTTATTAAATTTATTTAAATATACTTGATTTTTTGTAAGCGACAACATATAATTAGTCTTTGTATAAGGTAATTATACAATTACTTATAAAATATTAAAGGAGGTTCACTTTCATGGCAAAAGAAAGACAAAAATTGTCGGATCGGTTTTTGAATGTGGTGGAACGTGTCGGTAACAAATTACCTCATCCGGTAACGTTGTTCTTCATGTTCGCAGGAATTGTACTAGTTCTTTCATACTTACTTAGTCTTATGGATATTACCGCCGTTCACCCGGGAACCGGTGACGAAATTTCCATCGTTAATCTATTAAACAAAGAAGGACTCCGTCGGGTATTTACGGAAGCCGTATCGAACTTTACAGGTTTTGCTCCCCTAGGTACCGTACTAGTGGCAATGCTTGGAGTTGGAGTGGCTGAAAAATCAGGACTTATTGGAACCATGCTTCGAAAACTGGTTCTTGGAGCACCGGA
>PWEO01000007.1 GCA_003553525.1 Clostridiaceae bacterium
TGAGGGTTTGGAACCAAGAGGTTCCGCCTACTCGACTTTTGTGAGGCAGCGGTGCAAACAATTAGAGGAATCAAAAAAAGGTTTTAAAACAAGAGGAGTTCCGAAATGCTATTTCGGAGCTTATTTTATTGAAAATTCTCTCCAGTCAAAGGTGGTTTCTCTCATAGTGCAAAAAGCTGTATCAAAGCCTCAGTCTTTGGACGGAGAGGGCGTAAGTCTCAAGGAGGGCTCCCTGGGGGCCTTTCGATGGTTGTTATCAAACAAAACCTTCTTTAACATTATACTAAGGTACATGTTCATAATTTTCAAAAATATTATATGGGAGGATGTTATTTATGAAATTTCATTTCAAAAAGGTTATTTTTCTTGTGCTGCTTCTTTCCGTCAGTTTATTCTTAGCGGCATGTGAAAATCCGGAAGCGATGGATGAAGAAGCAGAAAGTTATTGGCCCCGATCTACACCGGAGGCCCAAGGGATGGATTCTGAAGCTTTGCTGGATATGTTGGAATTCTCTGCGGCTAGAGGACTGGATATACATAGTATGCTGATCGTTCGAAACGGTCATATGGTTATGGAGTCTAATTTTTATCCCTACCGCAGTGATGCCCTTCATATGGTTCATTCCATTACAAAAAATGTTACGGCCACCTTGGTTGGCATTGCCATTGAAGAGGGTTACATTGAAAGTGTGGATCAAAAGATGGTGGAACTTCTGCCGGATTTGGATTTAACCCATTTGGATGAAAGAGTAAAGGAGATTACCGTAGAGGATTTATTAACGATGCAAACAGGGATTTACTGGGGCGGAGCAGGCAGTGCTTCCTCTTATGAAATGTTTATTGAAAGTGACAATCAACTAATGTATGCCTTAGAAAATGAGTTCGCAAATGACCCGGGAGAGGTTCATGAGTATAATTCCGGTTCCATCCATATTCTCTCCGTTATTCTAACGGAAGCCACGGGAAAGTCCACGAGGGAGTATGGGGAGGAAAAACTGTTTGAACCCTTAGGCATTAGTGATATTCAGTGGGCTATAGATCTCCAGGGTTATTACATGGGAGGAGACATGATGTTGATAAAGCCCAAGGACCTGGCTAAGTTCGGTTTACTCTATTTGCAACAGGGGGTCTGGGAAGGGGAGCAGATTGTTCCTAAAGATTGGGTGGAAATTTCTACCCAAAACCATGTGGAACAAGGGTATTATGGTTACTCTTGGTGGATACCGGATATGGACGGATATGTGGGTAGCGGCATAGCTGGGCAGCATTTAGTGATTTTACCGGAAGAGGATATGGTTGTGGTGATCACCAGTGGTGTGGGTTCACGGGCCTATGGATTTCTAAACGCCTTTACGAAAAACTGGATTTTAGGAGCGGTTGCGGACCGTGAGCCCATTGATGAGAATGAAGACGCCTATACCCGACTGCAAGAGAAAATTGAGCAGTTGGATAGCCCCGATGAAGCATTTGAGAATATAGATCTGCCGGATACCGCAGCGGAAATAAGCGGAAATACGTATTTGATGGATAACGGTGAGTCCTTTACCTTTAAGTTTACCGAGGATCCTGAGGCCACCTTAATTTGGCACCGGGAGGGTATGGAAGAGGAAGACGAGGTCATTATCGGTTTGGATAACGGCTTTAGAGGCAACCGTATAGAGAACTTCGTATTATCCAATCAGATTGATACGGATGCTATGATTCGAGGTCACTGGGAAGATGATACCACTTTTATTTTGGATTTTAAATGTCTTGAAAATCCCATGGCGTATTTCTATGAGTTCCAGTTTGAGGGTGATAGCCTTCACCATACAAGAACCAACCGCCTTAATAATTCCGTTTATTTAGAGGCAACCGGTACAGTATCGGAGTAGTTCACAAAAACGATCGTAAAGGAGAAGCTATGTCTAACAAAGAAATAAACCGGGAAGTAAAAAACAAACTCTATGAAAAAGCAAAGGAAATAATGCATGGAGTATTAGAAAAGGAAAGCAATCTTACAAGCCTTCGACAAAACAACTGGGTGTTTATAACGGAAAGACAAAACAGGAATTATATGGTGAAATTTGTCCCCGAACCGGAGGCCACGCGCTTACGGGTGGAAGTGGGAATTGCCCGAATGCTGAAAGAGAAAACCGATATTCCCATTCCTGAAGTATTGCAGTTTGGCCCCTGGGATAAGTACCTGTATCTTTTTCGTGAGATCATTGAAGGAGAAACCTTAATCGAAGCCGTAAAGCGAAGGAACCATAGGGAGACGCTTTTTTATCAAGCAGGAGAGGCGTTGGCGAAGATTCATCGTATTGAGTTTCAAGAAAAGGGGATTCTTAATCAAAACATGGAAGTCGAAAGCGCCGGAATTTTTAATCGGAGGGAGTTTATGGGCTTTGTTGAAAAGCTTCAACAATATAATGTAGTGTGTGAAAAAGAGGTTGAAGTATTATCAAACCTCGATATCGATGCCTACTACCCTTCGGGGAATAATGTCTTATGTCATGGGGATTACAGTCTGAGTAATCTTATTGCGAAAGAAAACACCCTGGCAGGTCTCATTGACTTTGAATGGGCTATGGCAGCGCCCCCCTGGGACGACATTGCATCCTTTGATGTGTTTTTGGAACTGGAGGGGCTCGAAGAAAATACACAGGCCTATTATAAAGGATATCAAAGCATCAGAAAAATCGACGATTTCTATTTTGAAAACATCAATCTGTATAAGCTCTATCGATTAGCAACCATGGTCTCCTATCAAATAGCTGCAAAGGATGAACAATTTGACGAGGACCGATTAGCATTGATGAAGAAAAAACTTAAGGAAAGCATCCCTATGCTTTAAGCCGTGCCATTTACATCAGATAATATCGGAGGTGATACGTTATGACAAATACTAATTATAATAAAGCAAGCAAATATACAGACCTACATCTGGTCTACAAAAATTGCAGTGGTCCGGGTGGGTTAAAACTAACAGAGTTTATGGCAGATAAAATGAAGGTTGAAGAAGGGGAAAAACTTCTGGATATAGGAACCAATAGCGGGTATCAGACCTGTTTTTTAGCCAAGGAATACAAACCCTTTATCATCGGTATCGATCCCTGGGGAGAAGCGGTGGATGAACTTACAGAAAACGCTAAGAATTGGGGTGTGCAAGGGAATATCATCGGTCTGAAAGTCGGTGTGCCGGATACGAATTTTGCAGAGGGTTCCTTTGATAAAGTATATTCCACCACAACCCTGGAAATGATCCGGGGAATGCATGGAGAGAAAGGCTACAGAAAAGCTATAGAAGAGGTCTACCGAGTGCTCAAGCCAGGGGGTGTTTTCGGCCTGGGAGAGCCCATGCATAGGGATGTAGAAATCCCGAAGGAAATACTGCCTTATGTGACAAAGGGAGATATGCCGGCACCCTGGACAGAATGCTTTACAACATTAGAGGCAACCGTGGATGTATTAAAGTCCGTAGGTTTTACAATAATCGAAGCGGAGGAAGCTCCCGATGCACAGTTGTGGTGGGAGGAGTTTGCTAAATACGATTCCCATGCAGCTGCTAAGGGCGGCGATGCCGAGGTGATAGAAAAGGATAAAGGCAGATGGTTAACCTTCGGCTATGTTATTGCGGAAAAATAAACGGTAATGAATGGATGCAGTTACTATTTGAAAATCTGAGAAAAGACTGGTGTCATTAATGGAGTAAAATTTATATTTTAGAAAGTAGGAAAGAAAAATGTTTGAGTTAAGAAAGACCAACCAGATTATTGAAACAGAAAGCTTGATCCTGCGAACGTTAAAAATGGAAGATGTTGATGCCGTGATGGACTTCTGGGGAGACGTAGAGGTTATGAAATACTGCGGAGGTGCAGGAACCAAAGAACGGGAGCTTAAGGCACTGGAGTATTATATAAATATGCAAAAAGAGCGTAACTTTTCCCCTTATCTCGTAGTACTCAAAGATAGTGGAGAAATCATCGGCGTTTGTGGGTTTAATCCGCCCAATAACGGTTATGACGCTGAATTAATGTATCACTTAGCTAAAAACTTCTGGGGAAAGGGATATGCAACCGAGGCCGCTAAAGCTTGTATGGATTATGCAAAAGAGCAGTTGAAACTTAAAAAAATCGGGGCTTCGATAGACCCTAAGAACAATGCTTCCCGAACGGTATTGGAAAAACTCGGTTTTACCTATGTAGGAATGAAATGGTGCGAAGAGACGAATCAAGATGAACCCTATTTTGAAATGATCTTTTCATAATTATTAAGAAAACAACCTTTGGGGGTCCTTAAAATGCTGGTATGCGAAGAAAGTATCGTAAAAAGATCTTCCGGAAGACTACTGGATGAACCAATAACATGCTTTAATCCTTTGAGAATCTCACATAAGAACCTTCCCCGCGTGATGGCCTAAGCAAAAAAACCAACAAAATTTTTTCTACAAAAGCACTGAGGCTACTGGATTCCATGATCAAGCAGCTAGTTCAACTTTAGAATGAATTGATGAATGAATCAAAATTAACACGTGTATTGCTGTAAGATGTCACAACAAAACTATCCCCCGGTGATCCATAAGGGATGTTAATCAATTAATCACTTTGGGTAAATTAATAGATATATTCATTATTGCTTATACTTTCATTGATCACAAAAAACGGAAAATTCAATTTCTGAGGAGGGTCAATATGACCGATAATGATAAACATGCTGCCAAAAACGATAGGCCGGAAAAACATGAAAACAATGAGCATAAAAATCATAATAAGGGTCATCATGAACGGATGATTGAGGATTTCAAGAAAAGATTTTTTGTTTCCATAATCGTAACGATACCGATTCTTTTACTGTCTCCGATGATCCAGGAATGGTTCAATTTTGTAATTGAGTTTCCCGGAAGTCAGTATGTTCTTTTCCTGCTCTCCTCTTTTATATATTTTTACGGAGGTTGGCCCTTTTTGAAAGGCGTCTACAAGGAAATTTCGGATAAACAACCGGGCATGATGACCTTGATTGCCATGGCTATTACGGTAGCTTATTTATACAGCAGTGCAACGGTCTTTGGGCTCGAGGGGGATGACTTTTTCTGGGAACTGGCTACCCTAATCGATATCATGCTTTTAGGTCATTGGATTGAAATGCGTTCTGTTCTCAGTGCCTCGAAGGCTCTCGACAAACTGGCAGCCTTAATGCCTGATGTAGCCCATCGCTTCACCAATGGGGAGACGGAAGATGTGAAGGTGGATAAACTGCAGTCAGGAGATAAAATACTCGTGAAACCCGGTGAAAAAATCCCTGCCGACGGTAGGATTGCCAAAGGATCCACATCCATAAACGAATCCATGCTAACAGGGGAAGCAAAACCGGTTGAGAAAGATAAAGGGGATGAGGTTATTGGCGGTTCCATCAACGGAGAGGGTTCTATTGAAGTTACCGTGGGAGACATTGGAGAGGATTCTTATTTATCAAAAGTTATTACAATGGTGCAGGAAGCACAAAAATCAAAATCCAAAACCCAAAATCTAGTGGACCGGGCCGCCCTTTGGCTAACCATTATTGCGTTAACCGTTGGATTTACAACATTATTTGTCTGGGTTCTTTTAAGAGACGACCTAACCTTTGCGATTGCAAGGATGGCAACGGTTATGGTTATTACCTGCCCCCATGCTTTAGGGCTAGCCACACCTTTAGTCGTAGCCAACTCCACAGCTTTATCGGCAAAAAACGGCTTATTAATCCGTAACCGTACGGCATTTGAAAACTCACGAAAAATCGACACAATTGTATTCGATAAAACCGGCACGCTAACCCGAGGAGAATTCGGCGTCAATAATATACAGATCTTTTCGGATCATTATGATGAAAAAGAGGTTTTAAAGCTTTCCGCCTCTTTAGAACAAAACTCTGAGCATCCTATTGCAAAAGGAATAATCGCAAAAGCCGAGGAACAGGAAATTGATCTCGTAGAAGTCGATGATTTTCAAGCCTTAAAAGGAAGAGGCATTCAAGGGGAAATCAATGGAAAAAAGATGATGGTGGTAAGTCCCGGTTATTTAACGGAAAATGAGATCTCCATCCCTTCCGAAGTTTCGACGAAGGGAATCTCTACAAATGTATTTTTGTTAATACAGGACCAAGTAATCGCTGTCATCAGTTTAGCCGATCAAATACGAGAAGAATCCCATGAAGCCATACAATCCCTTAAGAAACTGGGGATTTCCTGCTGGATGCTCACCGGCGATAACGAAGAAACCGCAGCGGAAGTTTCGAGAGAGTTGGAACTCGACGGTTATTTTTCCGAAGTATTGCCCGATGAGAAGCAGGATAAAATCAAATCTTTACAAAAAGAAGAGAAATTCGTGGCCATGACCGGAGACGGTGTTAACGACGCGCCGGCTTTGGCACAGGCCGATGTGGGAATTGCTATTGGTTCGGGAACTGATGTAGCTGCGGAAACCGCGGACATTATTCTTGTGAACAGCAATCCTCAGGATGTGGTGACACTGATGAGTTTCGGTAAAGCTACCTACCGGAAAATGGTCCAAAACCTTATTTGGGCAACCGCCTATAATGTATTTGCGATCCCTTTGGCCGCAGGCGTTCTGATTCCTGTGGGGATATTAATTTCTCCTGCTGTGGGTGCCATTTTGATGTCATTGAGTACAATTATTGTAGCGATCAACGCAAAGCTTTTGAGTCGCTCGATTAATTAATACTCTAGAAAGAATCACAAGGGGATGGAGACAGTTATTATTTGAACATCTCACGCCAAACAGTCTTAGCGTGAACTTAAACCTAAAGGAGGTACAACAATGAATTTTTTGGTGGAGATTATAGTATTGTTTGTAGTTGTTTATTTTGCCGCTTACTTAGCGGTCAGACCCTTACTGATTAATTTGAAACACCAGCAGGAACCATCGTTGGAAGAGAAAATTTACGGATTGGAAAAACTCCGGGAGATAGAAATAATCGACCAAAAGGAGTTTGAAGAAATGAAAGACCGATACGTTAGTGACGAGAAAAGGACGGAGAAATACGAGGAGTATCTGGATTACCTATATGAGTTAAAGAAAAAGGGCTACTCGTCTAAAGAATATATGGATAAGATTGCAAAACTAAAAAAACATTTTAAGGTAGATCAACAAAATAAATGAAAAGTAACCGCTGAAGGAAGGGAAAAATGATCGATAAATACGAAGTGGTAACCTTATGGGAAAGTACTCGGTTTTATGGCGAATTCCAGTCACATGTTACAAGGGACGGTTCATAAAGTGATCAATCGGAAGTTTTGCGTATCACAACCCCGCAACTTTTTATAACTTAAAAGTTGAATTCATCCTCAATTATTATATTCATATCTTAAGCAAAATTTTTGATTGTCTAGAAGAAGGAAGTCGCGAAGCAGTTTGCTATGGAAATTCAATACTTCATGGATCACTTTTTTCTCAAGAATAGTTCCTTATTATTGCTAAATATTATTTTTTATCCTTAAACAAGGCGTTTTAGATACACCTTCCCCCTCCCCACTAAAGAGGCCTGGTAAAGGATATGAAGTTTTGGTGTTTTATGGAGGAAATTGTTTCGGGATCATCTCAACCGTATTGAACTTTCCGTCTTTACATGTTGGACAAAGCCTTACGTCTCTACCAAGTAATTGGCTAAGAATCTCGATTTTTTTAAGACCTTCAAAGGAAGGTTTGATCAATTGCGAACGGGTCAACCTTCTGCTTAATGCAAGCTTGGTTTTCCGATTGATATTAGCTAGCAGTCCATAATACCGGACTTTAACAAATCCTTTGGGCAGAATATGCATTAAGAAGCGGCGAATAAATTCTACGCCTTTTAAGGTCACGGTCTTCGCTTTGTCTTTTTGATTTTTCACTTTAAACGTCACAAACTCTTTGTTTATAGAAACAATTCGCTCATTGGCTATGGCAATGCGATGCGTATATCTGCCTAAATATCGGATAACAGCCTCCGGTCCCGAAAAAGTTCTTCGGGAAAATGAGTACCACTTTTTAGCATAGCAGTCGTCAATAAGTTCTTGGAATGCTTCCGGATCCTTGTATTTTTTCGCATCACCATAAAAATTCAACCTTTCTTTATGGTAATACTTTTTAAAGTAGTGCAGAAATTTACCACGAAAAACCTTGGACAGGATCTTTATGGGGATAAAGAATTTTTCAGAACTGCTTACCCATCGCTTCTGTTTTGTTAGTCCGCCGGCTAACACAACGGTATGAA
>PWEO01000096.1 GCA_003553525.1 Clostridiaceae bacterium
AAACAATGCGTCTATCCACCACTGACTAAACTTAGAATTGCCAACTCATCACCAGCCTTTAACTTAATGGATAATCGTTGTTTACCAACCACGGGCTTCTGATTGATAAACATAATGGACTGCATGAGTTGTGATTTGTCTATTTGTGGATAGCATTTGATGATTTCATCTAGTGCTTCCATAACCGTTCTTTCGCTCATAGACAATTTGGGAATTCCAATTTCGCTTCTGATCCATCCAAAAAATTTTATTTCAAACATCATTTATCCTCTATAAGCTTTAATCGTTTTAATGTGTTATGAGTGGGTATGCCGTCTTTATCCCAACCACGGATTTTATAGTAAGTGCCAAGCATTTCGTCAAGTTTCACGATACTATTTGGATCATCAGACCTTTGAAGTTCTTTTAACAAGCGTTTTGGCAACGTGTCATCGCTGCCTTTAAGTCCTTGTCTTATATTGACCATGCGTTCCAAGTTATAGCCTCTTTCGCCAAACTCTAAAAATCTGCCAATGGTCATTTTATACCCGGTGATTAGGCGGATAGAATAAGGGTGTGGCAATACTGAAGCAAGATTAAAGTGCATCAGCCATGGCTTGTTTTTTACAAATCCAACCAATCCTCCAAAGAGTGGCATTGCGCCATTAATCAGGCGTACCACTGTATTGTTGGGCTTTTTAACTAAAAAAGAAGGGAGCATTGCATAAGTGGTAAACAGACAACTTCCTGCAGAAGACGCTGCTTCCATCATGTCTTGGAACATAATGGTATACGCGGCTTTTCCACGGGTAGTTTTTCCACTTACATTGAGACCGAGGCCTTCTAAAACCACCAAATATCCACCATTGAGATGACATCCTCCACGGTTTGATGTGGCATAACCTAGCCCCATGCCCTGTGCCGCACGTGGTTCATAAGCTGCGGCTTCAAGCCCCTTGACATGTATAGCAAAGTCTTTTCCACCATATTTTTCAGATAAGCGCTTTGTTCCTTCAGCAAGTTCATTGCCAATGCCTTGGCGTTTGGATGTTTTTTCCACTAAAATTTCCAGTGATGTTGAATCCCCAAATTTCAAGTCATTGTCCCATATACCCTTTTCCCTCAGTTCCATGGCAAAGCCAATTGTGCTTCCAAAAGTTATGGTATCAATGCCGTACTCATCACACAAATGGTTCAAGCGTATAATGCTTTCCATATCATTGTTCAATAGATTACTTCCTAATAGTCCAAGGGTTTCGAGTTCTGGTCCTTTAACCATTTTATCAAACGCTTTAACTTGACGTCCACACTGTATTGGACAAGTCACACAACCTTTGTTTTTTACCAAATGTTCTTCAGCAAGGGTTTCACCATTAATTTTTTCAAAGTCATCGAACTGACCACTGCTATAATTTTTAGTTGCCAGCAGATTGCGATAATTCATCATGCTGACAAGGCCTGCAGTGCCATACATAGGAAGTTGTTTTCCCGTAAGAGGATGCGCTTTCAATTGTCTAATCCACTTGACATTGTGCTTTTTAAAGGCTTCTTTGTCAAACATTTCGGTGGTAGCTTGTCCACTTGCAATGATGCCTTTAAGGTTTTTATAGCCGAATACGGCCCCTACACCACCACGTCCTGCTGCTCTTTCCTCGCTGATCACTGCCGCATAGCGCACTAAATGTTCTCCAGCAATACCGATTACGAGTTTACCCCGATTTTTAGGGCCTAGAAGGTCTTGCGCCTCTGAGGTATTTTTACCCCATAGATGCTTTGCAGATTTTACCACAATCACTTGGTTTTCAATATCGATGATCACTGGTTCAGGACTTTTTCCCGAAATGATAATGGCGTCATAACCAGCTTTTTTTAGATGCAGTCCGAAACTACCACCACAATTAGATGAAATCAACAACCCTGTGAGAGGTGATATGGTAGAGATGTTGAAACGAGATGAACAGGGCGAAGTGGAACCGGTAAGAGGCGACGTAGTAATCACAAGGATGTTCTCTCTTGATAAGGCTTCTACTTTGCCGTTAAAGGTGTCATATATAATCTTTGCCGCCAGTGTTTTACCGCCTAAATAAAGTGCATAAGACTCCTCTGTCATAGGATAATTTTCAACTGTGCCGTGAGTTAAATCAATTTTTGCGGTTTTTCCGTTGAATCCAAACATGGTTTCACTCCTTGATTTCGTAGTATATTGCTTTAAAATCATCCCTTGTGAAAATTTTAGGCACCGGATATAGTGGATTGGCTTCTTGAAAAGCTCGCTCCACCATAATGGAAATATCCTCTTCTTTAATGCCACTTATTTTGTCTGGGATATTCATTTTTTTGTTCAGCTCTATTATGCGATCTATAAAACGATTGGCTTTTGTTTCGCTGTTTTCTTGTTGTGAAGGGACGGTTATCAAATCCTCAAGTTCAGACAACTTTTCATATACTGATGATCCATATGATTTTAAGACATAGGGCAAAATGACCGCATTGGCCAGGCCGTGAGGGGTGCCGTAAAATCCCCCTAAAGTATGTGCAATGGCATGTACATTCCCAACATATGCTCTAGTAAATGCTATACCACCGTAATAAGAAGCCTTTTGCATGTTTTCTCGTGCAACAATATTGGTTCCATTTTTATAAGCTTCATAGATGTTATCCATGATCAACTTTACTGCAGTTTTACTCATCCTTTTAGTCTCAGTGGTGTTACTTCTACCAATGTACGCTTCTACTGCATGTGTTAATGCATCCATCCCAGTAGTGGATGTGATGTGCTGAGGCAGTGCTAAAGTTAACTTCGGATCGAGCACCGCATAGTGCGGGATTAAGGCGGTGTCATTTATAGCGTACTTTTCGTGGGTTTTACTGTTTGTAATCACAGCTGCAATGGTGGCCTCACTTCCCGTTCCAGATGTCGTTGGAATTGCATAAAGGGGCGGAATGGCTTTGATCACTTTAAATAAGCCTTTCAATTGTGGAATTGTCTTATTCGGACGTGCCAGTCTTGCAGCAAGGCCTTTTGCACAGTCTATTGGAGATCCACCTCCAAAAGCGATAATGCCTTTACAGTAATGCTTTTTATAAAGCACCACCGCTTCCTCAATATTGTCGATGGTAGGGTTGGGGACTGTGGCATCATAGACAACATACTTAATATCTTTGTTTCTAAAACCCTCGAGCAATCTATCGATCAATCCCAATGATACGATAACGCGATCTGTGACGATGATGACGTTGTGAATCCCATTGCTCGATACCACATCAGGCAACCTTGATAAACTTCCTTGACCTTCAATTAGATTGGGCTTTCTAAATGGCAAAAAATAGGAAACTAGCTTGAAAATATTTTGGTAGATTCTGCAATATAATTGATACATAATAAGCTTCCTCCTTATTTTTTTATCTGATAAAAATTCTACCTCACGGGGGAATGGTTCTTTTGTGAGATTATCAAATAATAATGCCATTTCATCGGTTCGTCCGGTAACTTTATTATAGATAGAGCAGGGCATGAAAGTTTGTAATATAATACGGCAAACCATTTTCCACACTTTTTTTCAAAAATGCTTACCAACTTGCAAATGAACTATCCCCCTATGAGTCATTTTATATTTTCCTAGTTAAGTAGTTCTATAAGCTCATTCAATAATCCTCTATTTTTTGGAAATTAATATCTAAATTTCCCTATTCTTTTCTTTTAAAAGAAATCAAACACTTACCGGATAAATCAAAAATCGATTAACAAAGATTATTCTCTTAAGCGATTAGTACTCCTTAAGATTCAGTTATACGCGATAAAAAAGAACCCTTAAAGACATTGTCCAAAAGGGTTCCTTTATTAACTATTCCCGCTTTTCATGTTCCTCCATCTTATTTTTCTCCTCTTGTAAGCTTTCCGTCTTAAGAGTTCCGGTCACTCCAATTTCAGAGGACATCCCCTCCTTTGTCAAAGTGGGATATTAGGACGAACAAAAGGACGGACAAGAAATGCCCGCCCCCTAAAATATATGGTTTTACTCGGCATAGTTTCTCATAATCCGGTATAGCAAAAGTTTGATGTATAAATAACAATAATTTGTTTACTAAATCTGGAATTGGGTATGATGATGTTACAAAATTTAATTTTAAAATAATATATGGAAGCTATGACTTTCCGGTTAAGTTTGGACGCTTATAACCGGAGATGAGCTAGTAGCGTAACCGGCCAAAAAGGTCGGTTTTATTTTTGGAAGAAAGGAGGTGTAAAAATGTCTGTACTCTTTGTCATGAAATGGAATATCAACCCCGCCAAGACAGAAGAATACCCCAAATGGGCTCAGTCCGCCATAAAGAGAACCCTGGAAGCCCCGGGGGTCGTAGAGTTCCGATCTTACCGTGCTCTTACCGGTGATTTCCAGGTTGTTGTAACTCATGAATTTTCCGATTTGAACGCCTGGGCCAACTGGCAGGAGAACGAAGAGGTCCAAAAAGTCAATAAGGAACTTTATACTATGGCCACAAACGTTCACATGGAACTGTGGGGACCCTCACCCGTAGCGCCGGAACCCATCCGACCCGGTGCGTAATAAGCGAAAAAAGAATCAATACCAAGCGACTGTGAATCTTTTTTACAGTCGCTTGGTATTTTGTTATTATATAATATTAAAGAAGTCATTACCTATAAGGAGCTAATCACCGGTGAAAACAATAAACCCCAAATATACGATTATTATTCTAATGACAACCTTTGTATTATCTCACACGGGACAGTTCTGTCATCAGTTTTTCGAACAAATAAGTCATTTCTTTGGTGTATCCGGCAGGAAAACTAGAGATTATTTCAGGAAATGGATTTAGAAAAACGTGGCCAGGCTTGATCGATCATGACTTGTAAAAAGAATGGTAAAGGAAGCATTGTCGAATAGCACCTTTTTATCAAAGCTTTTGCAGATATCCGTGGCAATAATGGGGTAGGGATTATGCAGCTCCAGGGCTTTACTCTGCTTAAATATGATAGAACTTCCCTTGTCCGGTGCCTTTACATCCTCCAGGCTTTTAATCTTTTGTTCCATGGCTTTGGCGGCCTTATTGAGTTTTTTCTGTTTGCTGCCTACAGGCTTTTGATGGCTCAGGCGACCTCCGGATTCCGTCCTCCAGCTCCCAGATTTTGTGTACCACTTCATCGAGAAAGTGACGTTCATGACTGACCACCAATAATGCTCCCGGGAAGTATTTTAGTTGTCCGATTAAAAAGTCTATCCCTTCCCGATCTAAATGACTGGTAGGTTCATCGGCAAAGATCCCATGGACCTGATCCGAAAAGGCCCGGGCAATTTTTAACCCTGTTTCTTCCCCGCCGCTCATGTTGTCCCGGTTACTCCGTGTCCAAAGTCTTTACCTTCAGTTTCCCCATCAGTGCAGGGTCTTTAGGATCGTTCAGACATGAGTCATCCAACTGGGGAATATAGGCAAACGCTCCGAAGCGGACTTTCAAACCAATCAATACTCGGGGGTTAAGTGCTCACACCTAGTTAAAATAATCCAACAGGGATTTTTTCGCCCGGGAGCTATCTCTAAACTTGTTTCTATCCTAATTATAGGTGAACTTCCAGAAAAGTCCAATAAAGAGCATGAAAGAGGCATGGATCAAAACACTACAAAACCTAAAGAAAACTTCTAATTATCGTATAAAAAAAGATGCCTACATTTCCTGTAGGGATCTTTGAAAGCTTAGGATGTAATGATTTGGTAACCTTCCTTCCCTTTATAACTCCGCACCGCCTTGCCACCGGCTCTTTTGGATTCGTACATGGCGGCATCGGCTTTGGTTAACAGGTCACTGACGGAATCAATGGAATCATCCATCTCAATAACGCCTAAACTAAGAGAGGGTTCCCAGTAAGGGGTTTTTTCATCAACCTTAAGATTAGAAATCAGATCCAGCAGATTCTCAGCCATGGCAACGGTTTCCGGGCCTCTACAATGGGCGGCGATAATTATAAACTCATCCCCTCCCAACCTGCATACCACATCGTTTTTTCTGGTATGGCCATTTAAAAACTCTGAAACCCACTTTAACACTTCATCTCCACATTCATGGCCATGGTCATCATTTACCGCCTTAAACTTATCCAGATCCACAAAAAGAACAGAAAAAGCCGTGCCATAGCGGTCTCTGTCACAAATAAGTTTTTCGATCTCCCGTACAACAAACCTTCTGTTAGGGAGCCCCGTAAGCTCATCTCTAAGGGAAAGATTCTCCAGTTGTTGATTTGCCTCTTCCAGTTCCCGGGTTCGGGCCTTAACCTTTTGTTCCAGCCCTTCATTAATGATCTCCAGCTCCTTGTTTTTTTGAGATACCAAGAAAAACAGGGACTTTAGTGCCTTAAGGAGGGGTTCCGTGTTAACATCCTCCTCTTCAACCTCCATGTCATAGGCTTCTTTCGGATCCGCTTTCCCATTTTTTATCCGGTCAACTTGACGAACCAAACTCTTATCCATGCTTAAAATATGATAGGCCAGCCAACGAATCAGAAATTCATTGATTTCTCCTAAAACACTTTGAGATTTTAGATCAACATCGGATTGAAAATAGGTTTGAACTTTATCAGCAAAGTCCCTGTGCAGATTTTCATGGACTTCTTTATGACGGGGATCCAGGGAAAATTCCTGCATGAGAACTTCTTCCGTCTGAAAATGACTCAGGGTATAATCCGTCAGTCGGACTTTTAAGTCATCCAGATCTTCTTCCTTCAATTCTTCCGATTGAAAACTAAGCTTCATCAAATCATTAATCGTCTCAATAAGTCCCGAATGCTGTTGATCAATGGTTGTATGGCCGGTTACGAAGTGAGCGTCCCACTGAAAATAATTATTTTTCATAGTAAGGTCTCCTTAATTACTTATTTTTTGTAGAATAAATCAAGGATTCTAAGCCTAAAATCTTCCCGGTATGTTCTAGCCGATGTTTTTTTTACTTTCACTTTCCTGAGGGATAATGGTTGAGCAGAGGTACTTTTCCAGACCGATTGAAAAGGGAGTGCTAAAAACCTGAACCTCCTTTACCTCTCCGGATTTAATACGGTGTTGAAAGTCAAAGAAATTTTGATTAAGCAGGGCCGCTTTATGCATCTTTTCCTTTACAATTGCTTCCGGTAAGATGTTTAAGTCGATAATCCTTTTCCTTCGTAATTCTTTTAAAGAATACTTGTAAAAATCTACTGCAGATTCATTGGCCTCTACAATTTCTCCGGTTGCGGGATTGATTAAAAGCGTAATATTCGGGGTTCTTAAGATGTTTGTGATTGCAATTTTTTCCTTGTGACCCCTGATCTTTCTCGGGGCTTCTTTTTTCTCAATATCTTTCATTAGAGTATCCAGTACAAAATCATTCTCCAAAAGAAGTCCCTGGACATCTTTTGGCACCCGATTGGCCTTTTTAAATAATTCCGCCTTATCCACCTCTAAAATTGCTGCTATTTTATATAGCAAGAGATCACTGGGAGTTTTTTCTTTATTGTTTTCCAGCTTACTGATATAGGGGTATCCTACCTCTAATCGCTCCGCTAATTCTCGTTGAGTCATTTTTTCTTTTCGAAGATTTTTTAGAAACTCTCCAAAATTTTCCACGGCTAGATCCTCCTTTAAATCGCTAGTAGTATTTTTTGCAATTTAGCCCGCTGTTCCTTCAGTAACAATCTTTGCATATGTATTTTTCAGCTTAACTATCCTATTGTTTATAAGCCATTTCTACATCAGAATGCCTCAACTTATGTGGCTCCACCTTACAAAAAACGTCAGGTTCTACATCGGAGAAGTTGCGGGGATACGCAACTTTTATAAAAAAAAAAGACCCGATTTCATAGACCTTTTAAAGATCTAGCTCGCTTAATATTTGCACTTAACTTTATTATATATCCCGATGCTTGTCAACATAGCTGTGGCAAAAACTCACCCAGGGACGCTTCATTTGTGAAATTTTAAAACCTGCCGCTAACTTCACAGCAGGTTTTAAACAATTATTTATCTCTCCCGAATAATATTCAAATAGTAAAATATTCAGGTTCTTATGCCAGCTTATTTTGTGCTATGGTTTTCTTGTAGTATGGAGTATGGATATAAATTTCCTGTTTGATGGGATTGATCTTATGCTTCAGTATTGTATAAACCATAACCGCAAATACTCCGACGTTAATGATTAAGGATGCCAAGCTCAGTCCGAATAATACATTTTCATTATAG
>PWEO01000173.1 GCA_003553525.1 Clostridiaceae bacterium
ATACTTCTTTTAATTTTATGGCATAATTTACGGAAAACTCGGTTTTCCCGCTGCCGTAATGTCCAATGATGATTCGAATTCTATTATTTTTCACAAGTACCACCTAACTATATCTTTTTGCGTCTTCTTCTCCATTGAGTACCCGAAGTCCACCCTGGGCTAAGGCAATCATTTCATCTTCCCCGGGGTAAACCAATACTTTAGAGATAAAGGAAACACGGTCTTCAATCCATTTTACAAAGGTCTTGTCATAAGCTACCCCGCCGGTAAGCAAGATGCCGTCCACTTCACCTTTTAATACCGCAGCGCAGCTGCCGATTTCTTTTGCTACCTGATAAGCCATGGCTTTATAGATGATTTCCGCTTTCTTGTCTCCATCTTTGATCATCTGCTCTACTTCCCGACCATCACTGGTATTAAGATAAGCAACCAATCCGCCTTTTCCCGTGATTAGTTTCTTGATTTCCTTATGAGAATATTTCCCTGAGAAACATAGCTTTGCCAAGTCTCCTACCGGTAGTCCTCCGGAACGTTCCGGAGAAAAGGGGCCTTCTCCGTCAAGGGCGTTGTTCACGTCCACTACCTGACCTTTTTCATGGGCTCCTACAGAAACCCCGCCACCTAAATGGGCAACAATCAGGTTCATTTCGTTGTATCCTTTGCCTAAATCCTTTGCCGCTCGTCGAGCCACGGCTTTTTTATTTAAGGCATGGAAAATACTTTTTCTTTCGATCTCCGGCATACCGGAAATTCTGGCGATATCATGCATTTCATCCACAACCACGGGATCTACAATAAAGGATTCAATATTTAGCTGTTCTGCAATTTCGTAAGCTAAAACGCCGCCAAGATTCGACGCGTGCTCGCCCAGCACCCCGACTTTTAAATCCTTTAACATATTTTCATCCACCCGGTATGTGCCTCCGGCGATGGGCTTTAACAGTCCTCCACGGCCCACAACCGCTGCAAGTTTTGTTAAATTGATTCCTTTTTCGTTCAGGGTCTCTAAAATAATATTTTTTCGAAATTCGTATTGATCAAAAATGGTCTCGTATTTTCCGATTTCCTCGGATGGGTGTCTCAGTACTTCTTCAAATACCGGCTTTTCATCATCAAAAATCGCAATTTTCGTTGATGTGGAACCGGGATTAATGGTTAAAATTCTTTTTACTTCGTTCATTGTTTCCCCTCTTTTTATATTTTAACACTTCTTTTTTGACTTTTTTCAACGATTCTTTGAAAATTATTGTCTTTTACTTATCAAAGAATTCCGCTGCACATAATACCCCAAGGGCAATGGAATACAGCTTTGCTTCATCACTGTCGGCTCTGGAAGTTAAGATGATGGGGGCTTTTGCTCCCACGATGACGCCCGCATTCTTTGCTTTTCCAAAATAAATCATGGACTTGTACAACACATTACCGGCTTCAATATCTCCGGTAAGTAAAATGTCTGCATCTCCTGCAGCAGGATGGTCAATACCTTTGATTTCCGCAGCTTTTTTAGACACTGCATTATCCAGGGCTAAGGGACCCCCCACGATACAGTCTTTAATTTCCCCGCGTTCGTTCATTTCCTGCAGGGCTCGGGCATCCATGGTATCGGGCATCTTCGGATTCGGCTTTTCCTTGGCACAGATTACGGCGACCTTAGGCATTTGAATGTCTAGGGCCCTTGCCACGGGTACCACATTATTAATTAACGCTTTCTTTCCTTCTAAATCCGGAGCAATGGTCATGGCGGCGTCGGTTACTAAATGCATTTTGTCAAAACCGGGAACCTGAAAAAGGGCCACATGGGACAGGGGATTCCCTGTTCGAAGACCGATCTCTTTGTCCAGCACGGCTTTTAGAATAATGGAAGTATCCACTAAACCTTTCATTACCATATGGGCTTTCCCCGTGGACACCAGCTCTACGGCTTTTCTGGATGCTTCCACCATATCCTCTTCATGAAGGATTTCATATTTCCTTATGTCGATGTTCTCTTTTTCGGCGTTGGCCTTGATTTTAGCTTCGTCTCCCACCAAAATCGCTTCCACAATACCGGCTTTTTTTGCTTCGTCAATGGCTTTTAGAGCGTCTACATCCTCTGCACAGGCCAGAGCTACTTTTTTCGGCCCTCTTTTTTTCGCATACTCCATTAACTCATCAAAATTTCTAATCATTTACATTCACCTCTTCTTCGTAAATTTTTGATTCCTCTTCTCTATTTAACACTCTTGCCGCCCCTTCATTCAAGGCTTTCATTTCATCTTCCCCGGGGTGAACAAAGAAGGTTCCTAAAAATCCTACATGCTCTTTAATCAGATTCATTAAATAATCGGAATGGGCAATCCCTCCCGTAACCACCACGGCGTCGATTTTTCCTTCCAAGACCGTAGCCATACTTCCAATTTCCTTGGCAATCTGATATCCCATGGCATCGTAAATAAGTTTTGCCTTGGGGTCGCCTTCATTCATACGGGCTTCCACTTCCCTGGCATCGTTGGTGCCCAGATAGGCACTCATTCCGCCTTTGCCTCGGAGTTTGGTTTTTAAGGTTTTATGATCGTATTCTCCGGAAAAACATAGTTTTGCCAAGTCTCCCACCGGTAATCCTCCGGTACGCTCCGGGGAAAAAGGCCCCATTTCATTGGCGTTGTTGTAATCTAAAATTCTTCCCTTTTTTACCGGTGCTACAGAGATGCCGCCCCCCAAATGGGCCACCACCAGGTTGACTTCCTGAAAGGTTTTACCCAGTTCCTTTGCCACTCGGTGGCCTACGGCCTTAATATTTAAGGCATGTCCCAGGGATCTTCTTTGGATCTGAGGAATTCCGGAAATTCTGGCTTCCTCGGTGAACTCATCCACCGCCACGGGATCCACAATAAAAGAAGAAATTCCTTCTTCATCTCCAATGGCTTTGGCAATAAGCCCTCCAAGGTTGGATGCGTGCTCCCCCTGATATCCGATTTTCAAATCCTTTACCATAGGCTCCGTTACTTTGTATGTGCCGCCGGGCATCGGTCTAAGGAGTCCGCCCCGACCAACCACGGCCTTTAATTCTTCCTTTTTTACACCGTTGTCCTCCATCCACTGAAGGATATTGTTCTTACGTAGTTCATATTGTTCCGCAATGTTTTGGTATTTTTCCAGTTCTTTCGTCGAGTGATCAATCGTGTTTTTCATCACGGCTTCTTCTTCTTCAAACAGTGCTACCTTTGTAGAAGTGGATCCGGGATTAATCGCTAATACATACTTTTTCACAAATTTCACCTCTTTCGTAGAATTTAATCATTCCATACCCATATAAGAAGCAACTACTGTGCCAAGTTTCTTTAGGATAAGATTTTATTTTAAACTCTGCTTATTCAAGCTTCTTGAAGCTTTATAACCCAGGGTCATTTATTCGCATCTGCCTGTTTTCTTCCACTGTGCAAATAATTGCACTTAAACAACGAAAAAAATTGCACGTTTAATGCAATTTTTTTCATTTTTATAAATCATACTTTTCCATTTTATAATAAAGGTTTCGAAGAGACAGTCCTAAAGCTTTTGCCGTGGCGCTACGATTTCCCTTCATTTTTTGCAACACCTTTTGAATTACCTGTTTTTCTTTCCCTGCTAAAATTTCTTTCAAGGGCTTCAGGTCTTCTTCCTGACTTTGTAATTCATCTTCCGCTACCTTATCCTTCTCCGGTGCTTCCCCTTCATCATTATCAAAAAACTTCGGCAGATGCTTCTTCAGAATCAAGTGCTCCTGATATTTGATATTCACCAAGGTTCGACCGATGAAATTTTGCAGTTCCCGCACATTACCCGGCCAATCATATTTTTTGAGATGATTCAAAGCTTCTTCGGAAATCTCATCCACATTTCTTCCATACTCCAGATTAAACTTTTTTACCAAATACATTATCAAGGGATAAAGATCCGCTTTTCGCTCTCTTAAGGGAGGGATTTCAATGGGAAATACATTTAAGCGATAGTACAGATCCTCTCGAAACTTCCCCTTTTTCATCAATGTTTCCAGATGGGCATTGGTGGCGGCAATTACCCGTACGTCTATCGGGATGGATTTTGTTCCTCCCACCCGCATAATTTCTTTTTCCTGCAACACCCGAAGAAGCTTTACCTGGGTACTGATGGGAATTTCTCCGATCTCATCCAGAAAGATGGTTCCTCCGTGGGCTTCTTCAAAGAGTCCGGTTTTGCCCCCTTTTCTGGCACCGGTAAAAGCCCCTTCTTCATAACCGAAAAGCTCACTTTCCAATAAAGTCTCACTAATGGCTGCACAGTTTACCCTTACAAACTGGTTGTATTTTCGTTCGGAAAGATTATGAATGGAATGGGCAAAAAGTTCTTTTCCCGTTCCGCTCTCCCCTCGGAGTAATACCGTTACCGGGGTAACTCCGGCTTTCTTGGCTTTTTCCAATACTTGAATCATTTTCTCATCATTGGCAATAATATCGTCAAAGGTATATTTTGCTTCTAATTTTCGAATGATTTTTTTTGCTTCCGTTAATTCCTTGGTAAGACTTTTAATGTCCGTAACATCATGAAGCACCCCGACGCTTCCTTTTAGAGTTCCATCCACGATGATGGGAGCTGCGCTGGATATTACCTCCCGCTTAAATTTCCCTACCCGTAGCCGTGTTCTTTTAGCGGGCAACTTTGTGTTTAAAACTTCCAAATGAACACTTTTTCCTTCTACAATATCATTCAGGGTATGTCTTCCAATGATTTCTTCTTCCTTTAATCCTGTAAGGTCCGTATATGCCGGGTTAACCATTACCACAATTCCTTTTTCATCACATACGGAGATGGCATCCTGCGTTGCATTGAAAATGGCTTCCAACATACTTTGCATTTCCTTCAGTTGATAAATTTCATAATTCAAATCAGCCATTTCCGTAATGTCCCGGAATATGGCTATGGCACCGATCACCGTACCCTCCTCATCCTTTACCGGAAGCCGACTGGTAATGATGATGGTATTTCCCAGGGCTTGCCTCCGATTCAGTTCCGACTCTCCGCTTTTTAGTATCTCAGGCAGCCGGGTTTCTTTGATGAACTGCCCCACTTTTTTATTTAATACTTCTGCTGCAGTGTAGCCCGTAATCTTCTCCGCTGCCTGGTTAAACAGGGTGATTTTCTCATCACGGTCCACGGCGATGATGGCATCATTGGTGCTTTTTAATATCACTTCAATTTCTTTTTTCAATTCCTCACCTCGAGGCTCAAGTTTTAATCGTTGTTTCCTTCATCTTCTTCAAGTCCGTTTTCATTTCCATTTTCTTGATTTTCCTCATCATCTTCCGGCGCCCTATTTTCCTCTTGTATTTCTATGGAGACTTCCGCAGGTTCCACACTGATTTCCACGGTTTGATTTTCCGATCCGTTTAATCCTTGCACCCTGGGCTGAATGTTGTGGGACCCCGCCTCCAGGTCTTGTAAGTTCAGTGTTATCCCAAGGTTTTGCGTATTCAGGTTCTCGATTATATCTTCAGGGCCTCGCAGGATGATCGTGAATAATTCCGGCAACTGACCTTCATCAATAACGAGTCCCTCACCTAAATTTTCAATCTGAATTTCATCCAAGGATAATTCATGTTCTTCTTCTATCACTTGGGAAATCTCAATTTCCACAGTAACCGTTCTTTCATTGTATAGGCGTATGCCCTCCGGAAGCAATAATTCAACTTCAATACTTTCGCTTTCCCTTAGTTCTGATCGTTCAATCAGCTCCGTTTCAACCCGTGTTAAATTCTCTAACTCACTTTCCGGTCCCTGGACCATAATACTTCTCGGGGTAACCCGTGTACTTCTGATGACGTAGCCTTCCGCCGCCTCAATATCCAGATTCGATTCGATAATGACGGTTTTCGTCTGCTCCACCGGTAGAACTACTTCCACAACATCAGACTCCAATCGGACATTGGAAACTTCTTCCCCGTTGGCATCGATAGGCGTTAAGATAAGATTTGCAACCACATCACTGCTGTTGTCTTCCAGCTGAATTTCTGCAACTACGGATTCCACAGCATTTACACTGCTTTCAGGACCTTCAATCCAAATTGCTGAAGGAGTAATCCTTGGTTCTCCCAACACGTAACCCGTTGCCGGTTCTCCTAAGATATTGATATCCACGTTTCTTTGTTGTCTTACTACTTCCTCTAATTCTACCCGGATATACCGGGGGGTAAACTCCACTTCCACGTCGGCGTCAACCTCTACGGTAACCTGAACATTATTCGCGCCGATATTCCGATGGCCCGAAAGATCCGCCGTGGCTACGAAATCCTGCCGGGATAGACGATATACCTGATCACTTCTGCCGGTTACTCTTACATTTACCGTATAATCTTCTTCCCCTTTAATTACGATCCCCGCTCTTTCCAGTTCTTCCTGGTTTAACAATTCAACGGGAATATTATTCACACTGTCATTAATCGTTGGGTTAATAACACTCATCACATAAATCCACATAAAAAGAGCAAAGAGAAACGCCATGATTTTCGCTCCCAGGTTTTGCCCAAACCATCCTTTAATATTATTTTGTATCCGGTTCATCATTTTCATGATTTTGCCTCCATTTCAGCTTAAAGAATTGCCAGGATTTTTTTGATCCTTCGGGCTTCATAGTGTTTACGATACGAGTCTTTAAGGTTTTGGTATCTAAAAATCTGCTGAGTTTTCCATGTTGAGCCACGGATATGGCCCCCGTCTCCTCCGAGACCATAATAACAAAGGCATCGGATTTTTCCGAAATACCTACTCCTGCTCGATGTCTGGTCCCAAGGTCCTTGCTTAGGCTTGGATTGTCCGATAAGGGTAAAAAACAGGCCGCCGCCAGTATTTTATTATTTCGTATAATTATAGCCCCATCATGCAACGGGGTATTCGGCATAAATATATTAATAAGTAAACCACGGGAGATATCTGCATCCAGAATTGTTCCGGATTCCGCAATTTCACTGAGTCCCGTATCCTTTTCAATCACGATTAATGCTCCGATTTTTTGTCGGGACAGAGAGCTTATGGACTCCATCATTTCATCTACAATATTTTCCAACTTTTCATATTCCAGATCTTGCATGGATTTTGACAGGAGTTTTGTTCGGCCGATATACTCTAATGCTCTACGCAGTTCCGGCTGAAAAACAATCAGTAAGGCAATGAGTCCTACCGTCATAGTATTAATTAAAATCCAATTCATCACATGCAGTTGGAACCAGTCGCTTAACTGAGTTACTACTAACAAGACCATAATACCTTTTACCAACTGTTTTGCCCGGGTTTCTTTTAGGAGCATATAAATTTTATAAAAAACATACGCCACAATTCCTATATCAATTAAATCTTTAATGCCGATATTTTGTACAATTTCAAAAACTTCTCTCAAATTGAACACCTCTTATCTATAGCTTTAGTATCTTTATACCGCTTTATTATATTATTTCACAAAACCCAAAGAATCTCAATAGCCTGTTGTGGGGTTTCGCAAAAAATTGCATGGTTTTAACCTATTCTATACTCCGTGACCAAGCTCTTAGGGTTTTATCTTCACGATTTTAGATTGCTAAAAATGAAAATTTCCAGCCTTTACTTTCTGTGGTACTTGAAGTGGAGATTGTCCGGGTATGGACTAGAGTATAGCACCCAATAATTAAGCAAAAAAAAACAAGGGGATTTCCCTTGTTAATTGGTGCCCAAACGCGGAATTGAACCACGGACACGAGGATTTTCAGTCCTCTGCTCTACCGACTGAGCTATTTGGGCTTAACTATACAGTTTTAAATGAAAATGGTGGGCTCAAGTGGACTCGAACCACCGACCTCACGCTTATCAGGCGTGCGCTCTAACCAGCTGAGCTATGAGCCCTCGTACATTTTACTTAGTCAAAATTATGGTGCGGGTGAAGGGATTCGAACCCCCACGCCGGAGCGCTAGATCCTAAGTCTAGTGCGTCTGCCAGTTCCGCCACACCCGCATGTGTGTGGAGCTGGCGATGGGACTCGAACCCGCAACCTACTGATTACAAGTCAGTTGCTCTTCCAATTGAGCTACGCCAGCTCGTGTAAATGAAATTTTATTGGCGACCTGGAAGGGATTCGAACCCTCGACCTCCAGCGTGACAGGCTGGCATTCTAACCAACTGAACTACCAGGCCGCGTGTATTAACTAACCTACCTTCGCTA
>PWEO01000069.1 GCA_003553525.1 Clostridiaceae bacterium
ATTATCTTATTTCTTTTTCAACATCAACAGTCAATTTTATTTCCTTTTGTAATGCCTGTGTCTTAAACATTGCATGGATTTCATTTAAAACCGCCGCAACTTTAATTTCCTTTTTTCCCAATTCCATAGTACCCTGTTGAATATTTACATCCATGGAGCAAATAACCGAAGCACTGAACGGCCCAGCACTCTTGGCCAGGAAGCTCCGGAAACATCTTGAAAATTGATTTGATGGCATTTATTAAGGGTGTGAAAAAAGTCCGTCTTCATATCCTCTAAGGAGGTTACCTCATGCATCCAAACTCCGCACTCAAAGTGCAAATAAAGACTTCGGTAATCCATATTAATGGTCCCTACCACCCCATACTCCTGATCCACAAGAAAGGTTTTGGAGTGGATAAAACCCGGGGTGTATTCATATATACTTACACCGCTATTAATAAGCATTCCATAATAAGATCTTGTTACCTTATGAACATACCACTTATCCGGAATGTGGGGGGTGATAATACGAACATCCAAACCGGACTTTGCTGCACTGGTAAGGGCTGTTAGCATTCCATGATCCAAAATCAAATAGGGAGTGGTTATATAAATGGATTTTTTTGCTTTCGTAATCAGGTTAAGATATACATTTTCTCCTACCGTTTCCCCATCCAGGGGACTGTCAAAAAAGGGTTGGACGATCCCCGGTTCTTTTTCAAGTTCCTCTAGGTCCTCTTTTGTGTATTCCTTCCGGAAGGGAATAAAATCCTCCACCTCATCCCGTAAATAATCCCACAAACTTAAGAACATCACGGTAAAACTCCATACCCCTTCCCCTTCAATCATTATAGCGGAGTCTTTCCAATGACCGTGTTTATCATATTCATTGATGTATTCGTCACCAATGTTGACCCCTCCGGTGAAGGCTACTTTTCCGTCTATTACTGCAATTTTTCTGTGATCCCGGTTATTATGAAGAGAAGAGATCACCGGTATTACGGGATTAAATACACAGGTTTTAATACCCATGGCTTCCAAAATCAAGTGATAGTTTTTCGGCAATGTAAGCATACAACCGACATCATCATAGATGATACGAACGTCTACATCCTGTTTTACCTTCTTTTTTAAAACATCCAAAATTTCAGACCAAAGCTTTCCCTCGGCAATAATGAAATATTCCAGGAATATAAACTTTTCAGCTTTCTTTAACTCTGCCATCAACTTTTCGAACTTCTCTTCTCCTGTGGCTAGATATTGGGTTTTAGTATATTTATAGGGAGGATAATTTCCAAAATCCTTGATATAACGCATTTGATTTGCAGCATCGGAACTATTATCATTCAGATTCTTAATGATATTTTCATTTTGGGGTAATACCTCGTTGCTTAGCTCAAGTAAATGTCCCATCTTTCGTCGAGCATTACGACTAATCCGATTTTGCGCGATCAATAAATAAAATAAACCTCCGAAAATCGGGAACAGTAGAATAGGAATTACCCATACCAGTTTATACTCCGGATGAATATGCTTATTAATAACCCATATAACTACCGCAATACTAAGCAAAATGCTAAATCCGTAAAAAACTACAAAATAGGCTTGAAATCCCAATAACACTCCAATGATCAGCGCCGCTTGTAATAAAAACGCTACAAGTAAATAAGTCACACGATGGAACATTATTTTTTTCATTTTTTTAATTATGGAATACATGCTTATCTCCTTAAGTCATTAAATTTAGTTACAGGCATTATTCTAAGGACTACTCCTTTTACAAAATAATTCTGCCACCAACAAGTATAGTTCTAAGATATAGTACGATTTAACTACTCACCTAACAATTATACCATTTATACCAGCAATTATTGAAATATTTTCAAGATTTTTCTCTAAATATTGATCTCAATAGGACTGTCGAGGAAATCGTGAGGGCATCGGACTTTATTGGAAGCCTCCTTTCACTAATAGACGGATCCAAAGTAAAATGGTTACAGCTTATACACGATTTTATCATTTGTTCAAATAAATTTTCATTTATGATACAATATGAAAAAGTATTACTGAAACTTAGCATTACAAGGAGGGTTATCATGACAAGTTTTGATATTTTTTTGCTGGGTATTATTGTAGCGGTATTGCTAAAAGATATAACTCCCAAAATAAGAGGATACTTTAATGAAAAAAAAGCCGGGTTGCTTGAAACCCCTATTGCTCCCTACCTCTCAGAAAAAACCCGCTTTATTTCTCACGGAATCTTTACGTTAATTTTTTTGTTCTTACTCCTTCAATTTGATGAAGCAGACTTATTCACCATAGCTTTTTTTATCACTTTGGTCTTAACGGGTATATTCCCACAGCATCATGGAGTTTTTGAAAAAGGTATTAAAGCCAAAGGACATTTTTACCGATGGGAAGAAATCGAAAAAATAACAGTTCCCCGAAAAACCGGTGTGTTTCATATCAAATTGAAAAGAAAATTCCCTTTCGGTATCACGTTTTCCGTATCCATGGAAGACCGTGAAAAACTAATTGAAGCTTTAAAGGCGAAACCGGTTAACCTTCAAATCAAATAAGCTGGATATTTTAAAAAAGGGAGGACAATTACTCCGTCCCCCGGTCCTTCGTTACGCGTCCCTTCGAAGGAGAAATACAGAAAAGAGAACCATGGCGATGCCCATAAGTTTGAAGGTGTTAAGAGGTTCCGAAAATATAAGGAAGGAACCCAGCACCGACACCGGCACTTCGATAGTGGCTACCACGGCGGCCTTAGAGGATTCGATATTGTAAGAAAGACCCGCGGTGAAAAAGCCGTAACTGAGAGCCGTGGGTACCAGCCCTAGCAGGATAAGATTCACCCAAAGCCAAGGGTCAAAGTCCAAGCGAAATACCGCAATGGGATCTGAAAATGCAAGGGAAAATAAAAAGGCAAATCCGAAGGCATAGGTCAGAATCGTTTGTTGAGAATATTTTGTTACGAGATATTTGCTATAAAGATTCATTGCCCCGTAGGTAAAGCCCGCACCTAATCCAAATAAGATCCCCGTCATATCATAGGCTAACTGATTCAACTTCCCTCCGGTAACTGTAAAATATACCCCGGTTACAGCAATAATGACAGAGATCACCTTTAGATATGTAAATTTTTCATTAAACAAAAACCTTGAAATTATCAGAACAAAGAAAGGCGCGGTATATAAAAGGGCCACGGTGGTGGCTATTGTGGTTCGTTCAACAGACAGATTCATAAACAAATTATAAAACGCATGACAAAACAGACCTAGGATTGCGATTAAGAATAGGCCTCTTTTATCTATTTTTAAGGCCTTCGGATTTATCCTGATGGTATAGAGCAGCATGAATATAAAACCGATCAACATTTTCCATGAGACAATTTCTTGGGGAGAAAGACCGCCGTTGAGTACAAACTGTATATACAAAAATCCTGTTCCCCACATGATACCCGCCAGGGCTACCAGGCTATATCCTTTTCCCCTTACACTGATATTCATGGCGCCCCTCCTTCCTACTCTTCCACTTTATTCCACAGGTTTCCGATTTTTTCAATTTTACAGATCACCTTATCACCACGCTTTAAATATTTTGGGGGGGTAAAACCTTTTCCTACCCCGCCGGGGGTTCCCGTAGCGATCAGGTCTCCCGCTTGCAGGGTGGTGCCTTTGGAAAAATCGCTGATCACATAGGGAAGATCGAAGATGAAATTCCTTGTGTTTGAGGATTGTCGTTCCTCTCCATTGACTTCACAGCTAAGGTCCAACTCCACCGGTTCATCCACGGCATCTACATAAAGGATAGCCGGCCCCATGGTGGTAAAGGTATCCAGACTTTTTCCCCGGATAAACTGTTGATGCCTTCCCTGTAGATCCCTTGCCGTAACATCGTTCATAATGGTGTAGCCGAAGATATGGTCATAGGCTTTTTCTGCAGGAATGTTTCTGCCGCCCTTGCCGATAACCGCCACAAGCTCCACTTCGTAATCCACGGAATTCGTGGTCTCTTCATGAAGTTCAATTATTCCGCCGGTACCTATGATTTCCGATGCCATTTTCCCAAAATAAACCGGAACTTCTGGCACCGGTCGAGGTTTTCCATCGGCCCCTTTAAGTTCTTTTACATGATCCTGATAATTCATACCGAGACATATTACGTTACGTAAAGGTCGCGGGATGGGGGCTAAAATGTCGCACTGATCCAAGGGGATCGGGATATTCTCCGGATCGCTGATAAATCTTCGGATTTTTTCAATGGACTGGTTTCCCATTGGACTATCCTTAATGATCTCAGAATTAACCTCTGCGTTTTTTCCATTTTGCTGAATAAGGTTTAATAGAGAGTTCGGGGCTTCTTTTCCGAAAATTTCCTCAAAAGAATACACCCCCTCCTCGTCGGAGCTTAAAACTCCCGGCAATTCTTTTTCACGATGTTTTACCGTAACAAATTTCATAATAATACTCTCTCCTTTTATAGTTTTTCCTCTTCTGTTCTATTTTTTCATTACTACGAGAGTCTTTTATCCAGATCTGGATATGAAATAGATATATCAATAGATATAGAAGTGGATGCTTCCATAAATCACATTCTTAAGTCTATACTTACAAATACCAATTTTATTTATGTTTTTTCATCATCCATATTAATTCGTTCTACTCATTTATTTCGCCACGGCTCCTTAATTCTCCTTTTATTTTAGTAATTCTTTAAACTATTTATCTTTTTACTAAACAAAGCCGTTAAAATCCCTATTCTGTTTCTCGAGTTTTTCATTGTTATATACCATATAAAGTGGTATTATAATTACGAACCCCAAAATACAGCACGGAGGTAAATTTCATGTACGAACCCCTAAATTTCAAAAAAGAAGAAAAAACAAGAGAATCAACCTTAAACCATAAGAATAGCCCTCTTTTTATCGCTGTGGAGGGTCCCATCGGTGTTGGCAAAACCACGCTTACTAAACTGTTAACAAAAGAGTTGCAGGCTTCTTGCCTTAAAGAGATCATTGAAGAAAATCCTTATTTAAAGAAATTTTATGAGAATATTGAAGAATATGCCTTTCAAACGGAAATGTTCTTTCTATGCAACCGAATCAAACAATTGGAAGATGCCAAAGAGCAAAAACTGGATCAGGGAGTCTCTGTGGTTGCGGATTACAGTATCATCAAAAACCTTATTTTTGCAGAACTTACCCTTAAACCTGACCACTTTCAAAAGTACGAAAAGGTCTTTGAGATTTTAACGAAGGATCTTCCTCAACCGGATATTATCATTTATTTATATGGAGATCTTGATCTGCTGATGAAACGAATCGCTCTTCGGGACCGCTCCTTTGAACGGAATATGAGTCGGGATTATATGGAAAAACTAAGCGAGGCCTATCACCGTTATTTTTATCCTAACACTGTGAAAACTTCCTCGCATGATTTCCATACTTCAGAAGAGGTTTTTCAAACTTCACCAAATCATGATCCTTTTAACAAACCTTCTCCGGTTATCATTCCCATAAATATTCGGGATCGGGATTTTGTTAATCAGCCGGAAGATGTTGATTATCTTGTTAAAAAGATCGTTGAAATCAGCCGCCAAAGGAGGAAATAACCGTGTTAACAAAACTAATCATACCAAGCAATTATATTCCAAAAAAACGAAAAACCTCCGATGGATATTTTATCACCGTAGCCGGAAATGTAGGTGCGGGGAAGTCCACTTTCACCAAACTGATCGGAGAAAAACTGAATTTTAACACCAGCTTCGAAAAGGTTGCGGATAACCCATACCTGGAAGATTTTTATCAGGATCAGGCCCGTTGGGGCTTTCATCTACAGCTGTACTTTCTCAGCCAGCGATTTCAGGATCAAAAAGCCATCGGGGAAGCCAATGAAGATCACATCCAGGATCGAAGTATTTATGAGGACGCAGAGATTTTCGCAAAATCTTTGTACGATAACGGGAAGATGAGTGAGCGGGATTACCATACTTACTCTGAACTGTTCTACGCAATGATGAGTCCCTATTTGGCAAGACCGGATCTGATGGTCTACCTTCACGGAAGTGTGGATACCATCATCGATCGGATTCATCAGCGGGGCCGCGAGATGGAAAAAGCTGTCCCCCGGGAATATTGGGTGAACCTTCATGAACGATACGAAAAATGGCTTGCGGAATATAAGGAATCTCCCATATTAGTGCTCAATATTGATGAGGTTGATCTGATGGAAAAACCTGAACAGATAGAAATAATCGCTCGAGAAATTGAATATCTCAAAAATACCGACACCAAAAATTTACATCAAATTTTATAACCACTGATTTTCTTACAGCAACCTTCACCGGGGTTTCCTTTGAGGTTTCTTTCAGAACAAAAACACAGTATAAAGCAAAAAATTATAGGAAACAACACATCGTAGAAAACCCCAAATGCAATTATTCCTTTGCTTTTGGGGTAACCTTTTTTTTGTTTTTCTGCAACAGAAGAACTTAAGAATCTTCCTTCCGCTCCAGTTCCTCTTCCAGATTATTGGATTGTTGCTGATGAAAATACGCTTTCATTGACTTTGTGGTAAAACGCCCTTCATTGAATCCGTAATCATTCCTCATGCGAATCTGGACTTTATTTAATAGTCCCGTAAGTTCCATCCGGCTGTTCTCATCGAAGGTAAACTTCAGTCCGTACTTCACTAATCCCTGATCAATCTCCTCTTTCCATACCGGCGTTCCATATACTCTGATCGGAGAGCTTACCAGCTCCGAATTAAACTGTAATATTAAATCCTTCTTAATGGGAAGGTTAATATTTGCAACAAAGCATAGTCCCCCGGGTCCCATATTTTTAATCAGGGATTTCGTATTCCCTACCTTAATTCTCTTTCCGTTAATCTCCAAAATGGTCATGTCAGCTTCAAGATGATGGTGAAAATCCACCCGAAAATACATTCTTCGATCATTTTTCACCTTATAGGTGGCATTGTTCGCTTTCGCGGGACGAATCCAGCCTCTTTTCAGTAGAGGTTCCAGGGCTTTCACAGGAAGTGGTTTGCTATACAAATAGCCTTGCCCGGATATACAATTCAGTCTTCGAAGAAAGATCAGCTGATCCCAATTTTCGATCCCCTCCGCCACAATTCTAATCTTCAGTTCTTTTGCCAGATTAACAACCGCTTCCAGAATTTTGTTACTGGTTTCCCTTTTTGGAACCAGTTTCAGAAATTCCTGATCGATTTTAAGAATATCCACATCCATCTTGTTTAAATAAGTCAGGGAAGAATAGCCGGTCCCGAAGTCATCAATAGCAATTTGAATACCCATATCCTGAAGAGCTGCAATATCCTGTTTCGTCTGTTGCCGTTGTTCAATAACTACGGATTCCGTGATTTCTAAAATTAAAAATTTCGGATCCAACTTGTGCTTTTCCAGTGTACTTCGAATATCACTTACAAAGTTTCGCTGAAAAAACTCGATACCCGAACAATTGACAGATACCTTGATTGCCGGGTAACCTTTGTCCATCCATTCCCGATAATGGCTACACACCTGCTCAAGAACCCAACGTCCCATAGGTACAATAAATCCGCTGCTCTCAGCGATGGGAATAAACTCATTAGGAGATACCATTCCCCACTCGGGATGCTCCCAGCGAATCAAAGCTTCAATGGCTACTATTTTTCCGTTATGAAGATTAATAATCGGCTGAAAGTGCAGTCTTAACTGGTCCTTTTCTATGGCTTGCGAAAGATCGTTTCTCAATGAGAAATTTTTAAAACTTAGTACATCAAATTTTGAAGAATAGGCCTCATACCCATTTTTTCCGTCTTCCTTGGCGCGGGCCAAGGCAGAACTGCTGTTTTTAATCAGTTCCTCTTCATGTCTTCCATCGTCAGGATAAGTGGAAAATCCCATGCTGATATTAACGTTTAGAGCATATTCCCCTATAAAAAACTGAGGCTCAAACAAGTCCAGAATTTCCCCGGCGATTTTCCCGCCCTCCCTTGAGTCCTTTACATCCCTTACCAACAGCGCAAACTGATCACCGTAATACCTAGCTAAAAACCCCCGGTCCCAGGAAAATTTCCGCTGTATTTTCTGTCCGATATTTCGGATCAGCTGATCACCCACATCGGACCCCAGTGCATTATTGATTTGTTTAAATTCATCAATATCGA
>PWEO01000013.1 GCA_003553525.1 Clostridiaceae bacterium
CAGGATTGAGAAATATCCATACGTACTATAGGGAGGTTATACTTATGTTGGAATTTGATGTAGACATGGATCAATTCGCTCAGATTAAGGTTGTAGGCGTTGGCGGAGGCGGAAGTAACGCAGTGAACCGTATGGTGGAATCCGGATTAAAAGGCGTAGAGTTTATTGCGATTAACACAGATAAACAGGCTTTATATTCTTCTAAAGCTGAACATAAATTACAGATTGGTGAAAAGCTTACAAAGGGCCTAGGCGCCGGAGCAAATCCAGAAATCGGACGAAAAGCCGCTGCGGAAAGCAAAGAAGATATTTATCGAAGACTTGAAGGTGCCGATATGGTTTTTGTAACTGCAGGAATGGGAGGAGGCACAGGGACGGGAGCCGCACCAATCGTTTCGGAAATTGCAAAAGAAATGGGAATATTAACTGTGGGGGTAGTGACGAAACCGTTTACATTTGAAGGAAAGAAGCGGATGTCCCATGCCCAAGTAGGTATTGATGAGCTTCGTGAAAAGGTGGATACTTTGGTTACCATTCCTAATGACCGATTGCTGCAAGTTATTGAAAAGAAAACCACCATGCTGGATGCTTTTAAAATAGCCGATGATGTATTGAAACAAGGGGTCCAGGGTATTTCAGATTTAATTGCAGTCCCCGGTCTTGTGAACTTGGACTTTGCCGACGTTAAAACTATTATGATGGAACAGGGACTTGCTCACATGGGTATCGGCAGCGCTGTAGGAGAAAATAGAGCTTCAGAAGCTGCGAAACAGGCAATTCAAAGTCCATTACTTGAAACATCTATAAAAGGAGCAAAAGGTGTACTTCTAAACATTACCGGTGGTGCAGGGTTAGGTCTTTTTGAAGTGAATGAAGCCGCAGAACTGGTTACAGAAGCCGCCGATGAAGATGCCAATATTATTTTCGGTGCAGTCATCAATGAAGCCTTAGAGGATGAGTTGAGAATTACTGTGATTGCAACGGGTTTTGATAACGCTCCCCTTAATCTGGAAGATGTAAAAAAAGAGGAAAAGTTGGCGGAAGAGAAGAAAAAAGAAAATTCTTTAGATATTCCGGTGTTTTTGCGGAGAAAAAGATAATGTGATCTAGGAGGCATCAGGATGAATTGTCCATTTTGTTCCCATGAAGAATCAAAAGTTGTGGATTCGAGACCTACCGATGAAGGGCAAGCAATTCGTAGAAGAAGAGAGTGCAGCGACTGTAAAAAACGTTTTACTACCTATGAAAAAATTGAAGAGCTTCCTTTGATCGTTGTAAAAAAAGGTGGAACCCGGGAGTCCTATAATCGAAGCAAAGTCATGAACGGAATTATCCGATCTTGTGAAAAGCGACCGGTATCCTTACAAGATATTGAAAAGATCGTAGATGAGATCGAAAAAACTTTATACAATTCCATGGAAAAGGAAATAAGTACGAAATTTATCGGAGAATTAGTTATGGATAAACTTAAAAAAACCGATGAAGTAGCTTATGTTCGTTTTGCGTCTGTATATCGAGAGTTTAAGGATATTAGCACCTTCATGGAGGAATTGAATAAATTAATCAAAGATCCCGACACTAGCTAAAGCTGGTGTTTTTTCTTTGGTTTAGAAATTTTCCTTATCACGATAAGTTTCGAATTAGGTTTACAGTAGTAGCAGAAGACTGTATAATAGAAAGGATTGTTATGTGTAAGAATAAAATTATGGTATAATAAAAATGCACTAAAAGACATTAATTTAGGTTTACCAAATCGTTATAAGAAGGTGTTTTCATTGGAACAAACAGTAATCAATCGAATTAATAAAGTGCTTCCCGATAGTATCGGAGCAGAGATGGACATTGAAGTTGGAGATATTTTACTGAATATCAACGGGCAGCCAATCAGTGATATTATAGAATACCGTTATTATATTTCCGATGAATATCTGGAAATGGACATACAAAAAAACAACGGAGAAATATGGACTTTGGAAATTGAGAAAGACTATGATGAGGACTTAGGCTTAGAATTTGAAAATCCCATTATTGACCAATCGAAAAATTGTCAAAATCAATGTATCTTTTGCTTTATCGATCAACTTCCGAAAAATATGAGGAGAACTTTATATTTTAAGGACGATGATTCTAGATTATCTTTTCTGCAAGGGAATTATATTACCCTAACAAATATGCAGGATGAGGAAATTCAAAGGATTATTGATTTTCGCATTAGTCCCATTAATCTTTCGGTTCATGCTACGGATCCTGCACTTAGAATACAAATGCTTAATAACAAAAAAGCAGGAAATATTCTAAAAATCATGAAGGAATTTAATGATCATGAAATCAAAATGAATTGCCAAATTGTTCTTTGTCCCGGAGTAAATGACGGAAAAAATCTGGATCAAACCATTGAAGACTTAAAAGAACTGGAACATATTCAAAGTACAGCAATTGTTCCTGTGGGACTTACAAAGTATAGGGAAGGTCTTTTCTTGATGAAACCCTATGATCAAAACTCTGCGGTAAAAGTTATTGATCAAGTGGAAGCTTGGCAAAAAGATATTTTAAAAGACAAAGGAAGACGATTTGTTCATTTGTCTGATGAGTTTTATATACTGGGCAACCGAAAATTTCCTGCAGTAGAAAATTATGAAGGATTTCCACAAATTGAAAATGGTGTGGGTCTTGTTGCAAAATTTCTAAGGGAAGTAGAAGAAGAATTGACTGAAGTAAAGATAAATCATATAAAAGACTCCAAAGTAGAGAACCACGTGTTAGCAGCTCAGAATAAAAAAATAGAGATTCAAATTATTACCGGCACTTTAGCTAAGGAATTTATGGAAAACATTGCAACTATAGTTCGCGAGGCAATACCTTATATTAAAATTCATGTTATTCCTGTTAAAAATCTGTACTTTGGTGAAACCATAACCGTAAGCGGTTTAGTAACCGGAGGAGATATCCTGGAAACTTTAAAAACTATAGAAGCAAAGAGTGACGGGGAAAGCGATTTTGAAACCGTAATGATGATCCCTAAAGCCATGTTAAAAGCAGAGGAAAATGTTTTTTTAGATGATCTTACAATCAAAGATCTGGAAAGTCGACTGGATAGAAAAGTTGTAATATCTGAAGTAGAGGGTAAGGATTTTGTCCGCAATTTATTAAAAATATTAAAATTAACTTAAATCAACTTAAGGGGTGATAAAATGGGAAAACCAATTGTAGCTATCGTAGGTCGACCAAATGTGGGGAAATCCACTTTATTTAATAAAATATCAGGAAAAAGAATTGCAATCGTGGAAGATCGTCCAGGAGTTACCAGAGATCGAATATATATTGAAACCGAGTGGTTAAATCATCATTTTCATTTAATTGATACCGGTGGAATCGAGCCTAAGTCCAAGGAAATAATTCCTGAACAAATGAAACGACAGGCGGAACTGGCTATAGAAACAGCGGATGTGATCATCTTTCTACTCGATGGCAGGGAAGGCTTAACTGCAAATGATCGCGAGATTGCTAATATGCTAAGAAGATCCGGTAAACCGATTCTTTTAGTACTCAATAAAGTAGACACACGGGAGTCATCGCCTTTTTATTATGATTTTTTTGAGTTGGGTTTGGGAGAACCAGTAGAAATTTCCTCGGCTTTGGGATTAAACATTGGAAATTTACTTGATGAAATTGTGGCGCTATTTCCTAAAAATGACGAAGAAAACTATGATGAAGATGTTATTAAGGTTGCGGTTATCGGTAAACCGAACGTAGGAAAATCTTCCTTAGTCAATAAAATCCTGGGAGAAGAACGGGTAATCGTCAGCGAAATTGCTGGAACAACCAGGGACGCTATTGATACCCCTTTTACTCTAGGAGATGACCGTTACGTACTAATTGATACTGCTGGTATTCGAAGGAAAAGTAAGGTTTTTGACAATATTGAGCGATACAGTGTTATTCGATCCGTTACTGCGGTAGAGCGGGCTGATGTTTGCTTGTTGCTGATTGATGCTACGGAAGGGGTAACCGAACAGGATAAAAAGATTGCAGGATATAGCCATGAAGCAGGTAAAGCTTTAGTTATTGTTATTAACAAGTGGGACTTGGTAGAAAAAGATACGAAAACCATGAATACCTTTATTAAAGATATTCGTAATGAACTCTCCTACTGCTATTATGCACCGATATTATTTATTTCTGCCTTAACGGGACAAAGAACGAATAAAATTCTTGAAACCGTTAAAGCGGTTGCAAATCAAAATGCCATGCGTTTAAAAACAGGAGTGTTGAACGAAATTATCGGTGAGGCAGTATTGCTTAATCAACCCCCTTCCGATAAGGGTAAAAAATTAAAAATATATTATGGTACCCAGGGAGGGGTTAAACCGCCGACATTCATTTTATTTGTAAATGATAAGAAACTGGCTCACTTTTCTTATATTCGATATTTGACAAACAAAATCCGTGAAAACTTCGGGTTTGAAGGCAGCCCGATTCGATTTATACTAAAAGAGAAAACGAAAGGGGATTAATCGTGGAATTAACTCTCACCATTATTGTTGCTTATTTAATTGGAAATTTATCTCCTTCCTATTTGTTAGGGAAAATTGCAAAAAATATTGATATTCGAGAACATGGTAGTGGAAATGCAGGAGCTACTAATGTACTTCGAGTGATGGGAAAGAAATTTGCAGCACTAACTTTTATTGTGGACGCGCTGAAAGGTGTTCTGGCTGTTGTTGTAGTTCGACATTTTTTTGGAGAGGACTATGCTATGGTTGCAGGTATATTTGTCGTAGTTGGGCATAACTGGCCGATTATTTTGAAGTTTAAAGGAGGAAAAGGGGTGGCAACCTCCATAGGCTTAATTCTAGTAATCCATCCTTTCTATGGACTTATGGCGATGTTAATAGGCGTTTTAACTTTGCTTAAATCCAAAATAGTATCCTTGGGTTCTATGGTGGGAATGGTTTCCTTCGCAGTTCTGGTTTTAATTTTCAGTAGAGATTATGCTTTTTTTGCAATTGTATTAGCTACTATGGGGATATATAGACATAAGGAGAATATTCGTCGATTAAGGCGCGGAGAAGAAAAAACCATCTCAAAGAAAAAAGATGCTTAAAGGAGGTAATATCATGAAACCATTATCTGTAGCTATCATCGGAGCAGGAAGCTGGGGAAGTGCATTAAGTATTGTTTTGAATAGCAATGGTCATACAGTTCATCTGTGGATGAGAAGTTCAAAACAACTGCAAGAAATCAAGACTACAGGGAAGAATCAAAAGTATTTAAAAGATGTGACGATTCCCGATACCATTAAGTTATCCAATGATTTGAAAGCCACAATAAAGGATAAAGCTGTGGTATTACTATCGGTTCCCACTCAATCCGTTCGGGAGGTTCTTAAAAAAATCAAACCGTGGTTGAGGAAAGATCAACTTGTGATAAACGTGGCTAAAGGCCTAGAGACTCAAACAAAACTTCGAATTTCTGAGATCATTAAACAGGAATTGGGAGAACAACCATGCGTAGTGCTTTCAGGACCTTCTCATGCAGAGGAGGCATCAAGAGGGATGCCCACAACAGTGGTTTCCACCTCGAAAGATAAAAAATGGGCAGAGTTTGTGCAGGACCTGTTTTCAAATGACTATTTTAGGGTCTACACAAATCCAGATATTGTAGGCGTCGAATTAGGGGGATCCCTGAAAAATGTGATTGCTTTTGGTGCCGGAATTTCTGATGGTCTTGGCTATGGTGACAATGCAAAGGCGGCATTGATGACTCGGGGGATTAGGGAAATTGCCCGTTTAGGAGAGGCTATGGGAGCAGAAATATCGACCTTTTCCGGGTTGTCGGGGATTGGAGATTTAATCGTAACTTGTACAAGTATGCATAGCCGTAATAGAAGAGCAGGAATTTTAATAGGGCAAGGAAAGTCTTTTGAAGAAACCTTAGAAGAAGTAGGCATGGTGGTTGAAGGAATTAAAACTACGGAGTCAGCTTATGAATTATCGAAATTTTACAATATTGAGATGCCCATTACGGAGCAGATATATGATGTGATTTACAAAGGCGTGGAACCTAAAGAAGCGGTTATTCAGCTTATGAGTCGAAGAAAGAAAAACGAGATGGAAGAAATAGCAGAGGGAAGAGAAATTGATTGGTAAAAAAAACCAAGTAGATACAAAATTACTTGAGGTTTCTTTTAAAACCTCTTGACTTTTACTCATAAAAAGATTACAATATTTTTTGTAGCTTATACGGGATGTAGTTCAGTTGGTAGAACGCACGTCTGGGGGGCGTGAGGCCGGCGGTTCAAGTCCGCCCATTCCGACCATTTTAAAAAAATATACTACGATAAAAAACTGTAACCCTTTAATTGGGTGCAGTTTTTTTGCATTTTATGAAACTTTTGGAATAAATCCTACGTCTAAAGGGTATAGATTTAATAAGGAGTTGATATAACCACATGTCACATTAGAAACAAAAGTAAAATATATGATTAAAAAGGGGGATCTCAATTGAAAATATCAAAAAAATGTATAGTGTTACTTCCCATAGTTATAGGGCTGATTCTAATTATCACGGCCTGTGGTGCTGAAGTTGATGAGCCTGAAGAAAGATTTGAAGATAATGATTCCGCTTCCGAGAATTATAAGGATGATGACGATGCTAAAGAGGAGGAAGATATGGATAAAGTTGATGGGAATTACTTTTCACAGGATGTTAAAGAGGATGAGGCACTGAAAAACTGGATAGAAGGTAAAAAACATGAAGAAGGCGAGTATCAGTACCCGGAAGATGAACGGATCTACATGATCGCTGCAGGAGAACGAAATACCGGTGGCTATTCCGTCCAAATTATAGGGGAAGAACGAGATGGAGAGGACTTAACCATCAGCTACAGAATTAATGCTCCCGGCCCTGATGATATTGTAACTCAAGCGATAACCTATCCGTATCTTCTCGTAGAAGTGGCAGAGGATATAGGGGAAGTAAGTTTTATGAAAAAGTAAATGTAGTTTACAAAAAATGTAGTTTATTAGAATAAGTAACCTTTGAACAATGTTAAGCTGCGACAATTCGCAGCTTTCTTGTTTGAAGGAGGAGTTTTTGTACATAACTCATCGGTACCTAGTGGATCTAGTGTTTTTAAAATCGGGAATGAATATGGAATTGTAAGGAGATTGGGAATTGTGTTACACTTATGAAAAATACATTTATAGCAAAGAAGGGATAAATTATGAGTAATAAAAAAGCATTGCTCTTGTTTGTTGACGGTTTTGGGTTAGGAAAAGAAGAAAAATGGAAATACAATCCGATAGAAACCGGAAATTTACCGGTCATGCAAAATTTATTAAAGAGCAGGAACATGATCCCTGCAGATGCAACACTGGGAGTTTCGGGAATACCTCAAAGCGCCTCGGGTCAAACCGCCATATTAACAGGAATTAATGCACCTAAGGCTACAGGCAAACATTTGAATGGGTTTCCCAATAAGAAATTAAGAGAGATTATACAAGAAGAAAATATTTTCAGCAAGCTACGGAATAGAGGCTTAAAAGTAACCAATGCCAACGCATATAATAAAAAGTTCATATCGAATCTACTAAATAATTCCGTGGGCAACGAAGAAATGTCGGTATCTACGGTAGCAACTCTATCGGCGGGTCTTTCATTATATACCGAGGAAGATCTGAAAAGGGGGAAATCCGTTTATCAGGATTTGACTGGCCGTATAATGATAGAAAAGTGGAAGGCAAAGGTACCGCTACGAACTCCTGGGGAAGCAGGAGAGATCCTGGGAAACATTGTGAATAGCTATGATTTCACATTCTTCGAATATTTTCAAACCGATTTAGCGGGCCATCGAAAAGATTTTGACATTGCTTATCGCGTGTTGGAAGATTTGGATCAATTTATAGGAACCTTGTTAGAATCTCTTAGTCTAGATAATACATTATTTGTATTGGTGAGCGACCACGGTAATATTGAAGATTTATCAACAGCCGATCATACTATGAATATGGTTCCTGTCATTGCTTTGGGAAATGGATCAGATGCTTTTCGAAAGAGAATTAGAAACATACAAAGCGTTACTCCGGGTATTGAACAATATTTTTCAGAAGAATAGCAGACATTGACAAAACAAATACGTATATAAATTATAAAGAAGTAATATTATTATAGCTTAGAAGAATATCAATAACTACGCTAAAAAAATAAGAAAGAAGGGAGAAAAAATGAATAAAAAATTATATCTTTCAGAAGAAAATAAAATGATCGCCGGTGTTTGTGGAGGAATAGCGGAATACTTTGAATTAGACCCTACTTTGGTACGGTTAGGCTGGGTAATTTTTAGCGCCATGGGTGGAGCTGGTATTCTTGCATATATTATTGCAATGTTTGTTATTCCTAAAAGAGTATAAATTCAAAATAAATTATGGGAGAAGGTGTATTTATGAGTAAACGTTTAACTATTTCGAATACGGATAAAAAAATTGCCGGGGTATGTGGAGGAATCGCAGAATATTTTGAAATTGATTCTACCTTAGTACGTTTGGCTTGGATATTATTTATTTTTGCCGGAGGAGCCGGCTTTATAGGCTATATCATTGCGGCTCTTATTATGCCGAAACCTCCCGTTAATTATGGACTGAATAAATCCTCGAAGGAGATGGATGAAGATTTTGTGGATTTAGAAGAAGTGGGACAGGAACAGCCCCAAAATCAGGAGAATTTTGAAAAAAACACTGGAGATGCAGAGCAAAAATCTACAAAAAATAATAATGCTGCACAATACATTTTAGGTTTTATTCTTTTATTTCTCGGAATCAGCTTACTAAGTAATCGTTTTTTCTTCTGGAACATTTTTAGCTTAAGACACATGGCATCTTTAAGCTTAGTTGCAGTGGGAGTGTTAGTTATCTTAAAGGAGTTTAAAAATCGTTAGTGCAACTTCTGAAAAATATTAAATATTCGTTCCTATTACTTAGGATATGTAGTAAAATATAACTCTGGAGTTAATAAAAACTCCAGAGTTTTTTATAATCATTCTTGGGTATAATAACAATGTTATGCAATTGAAACCATCACATATTACGGAGGGATCTCACATGAAAAAAATACTGATCACCGGAGCACTAGGTCAAATAGGAACCGACCTCACCCGCTATATGCGTGATATTTACGGAGAAGATAATGTTCTGCCTTCAAGCAGAAAAAGAAAGGAAGGACATCCTTTAATGGATGAAGGAGAATTTGTGACTCTTGATGTTCTGAATTATGAAGTTATGGAAAAGATTATTATAGAACATGAAATTACTCATATTGTTCATTTAGCAGCAATTTTATCGGGTACAGGAGAAAAGAATCCTCAAGTTGCCTGGGATATTAACATGAACGGTTTATATAATGTGCTGGAAATTGCCAGGATACATGGATTATCAGTACTTGTTCCCAGTTCGATCGCCGTATTTGGAGAGAGTACCCCGAAGGAAAGGACTCCTCAAGATACTGTTATGCGACCTTCTACAATTTATGGGGTAAGCAAAGTTTCGGGAGAATTACTTGCGGATTATTATCATTCGAAATTCGGTGTGGATACCCGTGGGGTTCGTTTTCCGGGATTAATTTCCAGTGATGCCCTTCCAGGGGGAGGAACAACGGATTATGCGGTACACATTTTTTATGAGGCTATCAAAAATAAACGATATGCAAGCTTTATAGATAAGGGAACTTTTATGGACATGATGTATATGCCAGATGCTTTAAAGGCTATAGTTCAACTGATGGAAGCCGATGAGTCAAAGCTGAAGCATCGGAATGCCTTTAATATTTCTGCCATGAGTTTTGATCCGGAAATGCTGGGAGAAGAAATCAAAAAGCACATTCCGGAATTTGAACTTGATTATGACGTGGACGAAGAATTACAGGGGATTGCCAACTCTTGGCCAAATAGTCTTGATGATTCTGAAGCCAAAGCTCAATGGGGATGGGAACCGGAATATGATTTAGCTTCTATGACGAAGGATATGCTGGAGAAATTGAAGAATAAAATTGGATAAATAAAATGGAATCACATACAGCACTATTGAACAGATGAGTTAATTCATAAATCAAAGGAGACTTCATGTATACCTATATTCTTAAATGTAGCGATAATACGTATTATACCGGTTGGACAACGGATTTGAGGAAAAGACTGAATGCTCATAATCGAAAAAAAGGAGCGAAATATACAAAACCTCGCCTACCTGCACGTCTTGTGTATTGGGAATATTTCAGAACTCAATCTCGGGCTCAAAGAAGAGAGTGGGAAATCAAGCAGCTCACTCGGAAAGAAAAAGAAAATCTGATCAACCAAAACTTGAAGAATGAAGGAGATGTACTTATGGAAAAAACTCTAAGATATACCATAGATCAATTGGAAAAAATACTGAAAATCCCGAGCCCAAGCGGCCATACGGAATATGTAAAAGACCATATAAGTAAGGAACTGAACACTTTGAAGGTAAATTATCTGGAAACCCATAAAGGAGCAATTATTGCGACCATAGATGGAGAAGAAACAGAAGAACACCGCACGGTGTCTGCTCACATGGATACCCTGGGAGCTATGGTAAAAGAGATCAAATCCAACGGTCGTTTAAAATTCGACCCCATTGGAGGCTACATGATGAACTCTGTGGAAGGAGAAAATTGTATCATCGAGACATATGATCAAAAGCAGTATACAGGAACATTCTTTACAACGAAACCATCAGTGCACATTCACAGCGATGCTAAGAAAACTGAGCGAAGCGTGGAAAATATGGAAGTTCTTATTGATGAGAAAGTATCAAGTGTTGAAGATGTGGAAAAACTCGGGATTTCCATAGGAGACTTTATTTTCTTTGACCCGAGAACACAAATAAGGGAAAATGGTTTCATCAAATCACGACATATTGATGATAAAGCAGGGGTTGCCTTAATGCTTGGGATGATCTCGGACTTAATAGAAAATGATAAAAAGCCATTTTATACCACTCACTTCTTCTTCAGTAATTATGAGGAGGTCGGGCATGGAGCTAGTGCCTCTATACCTGAAAAAACCAAAGAGTTTTTGGCAATAGATATGAGCACTCCCGGAGAAGGACAAAACTCTACGGAATTTCATGTAACCATATGTGCCAAGGACTCTACGGGGCCTTACGATTTCGGTTTAAGAAAAAAACTGGTGGAACTTGCAAAAGAACATAAAATTAATTATAAAGTAGATTTATATCCTTACTACGGTTCTGATGCCAGTGCGGCTCTTAGATCAGGCAATGATTTTAAAGCGGCTCTGATAGGCCCGGGGGTTTATGCATCCCATGGTTATGAAAGAACCCATGAGGAAGCAATAAACAATACATTAAAACTGGGAATTCAGTATTTGCTGTCGAAATAGAATAATGAGCTTAGTTATGTAATAGAGGTTTAATATTTCATATTAACGATGAAAAGAAAATACTTAAGGGAGAGATTAATTGACATATAGATATCTCTCCCTTTTGTTCGAGTAAAGGAGGAGGAGACAATGGACAGAAATGCTAAACGAGTGAACTGTCTTAAATGTCGACACTACTTTATTACTTGGGATCAAAATAAAAGCAGAGGATGCCGAGCCTTTGGATTTAAAAGCCAAGAATTACCTTCATTAGTCGTTTTTCGCACCTCGGGACAAAAATGCATGAAATACTCTTTGAAAGTTACGGAAAAGAAATCATAAATAAAGTAGGGTTTCGAAGAAATAAAAATTGCTAAACCATTGAAAATATGCTAAAATGGACGTTATGAGTTAATAGAGATTTGAAGAGAGGCAGATGAGTAATGAAAAAAGAAAATTTGAGAAATATCGCGATTATTGCCCATGTAGATCATGGAAAAACCACATTAGTGGATGAAATGCTTAAACAAAGTGGAACTTTCCGTGCAAACGAAAGTGTACAGGAACGGATGATGGACTCCAATTCATTAGAACGGGAGCGAGGAATCACCATATTATCTAAAAACACATCCATTATGGTTGAGGATAAAAAAATTAACATTATTGATACTCCCGGACATGCTGATTTTGGTGGAGAAGTGGAACGAATTATGAAAATGGTGGATGGTGTTTTATTATTAGTGGATGCCTATGAAGGGCCCATGCCTCAAACCCGATTTGTATTAAAGAAAGCCTTCGAATCCGGTGTAAAGCCTATTGTGGTAATTAATAAAATTGACCGTCCTGAAGCTCGGGTTGAACATGTTCAAGATGAAGTTCTTGACTTATTTATTGACCTTGGTGCCGATGAAGAACAACTGGATTTCCCGGTAATTTATTCTTCCGCAAAAAACGGTGTGGCAAAAATAGACATGCAGGATGAAGCTAAGGACTTTGAGCCTTTGTTTAAAATGATTATTGAAAACATCGAACATCCTAAGGGAAATGAAGAAGATCCTTTGCAATTACTTATTTCTTCAATAGACTATGATAAATACACAGGAAGAATCGGTATAGGGAAAATCACAAAAGGAAAAATAGAAAAAAATCAAAATGCTATAGTGGTTGATAAAGACATGAATCAAACCAAGGTTCGAGTGACAACACTGTTTAATTACGAAGGACTTCATAAAACAGAAGTTGATTCCGCCGGTGTTGGGGAAATCGTTGCCGTATCAGGAATGGAAAACATTAATATCGGAAACACCATTTGCAACATAGATAATGCTGATCCACTACCAATTCTGGAAGTGGATGAACCCACTATGTCTATGAACATCATCGTAAACGATAGCCCTTTTGCGGGACGGGATGGACGATTTGTCACAAGTCGAAATCTTAAAAGACGATTAGAACGGGAAATGCTATCCAATGTTGCCATGCGCTTAGAAGAAGTCAGCGAGGATACCTTTAAGGTTTACGGACGTGGAGAACTTCACGTATCGATTCTTATTGAGACTATGCGCCGAGAAGGATTTGAGTTTGCCGTATCACGACCGGAGGTTCTAATGAAAGAAACTGCTGAAGGACTACAAGAACCTATCGAGTATGTATATGTAGAAGTGCCAGAAGAGTATGCCAGTTCAGTAATTGATAAATTGAACCGAAGAAAAGGTGAGATGGTCAACATGGTTCCTTCAATGGGTAGCATGACAAAACTGGAGTTTAAAGTACCTGCAAGAGGAATATTCGGATATCGTTCAGAATTATTGACGGATACTAAAGGCTATGGAGTCATGCATCATGTGTTCGATGGTTATAGTAAATATACCGGAGACGTTCCCACGAGAACGAAGGGCTCATTAATTGCCTATGAACAAGGACAGGCTTCTGCTTATGGTCTTAGTTCTGCACAAGAGCGGGGAGTATTGTTTATCGCTCCTGGTAAAGATGTTTATGAAGGTATGGTCATTGGAGAAAACTCCAGGATAGACGATATGGTTTTAAATGTTTGTAAAAGAAAGCAAATGACCAACGTTCGAGCTTCTGGTTCAGATGATGCTTATAAGCTTGCTCCTCCAAGGGTTTTAAGCTTAGAACAATCCCTGGAATTTATTAAGGATGATGAATTGGTAGAAGTAACCCCGAAAGAAATTCGACTTCGAAAGAAGGTTCTTAATCGAAGTATGCGGGATAAAGCAGGAAAGAATAAAAAATAGTACTTGTAAAAAGCAGGAGATTTTCACACCTGTATCGAATAGTTATATAGATTAGCCACTTAAAACTCTCACTATACTAGTGGGAGTTTTAGACTTAAATAATCAAATTGGAGGGATATAATGAATTATCATGACCTACAGTATAAATATCCATCAAAACGTACATTAGTCTATGGAACCAAAGGGATGGTTGCCACTTCCCAACCCCTGGCAGCCCAAGCAGGATTAGACATAATCAAAAAAGGTGGAAATGCCGTGGATGCAGCGATTGCCACCGCAGCATGTTTAACCGTTGTGGAACCCACTTCAAACGGAATCGGTGGTGATGCTTTTGCCATTGTCTGGATGAAAGATAAAATTTATGGATTGAACAGCAGCGGAAAATCTCCTGAAAGCATTTCTATAGAAAAGCTAAAAGCCTTGGGTCACGAAGCCATTCCGAAACACGGGATGATTCCTGTAACCGTACCGGGAGCACCGGGAGCATGGGCGGCACTTTCAGAAAGATTCGGAAACCTTACGTTAAAAGAATGCTTAACTCCAGCAATTGAATATGCAAAAGATGGATTTCCAGTCTCCCCAATTACAGCAAAATATTGGGAGCGAGCTTGCAATTCTTATCAAAAAGCATTTAAAGGGGAAGAGTTTAACAGTTGGTTTGACACCTTTACTCCGAAAAATCGAGCCCCGAAACCCGGAGAAGTATGGTCGTCAAAAGGTCATGCTAATACCTTGAAACAAATTGGAGAAAGTAATGCTAAGGAATTTTACCAAGGCAGTCTGGCAGACAAGATCCATGATTTTTCTAAACAGCATAATGGATTTTTAGAAAAATCAGATTTAGAAAACCATCAACCGGAATGGATAGAACCGGTAAAACTAAATTATAAAGGGTATGATGTATGGGAGCTCCCCCCCAACGGTCAAGGTATTGTTGCCTTAATGGCTTTAAATATTTTGCAACATCAAACCCTAGAGAGCAGAGATTCAGAAAGTACTGTGCATAGACAAATTGAAGCTATGAAGCTTGCCTTTGAAGACGGAAAAAAATATATTACGGACCCTAAATTTATGAAGGTTTCTAATGAGGAGTTACTTTCTTATGAATACGGAAGGAAGAGAAGTGAGGAAATAACTGAAGAGGCCATATTACCGAAACCGGGAAAACCGGATAGTAGTGGAACGGTTTATTTAGCCACTGCCGATGGGGAAGGGAATATGGTGTCATTTATCCAAAGTAATTATATGGGCTTCGGTTCAGGAGTGGTAATTCCCGGAACAGGTATCGGACTTCAAAATCGAGGACATAACTTCAGTCTAAATCCTGCTCACCATAATGCTCTTGCTCCGGGGAAGCGCACTTTTCATACCATAATCCCTGGATTTATATCGAAAGAAGGAAAGGCTCTTGGCCCCTTTGGTGTAATGGGAGGATTTATGCAGCCTCAAGGTCATATGCAAGTTATAAACAATTTATTGGACTTTAATCTCAACCCTCAGGAAGCTTTAGACGCTCCTCGCTGGCAGTGGATGCAAGGAAATACTGTAGAAATCGAACCGGGAACGCCGAAATTCATATTTGAACATTTACAAAGACGGGGTCATCAGGTGGAATGGGCAAAAGATTCAGGATCCTTTGGGCGGGGACAGGTCATTCTTATAAATGGTAAAACCCTTATTGGAGCAACGGAACCGCGAACCGATGGAATGGTTGCAGCCTGGTAAAAAACGAATACAGAGGTGACAATACATTGAATGAAAAAAGTTTGAAATCCCTAGAGTATACAAAAATAATTGAACAACTTTCAGCCCATGGGATCTCTCCCATGGGTAAGGACTTAGCAAGAAGCTTAAAACCGACAACGGACTTTGAAGAAGTACAACTACGTCAAAAAGAAACGGAAGAAGCAGTACAAGTACTGCTTAAAAATAGCGGAATTCCCTTGGAAGGTCTTGGCGAGGTGGAAAGGTTGATTAAAAAAACCGTCATCGGCTCCTATCTTGACCCCGGAGAACTGTTAGCGGTACTGGAATTTTTACGGGTATCGAAGCGAATGAAGGTATTCATCAAAAGAGAAAAAGAGGATGCGGATTTAACGGCACCGATTTTAAGTGCCCTTATACGGGAGATTGAAACTATTCCGGAGATAGAACAACGAATTAACCGTTCGATTCTCAATGAAAATGAAGTTGCGGACGATGCCAGTGCAGAGCTGCGACAAATTCGAAGACAACTTAGTCAAGCAAATGATAAAGTGCGATCCACTTTGCAAAATTTTATCACTTCTTCCCGCAACCAAACCTATTTGCAGGATCAAATCATTACCCTCCGGCAAAATCGTTATGTGGTTCCGGTAAAACAGGAGTACAGAAACCAAGTTAAAGGAATGATTCATGATCAATCCACCAGCGGGGCGACCCTCTTTATCGAGCCCATGGCGGTGGTTGACCTAAATAATAAATTAAAACAACTTAAATTAGCTGAAGAACAGGAAATTGAACGGATTCTTCGGGAAATTTCCAATGAGATCGCTATGAAAGGAAATGAAATTCTGAAAAACCGTGATCTTTTGGGAAAGGTCGATTTTATTTTTGCCAAGGGAAAGTTAGCTCTCGCTATGGAAGCTACCAGTCCAAAAGTCAATGATCGTGGATACGTAAATTTGAAAAAAGCAAGACATCCCTTGTTGGATCCGAGAGAAGTGGTTCCGACGAATATCTGGATCGGAAATGAATTTAACATTCTCGTGATCACCGGGCCGAATACCGGTGGGAAGACCGTTTCCCTAAAAACTTTAGGATTACTCTCTCTAATGGGTCAAAGCGGTCTTCAAGTCCCAGCAGATTCAGGAACGGAGATTACGATTTTTGATCACATTTTTGCAGATATTGGAGATGAGCAAAGTATTGAGCAAAGTTTAAGTACGTTTTCTTCTCATATGACAAATATAGTGGAAATTTTTAATAATCTTACGGAAAATTCATTGGTTCTATTTGACGAACTTGGAGCTGGAACCGATCCCACAGAAGGGGCTGCTCTTGCTATGGCGATTTTAGAGAATCTTAAAACCATCGGGACAAAGGTGGTAGCCACTACTCATTATAGCGAATTAAAGCAGTATGCTTTAGTTCACCCTGAAGTGGAGAATGCTTCTGTGGAGTTTGATGTCAAAACGCTAAGACCCACTTACAGATTATCTATTGGGATCCCTGGAAAATCCAATGCATTCGAAATTTCTAGAAAATTAGGGCTCTCCCCTGAAATAATCGACTTGGCAAAGTCTCTGATAACTCAAGAAAATCTCCAGTTTGAAGATGTGCTACAAAATATCGAAGGTAATAAAAGTAAAATTGAATCTGAGAAAATTGAAATTGAAGGTTTAAAAAGAGAAATGGAAGAGCTAAAGCAAAAGTACGAGGAAAAACTTGAAAAAGTAGAAAACCAGAAGCAAAAGATGATTTCTCGGGCAAAAAAAGAAGCTCAAGGCTTGGTTAAAAAAGCTAAAGCAGAAACTGAAGTGATTATTAATCATCTTCGTAGTTTAGAACGGGAACCGGATCGTAAAAAAGTGAATCAGGAAATCGAAAAAGCTCGAGTAAAGCTTGGCAATAAGACTTTAGAATATAAAGATTCCGCAGAAGCCATAAACGAACCCAAAAATCACGAACCACCGGAGAACTTAAAGCCCGGTGAACGTGTGAAAATCATATCATTAAATCAGGAAGGTCATGTGCTGAGTCCGGAAGATGACAAGGGTGAAGTCCAGGTTCAGGCAGGAATTATGAAGGTTAATATAAGCACTTCGAACTTAAAGCGATTATCTTCTCGGGAGGACAAACAGTCAGTAAAAACTTCGAAGATGATTAAGTCTAAGAGTCAAAACATCCGAACGGAGATAGATGTTCGGGGAAAAAATTTAGAAGAAGCTATATTTGAAGTGGATAAATATTTAGATGATTCCTATATTGCAGGCCTTACTCAAGTAATGATCATTCACGGAGTCGGAACCGGAGTGCTGAAATCAGGGCTTAATCAAATGCTGAAATCCCATCGGCACGTACAGTCCTTTAGAGGAGGAAAGTATGGAGAAGGGGGATCAGGAGTAACTATAGTTGAATTAAAATAAACTATGAAGTAAAATTTAAAGTAGGAACACTGAAAAAAAAGGAGGTTTATTATGGATTACAAAATTATACTAACCGATCATTTAAAACAATATATCAAAGATCTTTCCCTTGCAGAAATCGAAGAAATGTTGGAGGTTCCACCGGAACGTGGGATGGGAGACTATGCTTTTCCCTGCTTTCGCTTAGCAAAGACTTTTAGAAAATCACCTAATATGATTGCTGAGGACCTGAAAAAAGAGATGAATATCCCCAAAGGTTTTCAAAGTGTGGAAGCGACGGGTCCTTATATAAACTTTTTTATTGATAAGAAAGAACTCATTCTTTCGGTTTTAAGTTCTGTTTTTCGGCAGAAAGATAATTATGGGAAAATAAACTTGGGACAAGGAGCAACGGTTTGTATTGATTTTTCCGCTCCGAATATAGCGAAGCCCTTTCATGTAGGTCATTTACGTTCTACGGTGATCGGGAATGCCTTGTACCGCATTTACGAAACCTTAGGATATAATTGTGAGGGAATAAACCATTTAGGAGATTGGGGAACTCAATTTGGCAAGGTTATTGTTGCTTATCGAAACTGGGGTTCGGAAAAAGCAGTAAAGGAAAACCCTATAGAAACATTACTGGATTTATATGTTAAATTTCATGAAGAAGCGGAAAAATATCCGGAGCTGGAGGATGAGGCGAGAAACTGGTTTTCCAGAATGGAACAGGGAGATCGGGAAGCCTATAATCTTTGGAAGTGGTTTAGTTCTGAAACGATCCAAGAGTTAAAGAAAGTATATAAAACCTTAAATGTAGAATTTGACCACTATACCGGGGAAAGTTTTTATAATGATAAGATGGATATCGTAATAAAAGAGTTGCAGGATAAAAACCTGTTAAAGGAAAGTAAGGGAGCTCATTTAGTAGACTTGGAAGAGTATAATATGCCGCCATGTCTAGTAATGAAAAATGACGGCAGTACCCTTTATGCTACTCGGGATATCGCAGCTGCTATATATCGAAAGAAAACCTTTCAATTTGAAAAATGCTTATATGTAACTGACTACTCTCAAAATCTTCATTTTGCCCAATGGATGAAGGTGATTGATTTAATGGGATATGAATGGGCTAAAGACTTAGAACATATTCCTTTCGGTCGAGTAACCCATGAAGGCAGAAAAATACAAACTCGAAAAGGAAATGTGGTTCTTTTACAGGATGTGCTGGATGGAGCAATTAATCGTGTTCAGGAGATTATCGAAGAGAAAAACCCCGAACTGGAAAACAAAGAGAAAGTAGCGAAGGATATTGGCGTGGGAGCCATCATATTTAATGACTTAAGTCACAGCAGAATCAAAGATGTATCCTTCTCTTGGGAAACTGCTTTCAATTTTGAGGGGGAAACAGGCCCCTACGTACAGTATACCCATGCGAGAGCAGCAAGTATTCTCCGCAAAGCCAACGAAGAGATTAGTGAGGATATTAACTGGGAAATTTTAGAGGAAAAAAGTTCAATGGATGTACTGATGGGAATCCATAGTTTTAGTGAAGCAATAATACAGGCGAAGGAGAAAAATGAACCCTCTATTGTTACCCGGTATGTTGTGAATCTTGCTCAGAACTTCAATAAGTTCTACAATGAATGCCCGATCATAAATCAGGAAGACGAGATAAAAACCGCAAGACTCGCTTTAGTTTCTGCTACAAAACAAACCATTAAAAACGCTTTGTATATTCTTGGAATCGAAGCTCCGGAAAAAATGTAGATGGAGAAATGAGGGATTATATGGAACCGAAACAACACTTATTTTCCATAACAGAAAGCTATGACAGGCATCTTAGTAAGAATACTGAAAATCGTCAAGAAGGTTATAGTGATCTTATGGAGCTAATGATAATCGTCGGGAAATCTCTTGTAAATGATAAGAATATGGAAATGCTAGGAATTGATGTACCTCGATTAAAAGAAGAATTGATTTTGTGGAAATACTATCGGGAGGACAGTATTAACTGTTTTTTGTTAAAGAATGATGAAAAAGAAGAGGAACCTCTCGTAGGTACTGGAATAATAAGCTTACTGCCTTTAATTATAGGAAATCATGACATGAAAACTTTAGAACAGGAACTTGGAGCTTTCACTCTTCAAACAAAACAAAAAGCTGATAATCTAATGTTGTTTCTTCTAATGGGGAGGACAGTACGCGGGGTTATGGACCGAGAATATGGTGCAGTTGATTCTTTTGTACAGTTTTTAAAGGAGTACTTAATTCACCTGAACTATAATCGGGTTTTCAAAGAGGCTTCGAAGGATAAGTTGATTGATAAAATTTCTTTTGAAAAAGAAAAAATTCGTTGGATTATAGACCTTGACCAAATATCCAAGGCTGAAATTCCAAGAAAAAAAAAGATCGAAGATAACAGCCGAACACTATTTATTCAAAGCATCCACTTGTTTGTAAAATACCAGGATGAAGGGAGTTTCTTTGAGAATATCGAAAGTCTACGTGCTCCTATAGAAGCTAAGGTATTCAGTTTATTGTTAATGGATTTGAAAGATAATAGAAGAAGTTCGAGTATACGTGAAAAAGTTTCTGAGAAAGATTTAAGATTAGAAAAAAATAAATTCTTAAAGGAAATGGATCGATATTATAATAAGTTAAAGAGCTTTGAGATTCTTAAAATCCCTTTAAATTATGATAAGTTGAAAAACAATGGTTATACGGATACGAAAACTCTTTTTCTTATGAAAAAAGGAGAGAAGGGGAGACATCCGATATTAAAGGAATTTGAAATTTTCGAGAAAAACCTTGTGAAGAATCAACTATATCTGGAAGTGAAAACAAAATCCAGGTACTATAAACTTAAAAAACCATTAGCTCCCGGCTAATGGTTTTTGGTTTGGTAAGGGCTCTATGCAATTCGAGGCGTATGCCAGGATGTTGTTTTCCAGCTTGCTTCAACACTGGAATTATGAACCATGTTTGTCATAATAAGTACGGAAACTAAGGAAGATACATTAATTGAGTACTCGATATCCTTAAGCATAGACTCTTTATTCATGGAATAGTTTTTATGGTAGTTCTCAATGAGCTCTTCGATTTCATCGATGGATAGACCAATAAAGTCCGTAGAGACTTTAGGTGTTATGATTTTTTTGTCATATTTTTTCATTTTTTTATGCAGGGTATTTTCATAAGCCATATGTTCCATAAAATTATTCTTATAAGTTTTCCTGTCGTTATGAGGAACACAAAAAAAGTCGGAAATAAAATGATTGATGATACCAATTTGTTGAGAAATATATTTAATATAGCTAAGGTCATCGGCATAAGCGTGCTCTGTAAGCTCCTTAATCTCTTTGCATATTAAAGTTAAGGACTGGGGTTTGAAATGAGAGAGCTTTAGTAAGTTCGGAGCGATATCCGGTTTGATACTTCCGTACATCAGACTGCTTTTATTTAACTTAATCCCAAGGGACTTTTCCGTATTTTGATAGATATGATCTGCAATAACCATATGGGTTTGTGGTAACAAAATTTTTCCGCCTTTCTATTTTGTAATTGTATTAATAAGGTATCCACTGCGATTTGTTTTACTATTATATGATAAATTTATTCTTTTGACAAGGAGCATTGCAAGTATAAAATTGATATCTCCTATTATAATTTTTTTCACAAGATGTCCCGTTCATGCAAAACCAGGTAAAATATGCTATAATAACAAAGAAAATGACAGGAAGGAAAGGGTTACAATATGAAAATTATGTTAACTGCTATTAATTCGAAATACATTCACACGAATCTTGCCATACGGTATTTATATCAAAATTTAAGAAAACTGGATGAAGAAGTATTCATAAAAGAATATACTATAAATCAACATTTCGAGGATCTGTTGAAAAGCATTTATGAAGAACAACCGGATGTGGTTGGGATTTCTTGCTATGTATGGAATATTTCCTTGGTACATCAAATTGGTAGGGAGTTAAAAAAAGTTTTGCCGGAAACACGAGTTATTCTTGGAGGCCCCGAGGTTGCTTTTGATACTCGAAAGATCATGGAAAAGGAAGACTACATTGATATGATCGTAAAAGGAGAAGGGGAAACCACTTTCTATGAGCTGATAAGAAGAATGAAAGAAAACGAGAGTTATCATGACATGGAAAATATTGCTTTTCGTGTTCGGGGTAAAATCATAGAAAATACAAGCAATCCTTCAAATACATTTCATGAACTTGCCCCCTTTCCCTACGAGGGGCTATCAGTAGACCCTAATAAGATTTATTATTACGAAAGTGCCCGGGGTTGCCCCTATAATTGCGAATACTGCTTGTCTTCAACAATTAGCGGAGTGAGTTTTTTACCAATGGAAAAAGTTCACCGAGACTTGGATTTTTTCTTAAAAAATAAGGTGAAACAGGTAAAGTTCGTAGATCGAACTTTTAATGCGAATAAAAGTCATGCTTTGGGTATTATGAAACATATTTTGAAGAATCGTAACGGAATCACCAATTTTCATTTTGAAATTACTGCGGAGCTTATTGATGAAGATTTCATCGAGTTTTTAAAGACTGCGCCTAAGGGTTTGTTCCAGTTTGAAGTTGGTGTGCAATCCACGAATCAAGAAACACTTTCAGCGATAAACCGGAAAATGGATTTTAGCAAGATTAAAGCCCCCTTGGAAGCTTTGGTAAAACTGGAGAATATTCATATCCATTTGGATCTAATTGCAGGTCTTCCTTACGAAGACTATTTTACCTTTCGAAAATCTTTCAATGAAGTTTTTTCCTTAGGGGCTGATAAACTACAACTGGGATTCTTAAAACTATTAAAGGGTTCGGAACTTAGAAATAAAGCTGAGGAATATGGGTATGTGTATACAGACGGATCACCCTATGAAATACTGGAAAATCAATGGATTAATTATACGGAAATTCTTAAACTGAAAGACGTTGAAGATTTATTGGAAAAATACTGGAATGACCGCGGTTTTCCTTGTTCGTTAGGTTATATAATTAACACTCTATATAAAACTAATGCATTTAAGTTTTTTGAGGATTTTAGTCATTACTGGAAAGAAAGGGATCTAGATGAACAGTCTCAAAGTAAAGAATCCTTATATGTTATAGTACTGGAATTCTGTCAAAGTCAGGATTTTGATGAGATCCTTTATATTCAAAACTTACTTCGTTTAGATTACTTAAAGGAAAATCAAAAAAGAAAAATACCGAAGGGGTTAGAAGCAAAAACTTCTGAAGAAAAGAACCAAGTGTGGTCGAAGGAAGAGGCCCATGAATTTTTACAAAGTATTGAAAATAAAAAACAATATCTACCCCACGCAGTGGATATATCTGCCAAAAAATTGATTAAAAAAGTTCATTTTGAAGTGTTTGAATATCCAATTACGAAAGTGTTGGACAAAGATTTGTTGACGGCATCCGAGCCAAAAGCCTGTGTGATTTTATTTGATTATGAATATGATCAGCTTTATCTGATCAAATAATGATGTGTTAAGCATCGTGGGAGGGACTCAATTGAGTATATTTATGGATATTTATTATATGAACCTGAAAACTGCAAAAAAAGCCTTCAAGAGTTTAATAAAAAACTGGTTAATTATTTTTACGGGACTGGTTTACTCCACGATTCTCTTTGTGGGCACTTTGATTTCTCCATTATTTTGGATATTAAGTCGTCTGTTCCTATTGATTTTGAGTAGTGCAATGGTTTCTAATTATTTATATTTACTGCAACAAATAGTTGAAAAGGATCGGTTTTCCCTTCAAGACTTTAAAGATGGATTTTTAATTTATTTACGAAAAGTATGGACCGTGTACTTTATTGGTTTTGTAGCTTTATTAGGTATAGATATATTTCTGCGTCCGCTTATTGTCGGTTTTGTTGGTCCCTTTGTTTATCATTTCGGATTGATATTTTTGATGGTTTTCCTATTGAATGCTTTACCGGAAACGATTTATCAAAAGTCATATAATGGCTGGGAAAGTATTAAATCTTCCGTGGAGTTCATTAAAGAGCATTGGATAGAGTGGTATTTACCTAATGTCCTGCTAGTTGTTATTTTAGCCTTTATTACCGGCAGTGCGATTATAAACGTGTTTGATAATGTAACCTCCCTTGGAGCCATTACCCGGGGACCCTTTGGAATAATTCTATATTTATTGGGGCAGTTATGGTTTTCCTATATGATGATCTATCGTGGATTTTTGTTCGAGTTATTAAATACCAGCAGCAGAAGAAAAAGAATGTTTATGAGAAATATGTAGGATTTATTAAGTGAGGTAAAAAATCAAAAGTAGGTTCACACAACTGGAGGGAATGATTGTGATGATGGAGTATCGAATAGCGTTGTTTAGAGATATTGAAAAAATTTATCAACTATTTCAGGAGTTAAAAAAAGAAAACGCACAGGTTGGATTTACCCGTATTGAGGGTTTAAACGAATTAGAAGACTGGTTGGAAGATGATAATATTTACCTGTATTTAGCTGTGGACACAGACAATGAAGAGGTTGTGGGAGTACTAAGAGGAAAAAGAGGGAATTCTTATAAGAACCATAGCGCATTTATGACCGCTGCGGTTGACAAAAATTACCGCGGAAAGAATATCGGGAAGGAACTGACCCATTACAGTTTAAAACAGTTAGCCCAAGAGGGTGTGAAAATAGCAAGAACCTATGTTTACAGTAACAACAAAGCTTCTCTCAATACTTTATTAGCTTGCGGCTTCACGATTTCCGGAACGATTCATATGCATCATTTTTCCGAGGAAGCCGGACATTATGTAGATGATATTATTGTGCATAAAATACTTAAGTAAAATATAGATTTATCATAATAAATAAATAAATCGAGGTGATGAACATGGCGAAAACAATGAAGGATTTTTTAGTGGAACAAACAAAAGAGTTAACTTTTTTATCACTGGATATACGGGAATTATTTAAGGGTGAAAATGTGGATATGGATAAAGAAGCCGTTGAACTACCTATACTATTAGAGGATTTAAGTAATAAACTTCAAAAAAATGAGCAGGAGTTCATGATTACAACTGAAATTCTTGTGAAAGGCATTGCCTATTTATTAGGGGTGGATCCTGATTTCAAGTACCGGGAGGAATACATCCGTATTCTAAGTAATTTAAGTCCGGACATAGTAAAAGCCTTGCTAGTTCTCGGGAATAATACCTTTGATCAAGGGGAAAAAATCAAAGGGATGATTTTTTTGAAGGGAGCCGCTACGGTAAAACCAGACGAGCCGAAGGCTTTGTTCAATTACGCAGTTGCTTTGTTAACAATAGTAGAAGATTTTCAAAATGAAGAAAATGCTGATCATCCAAAAAGCGTCCGGAAAAAGATCGCTTTTTTCCAGGAAGAAGCCGGAAAAACACTTGAAAAACTCATCGAAATAGAACCGGATCATGCTTTAGCTCATTATCATTTGGGCTTTTTATATAAAAAAGACAGTCTTTTTCAAAAAGCGGAAATTACTTGGAAAAAGGCAATAGAGTTCGGCTTGGAGGAACATTTAGAAGAACATGTAAACACATTATTGCGAGAAATAGAGGATCTGGTGCAATATGAAAAAGGATATCAAAAAATTCTACAAGGAAATATGGTCTCAGGTCTTAAAGAACTCCTAAAACTTGAAGATCGCTATCCTGAATGGTGGAATTTACATTTTTTTATAGGCCTTGCTTATCGTCAACAGGAACAGTACCCTAAAGCGATTACTTACTTTCAACGGGTTTTAGAGCTAGAAGAAAGAATTCCGGATCCCTATGTAGAAATAGCCCTTTCCTTTGCAGGTCTTGGAAAATACCAAAAGGCTATAGAGTATTTTGAAAAAGCCCACAGGAAAGATCCCAAAAGTGGAGAAATTTTATCGAATTTGGCAATGGTTAATTTAGAGATCGGAGATTTGAAAAAGGCTGAACAGTATATTGAAGCTTCACTAAAAATTGACCCTGCTGACGAAATCACTCTAGCTTGTAAAGAACAGTTGGAACTTTTTAAGAAAAGCAATGAAGAAAAGTGAAAATTTTAAAATATATTAGAAATAAGGGTGGAAAGTTCACAGAAAAAGATGTAGAATAGGACTAAGGTTTATTAAAAAATTTTAAAGCTTAAACAAAATTATTAAAAAATTATAAAGAGGTGAGAAAACTTGATAAAATCATTAAAAGACTTGAAAGCTCAAGCAAAGAATCAGAGCAAGATGACGTTAGTCGTTGCTGCAGCTGAAGATGAAGATGTTTTATCCGCCGTGAAGGAAGCAAAAACCTCAAATATTATTGATGCAGTTTTGGTTGGTGAAAAAACATCCATCGAAGAAATTGCTAAAAAAATTAAATTTGATCTACAGGATGTGACGGTTGTAGACACAAAAGGCTTAGAATATGTTGCCGAGACTTCGGTAAAGTTAATATCTGAAGGGAAAGCAGATTTTCTAATGAAGGGAAAAATCGATACCTCTGTATTATTAAAAGCGGTTCTTAATAAGGATTTTGGACTTCGAACCGATCGACTATTGAGTCATGTAATGCTATACGAAGTACCGACATATCATAAACTGCTGTTGATGAGTGACGGTGGAATGAATATTGCACCTTCCTTTGAGCAAAAAGAAGATATCCTGCGTAATGCCATCCTGGTATCTAGAGCTTTGGGTAATCAGAAGACCTATGTTTCCTGCCTAGCCGCAAAAGAGAAGGCGAGCGATAAAATGCCTGCTACGATGGACGGACTGAGGCTTAAAGAAAATTCTCTGGATAAAGCTTATGGCGAAGATGTTTATGTGGAAGGGCCTATAGCTTTTGATTTAGCGGTTTCAAAAGAAGCAGCGAATATTAAAGGATATGAGAGTCCTGTGGTTGGAGAAACTGATATTTTACTAGTGCCTACCATTGAAGTCGGAAACGGTATTGGGAAATCCCTTACTTATATGGCCGGCGCTGAGTCTGCAGGAGTAATAATGGGAGCAAAAGTACCAATTGTTTTAGTATCACGGGCAGATTCTGCGGAAACTAAGTTTTTTTCTATTGCACTGGGAAGTGTAGTTTCTGCATCAACAAAATAATAATAAATCGAAGGAGTGAGGTTGAATGAAACAATTAATGACCGGTAATGAAGCCATTGCAAGGGGATGTTATGAAGCGGGAGTAACACTTACTGCCGCATACCCGGGAACACCAAGTACTGAAATTCTTGAGAATATGGCACAGTACAAGAAAGATATTTATAGTGAGTGGTCACCAAACGAGAAAGTAGCAATGGAAGTTGCCATCGGAGGTTCTATCGCCGGAGCAAGAAGTTTAGCCGCAATGAAACATGTTGGGGTAAACGTTGCTGCGGATCCGATCTTTACCTATGCATATACTGGCGTCAATGGAGGATTTGTTTTTGTATCTGCAGATGATCCCGGGCTTCACAGCTCACAAAATGAACAAGATAATCGATACTACGGAAAAGCTGCTAAGTTTCCCGTAATCGAACCAAGTAATTCTCAAGAAGCAAAGGACTTTACAAAAGAAGCTTTTGAGATCAGTGAAAAATTTGATGTTCCTGTTATGCTAAGAGTAACTACTCGTATTTGTCACAGTAAGACTCCAGTCGAGACTTCAGAACGTCAAGAAGTGGGAATCAAGCCCTATGAAAAAAACATCAGTAAATTTGTTGCCACTCCTGCAAACGGAAGGATTATGCATGTGTTATTGGAGAAGAAACTAATAGAACTTGAAAAGTTCAGTAATGAAACTTCTCTAAATAGAATTGAGTGGAATGATAAAAAAATCGGTATTGTAACCGCAGGGGTTGCTTACCAATATGCGAAAGAAGTATTTGGGGATACAGCTTCATACTTTAAAGTTGGTCTTAGTTTCCCGATGCCTATGGATAAGATAAAGAGTTTTGCAAAAGAAGTTGACACCCTTTATGTTATCGAAGAATTAGAACCCTTTATGGAAGAACAAATGAAGGCTAATGGTATCGAATGTATTGGTAAAGAAAAAATTTCGAATATTGGTGAATTAACTCCAAATGTAATCGAAGAGGCGCTATTGGGTAAGACCCCTGAAATGTTAGAACTGGATGATAGTAAAGCCGTAGGCAGACCACCGACGATGTGTGCGGGATGTCCTCATAGAGGATTTTTCTATGAGTTATCTCGAAAGAAAAACGTCATGGTTACTGGAGATATCGGATGTTATACCTTAGGCTCTGCTGAACCGTTAAACGCAATGGATACCTGTATCTGTATGGGTGCTAGTATCAGTGCAGGCCATGGTGCGCAAATGGCTTTCAATAAAAACGGTGTGGATAAAAAGGTAGTTGGTGTGATTGGTGATTCCACTTTTTTCCATTCCGGAATCACCGGACTTTTAGACATTGTTTATAATAAAGGGAATGCAGTTACCGTAATTTTAGATAACAGAATCACAGGAATGACCGGTCACCAAGAAAACCCCGGAACAGGATACACATTAATGGGTGAGAAAGCTCCGGTCATTGATATTGAGAAAATGGTTAGAGCTTGTGGCGTAGAAGATGTTCAAACCATCAATCCTTTAACCTTAAAAGAAAGCAAGGATGCCATTGATAAAGCCTTAGCCACCGATGAACCTTCAGTAATTATTACAAAGTGGCCCTGTGTTCTAAAGGAGTTCTCGCAGGAAGACTATGAGGAATTTGATCTAACCGAATCAATCTGTCAAGTGGATGAAGAAAAATGTACTACTTGTAAAGTTTGTGGAAAAGTAGGGTGTCCTGCAATTTCCTTTGGTGAGAAAGCGAAGATTGATCCAACTATGTGTGTAGGTTGTGAAGTGTGTCTTCAAGTATGTCCATTTAAAGCTATTGAAAAGGGGGGAGAATAATATGGAAAAAACAAAAAACGTATTATTAGTCGGAGTAGGCGGTCAGGGGATTATTCTTGCTAGTAAAATATTATCCCAAGGCTTAATCAGTGCAGGATATGATGTCAAGATGTCCGAGGTTCATGGTATGGCACAGAGAGGAGGAAGTGTAACCACTCAGGTACGGTTTGGTGAAAATGTACACTCGCCGATTATTGGAAAAGGTCAAGCGGATATCATTGTAGCTTTTGAAAAAATGGAAGCGTATCGATGGTTAGGGTACTTAAAACCCGATGGTATTGCAGTAGTAAATGATTATGCTATCCCTTCAGCACCTACTTTATCCGGGAATGTACCTTACCCGGAGACAATCATTGATGACATTGCTGCGGTTGTTAAAAACCTTACAGTGGTTAAGGCTGCAGATATTGCGGTTGAACTTGGTAATATAAAAGCCCAAAACATTGTTCTTTTAGGAGCACTATTAAAAGCAATGGCTATTGATGATATTGATTGGGAAAATGTCCTTGCTGAAAACGTTAAGGAAAAATTTGTTCCCCTTAATAAAAAAGCCTTAGCTGAAGGTATGAAGCACCTATAATATAAAAACAATAACATGAAGGTAAGAAAAGAAATCCAACATTTGGATTTCTTTTCTTGTTTATAATCAAGTCATAATTAGAAGCAGTTCATCAAAAGATTTTCATCTTGACTTAAATAAGCCAAAGTGATATATTAGTTGAGTCGCTAAAAACGGGAGAGCAACCCCGTAGGATGACCGAAAAGACAAAGATGCAAAAAAAGTCTTGACGGGCAGCAGAGAAGATGGTAAGATAAATCTTGTC
>PWEO01000108.1 GCA_003553525.1 Clostridiaceae bacterium
CTGCAAAATGGGCGATCATGGCACCGGTATTCGTACCGATGTTAATGCAAATGGGTTACTCTCCGGAGATTACTCAGTTGGCATACAGAATCGGAGACTCCGTAACAAACATTATCTCTCCGCTTATGTCATACTTTGCAATTATCGTAGCCTTTGCGAAGAAATACGACAAGGACGTTGGTCTGGGAACACTGATCTCCACCATGTTGCCCTACTCCATTGCCTTTACCGTTGTATGGATGGTTGCACTTGTAATATGGTTAGTGATTGGACTGCCAATCGGACCTGCAGCACCGGTAAACTACGTATTTTAATCACTGAAACACTTCAAAGAGCTGAGTTCATTCTCAGCTCTTTTTTTGTTTATAGCTTCCTTTGGAGCCACAGGGATGCACCAAAGCGGAACGGCGATGAGCAGGGGTGACAGGGGGACGGAGTAATTGTCCTCTTTCTCCGGGAGGACAATTACTCCGTCCCCCTGTCACCCGTCCCCTGTCACCTATCCCTATCCTTTGCTCCTTTTTTGAAGTTAATCAAAGAGATACACAAAAAGGGGTATGAAATTCCAAGGCCAGGCATTATAATGAAAGTAGAGAAAAAAATGGCAAAAGAGGAAACATCGAAAACTAATAGATGAAGAGGTTTGAGAAATTATGAAATCCACGAAAAAAGAAATCAAGGAAGTCATTATTGTTGAGGGAAAGGACGACATCTCCCAGGTAAAACGGGCGGTGAACGCGGAAATTATCGCCACGGGGGGATTCTCCCTGCCGGCGAAGACCTTAGAGCAAATCAAAGGGGCGGCTAAACGGAAGGGGATTATTATTCTGACGGATCCCGACTACCCCGGGGAATGGATCCGGCGGGAAGTGACCAAGGCGGTTACGGAAGCGAAGCATGCCTTTATTCCCAAGGAGGACGCCATAAGAAAGGGCAATGTAGGCATTGAAAACGCCAGCCCGAAAAACATCCTTCTGGCCTTGGAGCGGGCCCGCTGCGAGCTGCAAACCCCAAGGACGGAGTTTAACAAAGGAGACCTGATGAGGGAAGGGCTTTTAGGAGTGGACGGCGCCACGGATCGACGGGATCGTCTGGGAAAAATCCTCGGTATCGGTTATGGCAATGCCAAACAATTCTTAAATCGTCTGAACCATTACGGGGTCACCCGTGGGGAGTGGGAAGATGCGCTAAAACAGCTATATCAGGATAAGAAGCAGCATCCAAACAAGAAGTAACATAAATCAGGAAGGAACATCAAATCAAAAAATCCGATCAGAATACTAAACGAGGTGAAGATAAATGAGAATAGCAACCCCCACCAGAACGAGGACCATCCTCAGCGAGTACGGGCACCGGATGCGAAAGTCTTTGGGACAAAACTTTTTAATCGACGGCAATATTATTGAAAACATCATTGAAGGAGCCGGCGTCACGGCCGAGGACACGGTACTGGAAATCGGACCGGGTATCGGCAGTATGACCGAGATCCTTTCGGAAAAAGCGAAACGAGTCATCGCCGTGGAAATCGACAAAAATCTGATTCCCATCCTGGAAAAGACTTTAGAGCACCGGGACAACATCGAGATCATTCATCAGGACATATTAAAACTGGATTTGGAGGAATTGCAAAAGGAAAAGGGTTTGGAAGAAGGTTTTAAAGTAGTGGCAAACCTGCCCTATTACGTAACCACTCCGATTATTATGGCCCTTCTGGAAGGGGACGCGCCGATTCATTCCATAACCGTGATGATCCAAAAAGAGGTTGCGGACAGGATTTTATCCGGTAAAGACGTTAAAGCCTACGGGGCCTTAACCGTGGCTTGTAATTTATACGCCGATGTTCGGGAAGTACTCAGTGTTCCCCCCACGGTATTTTTACCGAGACCGAAGGTCGCCTCCACCGTGATTACCTTTACACCGAAGGCCAACCACTTAACCATTAAGGAGCGAAAACTCCTCTTTGGCATCGTAAAGGATGCTTTCGGAAAACGAAGAAAAACCCTCCTTAACTCCCTGAGTTCCGGGAATTTAGGATTTTCCAAGGATCAGGTTCGGGAAGCGCTGGGAAAAGCCGGAGTGGATCCGATAAAACGGGCGGAGAATTTGGATATTGAGGATTTTAAAAGGATTATGAAGGCTTTTGCGGAAGCGGAGAAAAAATAAACCGGGATCTAAAAAACCATCCTGGAAAAAACCCGGGTACTTTGGTATAATATTGGAGACGAAAGGTTTAATTAAACATATCAATTTTTTTATACAGAAGAGGATAATCTCAAGATGACCGCAAGGAAAAACACCGCAAGAAAAGAAAATAGCAGGCAAAGAAAATAGCAGGCAAAGAAAAAAGGAGGCAAAAAAATGATTAATGAAAAAAGATTATTAGAGGAATTCTTTGAATTAGTAAAAATTGATTCCCATTCTTCAAAGGAAGGGAAAATTGCCAAGGTATTGGTGAAAAAATTAGAAGATCTGGGCCTTGAAGTAACCCAGGACGACGCCGGAGAGAAGGTCGGCGGAGAAACGGGAAATATCATTGCCCACTTAAAGGGAGATAAGCCGGGAGATCCGATTTTATTTTCCTGCCACATGGATACGGTAAAACCGGGAGAGGGAATTAAGCCCGAAATTCGAGACGGCGTGATTTACTCCGACGGAACCACGATCCTGGGATCCGACGACAAAGCGGGAATCGCATCGGTGCTTGAGGCCATAAGACAGGTAAAAGAACAAAAGAAATCGCACAGAGACATTCAAGTGGTCTTTTCCATTTGGGAAGAGGGCGGACTTTTTGGATCCAAGAATTTGGATTTCAGCAAAATCAAGGCGGAATACGGTTTTGTCTTGGACAGCGCCGGATCCTCCGGAGAAATTGTAACCAAGGGACCCACTCAGGACAGCTTAAAGGTAACGATCAACGGACGACCGGCCCATGCAGGTTTAGCTCCGGAAGAGGGGATTTCCGCCATTATGGTTGCGGCAAAAGCCATCGAAAACATGAAGCTTCTTCGTGTGGATGAAGACACCACAGCGAACATCGGAGTGGTACAGGGTGGAGAGGCCACCAACGTGGTTATGCCGAAGCTTGAAATCAAAGCGGAAGCCAGAAGCTCCAGTGAAGAAAAGGTAGAGGCCCAGACCAATCATATGATCGAAGTATTTGAAAAAACCGCAAAGGAAATGGGAGCCACCGTGGACATCGAACATGAAAGAGTTTACCCGCCTTTTAATATTCCTGAAGATCACGAAATCGTACGAAAAACCAAGGAAGCCTTTAAAAACATTGGTATTGAAGGCCATACCGCATCCACAGGCGGCGGATCCGATACCAACATTTTCAACGGACAGGGTGTACTATCGCTGAATCTGGGGGTAGGCATGAAAAAGCCTCATACTTTAGAAGAGCACATCTCCATTGAAGATTTAAACAACACGGCGAAGGTGACCTACCAGTTGATGACGATCTTTTAGATCCACGGGATTGAAACCTTTTCCGTAGGGATATTACAGGTAATAAAAACTAGAAAAAAAGCACAAGGGAGACGGAGTAAATGACACAAAAACCTCCGTCCCCTTTGTGCTATATTTTTCTGAACAAGGTTCAAACTATTCAGACAGGAGGCTTACTATGTCGAAGGAACAATCACAGAAAATCTTGGAGAATTTAAAGCAAGTGATCATTGGAAAGGAAGAAGTGTTGGAAAAGGTGCTGATCGCCCTGTTGGCGAAGGGGCATTTACTCATTGAGGATGTCCCCGGGGTGGGAAAAACCACCTTGGTAAAGGCGTTATCAAAAACCATGGATTTATCCTATAAACGGGTGCAGTTTACCCCGGACCTGATGCCCTCCGATATTATCGGGGTCAATATTTACGATCCGAAAACCGGAACCTTTGCCTTTAAAAAGGGACCGATCTTTCATCAGGTGTTCCTTGCCGATGAGATCAACCGGACCTCCCCGAAAACCCAGTCCAGTCTCCTGCAGGCCATGGAAGAGGGAGAAGTATCCACCGAGGATAAGCACTTCGTTTTAGACAAGCCCTTTATGGTGTTGGCGACCCAAAACCCCTTGGAATACCAGGGAACTTTTCCGTTGCCGGAAGCTCAGCTGGACCGTTTTCTAATGCGGCTCTCCCTGGGGTATCCGGAAAAGACCTATGAACGGGAAATTCTTCGAAAACATAAAACCCATCGAAACCTGGACCATATTCAGGCGGTGGTCAATCAGGAAGAGATTTTAAAAATGCAAAAAGAAGTGGAAGAACTCCATGCCCATGACGATATTCTCGATTACATCGTAGGAATTGTGGGAGTGACCAGAAGCTATGAGGATCTTCAACTGGGAGCCAGTCCGAGAGCCGGGATCGATCTGTTAAAAACCGCCCGGGGCAAGGCCTATGTGTCGGGACGAAATTATGTAATCCCCGATGATGTCAAAGCCATGGTGGTACCGGTGTTGGCCCATCGACTGATGCTGTCTCCCGAGGCGAAGATTGAAGGCAAGCGAATAGAAGACGTGTTAGAAGGGGTATTAAAACGGGTTTCCGTACCGGTGATTTCCAATGATCAATAACAAAAGGGTGCTGCTTCTGGCAGGGCTGGTTTTGCTGTTTACCGTGGTTTTTATCGGCGGAGTTATGCCCTACTTTATTTTTTATGTATTCCTGTTAACCCTGCTGTTTCCCGTATTTCACAACCTGGTGGTCCTTGGAGGCCTGAAGGGTACGGTGCAGATGCCGAAGGATTCCCTGTATATCGGGGATCAGATCAATATCGGCTACCGCTTGGAAAACCGCAGCATCTTCTATGTGCCCTTTCTTGAGGTGCAAAGCGCCATATCCAAACGCTTAACGGGAAAGGTGGATCCTCCGGAGATCACCAGTATGGAGTCGAAGTCTGATTTTATCCGGGGACAGTCCGTTACCTTAAAACGTCGGGGATATTACGAACTGGGAGATATTGAAATCACCCTTCGAGACGTGTTTCGTCTGTTTTCCTTTAAAAAGCGGATCGCCAGTGAAGGGGCTCTATTGGTGTATCCTGAGGTGATCAACCTATCCTCCTTTGAAATCACTGCCAGTCAGCAGTTAGGAGAGCTTCGGGTGTTTGATCCCGCCTTTGAAGACAAGAGCCGTATCGCCTCTCTTAGAGAGTACCAGGAAGGAGACTCCATGAAGCGGGTCCACTGGAGCATGACGGCGAAAAAAGGCGATGTGATTGTAAAAAACTACGAAAATCGCGGGGATACCCATGTAGCCCTGATTGTGGATAATGAATTGCACCACTACCTGCGGGATGTGGATCGTCGCCTGGAGGATAAGGTGGTGGACGCCGCTCTTTGTATAACCAATTACTGCTTAACCCATAATATTAATATGACCCTGGATACCCAGCGGGGAGAGGTTCCCTTGCATATTACCGGGCACCAGAAATCCGACTTAAAACCATTTTTAGAGGCCTTCGCCCTGTTTAAGGGAAACGGCAAGCAGGATTTCAAGACCTTTATGCTTCCAAGACTCAGCACAATTCCCAAAGGAGCCACGGTAATTGTGGTAACCGCAAACTTAAATAAGGAAATGGGAGCCCAGGGCATTCAGCTGAAGATGAACAACTTAAATCCCTTATTTATGGTAGTGACGGATCAGGAAAATAATACCGGTTTTGTAGATTCTCAAGTGGAAAAGAAACTGAAACAGGAAAACATTTCCCTGTACCACATCGACTATAAAACCAATATCAAGGAGATGTTGGAGGCCCAAAATGTCTAGAAATCTAAGCACCAGCCAAAAAATGATATCCTACATCACCTATATTCTCATGGTCTTTAGCCTGTTATACGTCTATGGCGTAGTCATCGGGGTAGAGCTGAACTTTTTTGTGCAGTTTTTCATTGTTCTGCTGGGAAGTCTGGCCGTGGTGTTTTTTATGAAAAAACCCCTGGTCTTTTATATTCTCCTGGTTGTGTCACTGATATCCGCCTCGCTGGTCCATCGCTACGTTACCCCTGTTTTGGGAACCGGCATACAGCGGATCATGGCCCTTTTTTCGAATATTTTCAATCATCTTCGGGGAGACGAGTTTATCTTTCCGGAAAACGTATTGTGGTTTTGGGGAATTTTATTGGGGATCATTGCCCTTTTTACCGCGTATATCATCTTTAAAGAGAAACGGATATACTGGCTGCTGCCGGTGTACCTGGGTTCGTATATCTACTATTGGTATATTTATATTGACCAGGCCTATATGATGACCGTGGTCTTTATTGTGGCTTTTTTAGTACTCTTCGGCATGAATAAATATTTTGAAGAGCAGCTGGGCTGGGAAGGAAAGGAACGCAACCGCATGGACAGCCTTTACGGTCCTTGGATTCAAACCGTGGTGATTTACAGCGCCTTGATTATTATGTTGGCCATGGTGCTTCCGAAATCCGGAAATGCTTTGGAATGGCACTGGTTGGAAGATCGGGTCTACGATGTATTTCCCTTCGTGGAGGATATGCGCTCCGACTCTCAGTATACCCGGGGGGCTCGGGAAGCGGATACCTTCCAGTTCACCTCTACGGGCTTTCAGCGGGAGAGTTCCCGTCTGGGAGGTCCCGTAAGCCTTAGCGGCCGGGTGGTTATGCATGTGGAGGCCTCGGAGGCGAATTATCTTCGGGGAAATGTCCGCCATACCTACCGGGATAACCGGTGGGAGACGATTTCGGAGCCTTCGGAAACCTATGGTTTGGCCGAGGATTTTGGCGGTCTTAGGGAAGAAGAAGAGGACAAATATTATCGGCAGGCTTTTATTACCATCACTCATCAGGAGTTTGCCTCCCAAAGTCTATTCAGCCCCTTTAATCCTGTGGAGGTTCGAACCGGCAGAGGAGACGAGGTTATTGTCAATCGGGACGGAGTATTGATTTTCCCCGATGGCGTCTACCAGCGGGAAAGTTACACCATCAAAGTGCAAAAGCCTCTAGTATATGGGGCCCTGCTTGAGACCGATATTGATCTTCGAAAAGAGGATCTGCAGGATTTGGAAATTTACCTGCAGCTTCCCGATGAGGAGATTACCGACCGAACCCGGGAGCTTACAGCGAGTATTATTGAAGAGGCCGAGGCGGAAAACGACTATCATAAGGCCAAGGCCATTGAAGCCCACCTTCGGGAGAACTACGAATACAACACCCAGGTAGAGCCGCTGCCCTTGAATGAAGAGTTTGTGGATCATTTCCTGTTTGAAACCCGGGAAGGATACTGCACCTATTATGCAACCCCCATGGCGGTAATGCTTCGGCTGGAAGGGATTCCCGTTCGCTATATCGAAGGATATGTGGCCCGGAACGAGCTGGAGGATGAGCGGGGGGTTTACGAAGTGCGACAGCGCCACGCCCATACTTGGGTAGAGGCCTTTATTGAACCCGTAGGCTGGGTGAATTTCGAGCCGACGCCGGCCTTCCCGCAACCTTACCGACAGGACGCGTTGCTGGATATGGACGAAGATCAGGAATTGGATAATGATTTTGATAACGGAGAAGAGGATGACTTTGATGACCTTGGTATCGATGCTGATGACGATGTGCAGTCAGGAGACCGGGGAGAGGCCCGGGAAGATCCTGAGGCCGCAATTCCCTTTGGTGTAACCCGGGGAGGGATTATCGGATTGCTGGTGATTTTCATCGGCTTTATGCCTGCAAGATTCCTATACGGGGTCATGCAGTACCGGCGCCGGGAACAGCAAATGCAGACCTGGTCCCCGGAAAAGAAAGTCCTTTGTCTATACGCCTATTTACTGGAGTTGATTAATAAACTGGGTCAGCAGCCAAGGAAAGGGGAAACCCACTACGAGTTTGCCGACCGAATCGCCTATAAACTCTACGAAGAACGAAAAATCGGAATTAAGGAATTAACCCATATCTTCGTCCGGAGCAAATACGGAGATGTCCCCGTAACCGATGAAGATCTTCAGCTTTTCCAGGACTACCGTAACCGTCTGGAGGATCGGCTGAAAAACGATTGGGGCAAAAGGCGGTATCTCTACAGCAAATACATCCGCCGGGATTTCTTCCTGGAGGACAGGGGGACAGAGAAGGACAGGGGGACGGAGTAATTGTCCCCCC
>PWEO01000174.1 GCA_003553525.1 Clostridiaceae bacterium
ACGATCATCGGTACCGCCTTAGTGGAGACGGGAAGCCGAATGGACGATGTGATCTTTGAAGAATTTAAAGGGACGGGAAATATGGAGCTGCATCTGGATCGAAAGCTTTCGGAAAAACGGGTATTCCCTGCGGTGGACATCAACCGTTCCGGAACCCGACGGGAGGACCTGCTTCTTACCCCCGAGGAATTGGAAGCCATGTTCAGTATCCGGCGGGCCATGAGCAACAACAGTGTTCAGGAGACCACGGAGAAAATCATCAATACCCTAATGAAAACGAAAAACAACCGGGAATTCCTTCAGGTAATTCGAAAAAAACTGCAGTAAAATATCCGAATCTAATCCTTGCCATATCTCCAAGGATTATGCTATAATGTAGTAGTTAATCTCAGGAGTATGCGTAATTGAGTATTTTATTAATACTTTCATGCAATATTTGAATAAGTAGAAAGAGGTGAAATATATGAGAAAAGATCTACATCCAAAGTACGATGAAGCAGAAGTATCCTGTGCTTGTGGAAACAAATTCACTACGAAGTCAACAAAAGATGAAATCAAAGTTGAAATCTGTTCAGCGTGTCACCCATTCTATACAGGAAAGCAAAAGTCCTTAGAAAAAGGTGGACGGGTTGAGAAGTTCAACAAAAAATTCGGTGTTAAAACTGAAGAGAAAAAAGATGAAGAAAAAGACGAAGCATAGAGACATAATTGAAACTCAAATATAAATCAAGGTTGGAAAGCACTTCTAGCCTTGATTTTTTGCTACTTAAATACATAATTCAGGGGGAGAAAACACATGGTGGATGTAATGGAATATGCCAACAGCGCAAGTATAGAGGTCATCGTAGGACCCATGTATGCAGGGAAAACCGAGGAGCTGATTCGTCGGATCAATCGGGCGAAAATCGCGGAACTAAACGTGCTTTCCTTTAAACCGAAAATTGACAACCGGTACAACGGCAGCTGCATCGTTTCCCACAACGGAAAGGAAGCGGACTGTTATGTGGTGGAAACCATTGAAGAGATGAGAGCCATCGTAACAACGGAAAAGTTTGATGTAATGTCCATTGATGAGGTGCAGTTTTTTCCGAAGGAAGTGGTGGAGTTTTGTCAGGAAATCGCGGACTCGGGAAAACGGGTCATCGTATCGGGACTGGATATGGATTTTAAAGGAAAGCCCTTTCATATCGTACCGGAAATTATGGCGGTGGCGGAACATGTTTCCAAGCTTACGGCGGTTTGTATGAAATGCAAACGACCGGCCACCAGAACCCAGCGAATCGTCAACGGGCGACCGGCCAAAGCCTCGGATCCCGTAGTGCTGGTCGGTGCTAAAGAAAGCTATGAAGCCCGGTGCCGAAAATGCCATGAAGTACTGCCGGATTAGATAATAGGCGGAAGATAAGGGGGCGTTTTTATGGAAAAGCAAACGATTGGTGAACTGTTGAAATGGGGAAAAAAAGAGTTAAGAGAAACCGGCCTTCGCAGTCCCGATTTGGACGCCGAGGTTCTTTTGATGGAAGTGTTGGGAGTTGAGCGACTGGTTCTTCATGTGTATCCTGAACGAGTGGTGGAGCCCGGGCAGCATGAAGCCTATGAAGAGGGAATTCGCAGGCGAAAAGCCCAAGAGCCGCTGCACTATATCACCGGAAAAAAAGAATTTATGGGCCTTGATTTCCATGTGGAAAAAGGGGTGCTGATTCCAAGAGGAGATACGGAGGTCGTGGTGGAAGCGGCCATTGATACATTAAAGGAAATCGGAAAGAAAAAAGGCTTCCGGGATGAGGAACTGAACCTGGTAGAAAAAGCTGAGCGCCGGGGAGAGCTGCGGGCCCTGGATATCGGAGTGGGTAGCGGAGCCATTGCCGTAAGCCTGCTTTATTATGTGAAAAATCTTTATATGATCGGAACCGATATTTCGCCGATTCCTTTGAAGGTTACGGGAATCAATGCAAAAAATCATGGGGTGGCCCATCGACTGGGTCTTCTCGAAGGCAGTTTGTTCGAGGCTCTGGACCGTGCCCTTCCCCCCGAGGAACGGACCTTTGACCTGATCATTTCCAACCCTCCCTATATATCCTTCGAGGTAAAAGAGGACTTAGACCGGGAGGTAAAGGACTATGAACCGGAAGAGGCGCTGTTTGCTGAAGATCATGGGCTTTTTTATTACCGGGAGATCGCCCGAAGGGCACCCTCCTATTTAAAAACGAAGGGGTACCTGGTCTTTGAAATCGGCTACGATCAGGGCAACGACGTCAGAAGAATTCTGCAACAGGCAGGCTTTAGCGGGGTTCAGATTCTGAAGGATTTAGAAAATCGGGACCGGGTAGTGATGGGAAAGCGCTAATCCGAACAATGATCGAATAGCGACAAATCAGGTAGTGATAGGAACGGGGTAATATGATATAATAAAGGGTAGTGAATATATAGGCTTTTCGGAAAAGCCAAATTTAAGGATGAGGTGTAAGCAGAATGCTGGATAAATTGGATTCGGTAAAACAGAAATATGAGGATTTAGGTCAGATAATCAGTGATCCCGAGGTGGTAAACGATCAGAACCGATGGAGAAAACTGGTAAAGGAGCATGCAAGCCTGGAGCCGATTATTACGAAGTATAAAGAGTATAACGCTGTAAAGGAAGATTATGACGAGGTCAAAGAAATCATTCAGGATCGGTCCGCCGATGAAGAATTAAAGGAAATGGCCAAGAACGAAATCAAGGAATTGGAAGAACAAAAGGAAGCTTTGGAAGAAGAGCTGAAAATGATGCTGATTCCCAAGGATCCCAACGATGAGAAAAACGTTATTGTGGAAGTCCGTGCCGGTGCCGGCGGGGATGAAGCCGCAATTTTTGCGGGAGATCTGTTTCGAATGTACTCCCGATTTTGTGAACGGCAAGGCTGGAAAGTGGAGATTCTCAATTTAAGTGAATCGGAAACCGGCGGTTATAAAGAAGTGGTATTTATGGTAAAAGGTCACGAAGCCTATTCACTGATGAAGTATGAAAGCGGTGGACACCGGGTACAGCGGGTTCCCGAAACGGAGTCCAGCGGTAGAATTCACACATCGGCGGCAACCGTGGCGGTACTTCCGGAAGTGGATGACGTGGAACTGGAAATTGATCCCAATGATCTTCGGGTGGATGTATTCCGTGCCTCGGGCCACGGTGGACAAAGTGTAAACACCACGGACTCTGCAGTCCGTATTACTCATATCCCCACAGGGGTAGTGGCTTCCTGTCAGGACGAGAAGTCCCAGTTAAAGAACAAGGATAAGGCCCTGAAAGTATTAAAGGCCCGAGTATTGGATCAAATTGTACAAAAGCAGGAAAGTGAAATTGCGGCGGATCGAAAATCCCAAATCGGATCCGGGGATCGAAGTGACCGGATTCGAACCTATAATTATCCCCAGGGACGAATTACGGATCACCGTATCAACAAAACCATATATAAACTCGACGCCTTTATGGACGGGGATATTTATGAGATGATCGACGCCCTTCGTACCTCGGAGCAGGCGGAAAAGCTGAAGGAAATACAAGACTAATCATGCATTCAAAAAAGTTGAGAGAACCTCAGCTTTTTTTGCGAAATTTTTCCCGGAAACAGCGAGGAAAAGAATCAGGGATGAATGTCCGGGAAGTACTAGAAAGAGTGAAAAGTGCCGGCCGGTGAAGAAAATATACCGGATAAAAAATGAATGACGGGTGAAAAAAATGGATGAAAAAAAGGCGAAGCAACAGGAAAATAAAAATAGACTGATAGAGGAAGAAAAAATCCTTACGGTAATGACCACGGTAAATCCGGGGAGTTCCAAGGAGGCCCTGCTTTCCGCATTATATCCCTTCGGACAGATGATTGAAAAATCCGGAGTGGTGGCTTTTCCTACGGAGACGGTATACGGCCTTGGGGCCAGCGCCTTGGATCCCAAGGGGATTGAAAAGATCTTTATCGCCAAAGGCAGACCTTCGGACAATCCGTTGATTGTTCATATTACAAAGACGGAAGAGGTGTTTGACTTAGTGGAGTCCGTGCCGGAAAAAGGGATTCAGCTGATGAAGGCTTTTTGGCCGGGACCCTTGACGATGATCTTCAAAAAAGAGAAGATCATCCCGGATATCGTAACCGCCGGAGGGGATACCGTGGCGATCCGGATGCCGGATCATCCCGTGGCCAAGGCCCTGATTGAAATCAGCGGCGTGCCCTTAGTGGCGCCCAGCGCCAATGCTTCCGGGAAACCCAGTCCCACCACGGCCCGGCATGTCTGGGATGACCTGGATGGAAAGATCCACGGGATTATTGACGGCGGAAGCTGCCTGGTGGGGATTGAATCCACGGTCATTGACATGACCCTAAAGCCTCCGATGCTCCTTCGCCCCGGTGGAATCACCCAAAAGATGATCGAGAAAGTCATCGGGCCCATCCAACGGGATGAACAGCTGGACGAAATATATCGGGGAAACTCCTCGAAGAAGGAACCACATTTCCCGGGAAAAGTCCGATCCCCGGGCATGAAATACACCCATTATGCTCCGAAGGCCAAAGTCTTGATTCTTCGGGGGCGGCGGGAAAAGGTCATAGAAAAAGTTCAAGAAATGGAAAAAAACTATCGGGAATCCGGACAAAAAGTGGGTATTATTACTCTGGATGAAAATCTGAAGGATTATGAAAAAGCATACGGAAAAATCCATGGGGAAGCGGAGGATATCTGCAACAATCCTTGTATCCGATCTCTGGGAAGCGTGAAAGAAGTGGAGAAGATGGCGGCGAACTTATTTGCCATTCTTCGGGATTTTGATCAAACCGATGTAAAGATTATTTTAGCCGAAGCCGTAGAGGACCGGGAGATGGGTTACGCCATTATGAATCGTCTGTCCAAGGCGGCGGGGCAAAATATACTTTATGTGGATGAGGAGGATCGATCATGAAAATACTTTTTGTATGTACGGGAAACACCTGTCGAAGCATCATGGCGGAAGCAATTCTAAAAGATCTGTTAGAAAAGGAAGGTTTGTCCCGGAACTTCGAAGTAAGCTCTGCAGGGCTTTTCGCCCAGGACGGAGAACCCCCCACCATCGAGACCCAGTTTGCCTTGGAAAAGGGTGGCATCAACTTAGAAGAAACCGGCGCCACCTACGTGGAGGATGAAGTCTTGGAAGGGGTGGATTTAATCCTGACCATGACGGAAGGACATAAATTAATGATCGAGGACCGAAAAGAAAAAGGATACTACGAAGGAAAACTCTTCACCCTGAAGGAATACACCAAGGAATGCAAAGCAAAATCCGAAAACCATGAGGACGGGGCCATGGATATATGCGATCCCTACGGGCGGTCCCTGGAGGTTTACCGGGAAATTTTCCAAGAAATTTATGGAGAAATCGAGATTTTACTGCAAAAAATTCTAGAAAAATGCTAAAACTTCTGTATAATACAATAAGGGTCTAAATGAAAAACGGAGGTGTAATAATGACGAAAAATGAAAAAATTGCCATCGGAAGTGATCACGGAGGATTCGACCTGAAGAATTTCATCAAAGAACACTTAGAATTTCAAGGTTATGAAGTGGAGGATTTTGGAACCTATGATAAAACTTCCTGCGATTATCCGGATTTTGCATACCCCGTAGCCAAAGCGGTAGCGGAGAACAAGTATGATAAAGGTATTGTGATCTGCGGTACAGGCATCGGTGTATCCATTGTGGCCAATAAAGTAAAAGGCGTTCGTTGCGCACTGGTTCACGATTGTTTTTCCGCACAGGCTACCCGGCTCCATAATGACACCAATGTCCTGGCCATGGGTGAACGGGTCATCGGCAAAGGTCTGGCCAAAGAGATCGTGGATATTTGGTTAAACACCGAGTTTGAAGGCGGACGACATAAAAACCGAGTGGATAAGATCAAAAATGTGGAGCAGGAAAACTAAAAACATAAAAAATCTGGAGGTATAACTATGAGCAAAGTGGTGGTAATAGATCATCCATTGATTCAACACAAATTAACTTTTCTTAGGGACGTAACAACGGGATCCAAGGATTTCCGGGATTTGGTACGGGAAATGTCCATGCTGATGGGCTATGAAGTTACCCGGGATTTACAGCTGAGAGATATTGAAATTGAAACCCCCATGGGCAAAACCATGTCCAAAACCCTAACGGGAAGAAAACTGGGTATTGTTCCGATTCTTCGGGCAGGTCTCGGAATGGTGGACGGAATTCTACAACTGATTCCTGCGGCCAAGGTCGGCCATGTGGGCCTATACCGGGATCCTAAAACCCTAGAACCCGTAGAATACTACTGCAAGCTCCCCACCGACGTCGGCGAGCGACAGTTAATCGTACTGGACCCCATGCTTGCCACGGGGGGATCGGCCAAAGCGGCCATCCAGTTCTTAAAAGATAAAGGCGCCCTAAACATTAAATTCATGTGCCTAATCGCCTCGCCGGAAGGGATCGAAGCCTTAAAATCCGCTCACCCCGATGTGGATATTTACGTGGCCTCCATCGACGAAAAGCTGGACGACCATGCCTATATCGTACCGGGTCTCGGCGACGCCGGCGACCGACTCTTCGGCACCAAATAAAGGCGCAGGAACAGTTGGACCGAGGGGGACAGGGGGACGGAGTAATTGTCCTCTTCCGTAAAGATCGTTTCTACGGCTACCCTAAAAAAACAAAGAGGTGAAATGATGAGACCATCTTGGAATGAATATTATATGGATATCGCAGAGACCGTCAAACGAAGATCCACCTGTATGCGAAGACAAGTGGGCGCCCTATTGGTACTTAATAAAAAGATTTTAGCCACGGGATATAACGGTTCTCCGAAAGGACTTCGTCACTGCAATGAAATCGGTTGTATGAGAAATGATTTAAACGTTCCTTCAGGGGAACGCCATGAACTTTGCAGGGGGCTTCATGCGGAGCAAAATGCGATTATTCAGGCGGCCATGCATGGTGTGAAAATCGAAGGTGCCCACCTTTATGTAACCCATAAACCCTGTGTAGTGTGTGCGAAAATGATTATCAATGCAGGGGTTGAAAAAGTGGTGTTTAAAGGGGATTATCCCGATCGTTTATCGGATAATATGTTTAAAGAAGCGGGGATTGTCTTGGATCAATACGAAGATGAACAGGAAACAAGCAACGCGGCAAAGTGATTAGGCCGTTCAAGGGCAGCAGGTACTAACTTCATAAAATTCACAAGTCTTGTGATAGTGGTCAAGTTCCTAAGTGATGGAACGTGTTCAATATTCACAGGACTTTTTTCGTATCTTAATCTGCATTTCCGGTATCGGGTTATTTTTATCCTATAGGGGGATGAGCGGGTTCTTATGCTCCGGTGCCCGGGCACCTCTCCATCTGCTGATCTTCGGATGCATTTCCTCCCGCAGGGCCATAATCCTAAGTCCTTTGCAAAAGAGCTTAGAGAAGGGGGAGGACAATAACTCCGTCCCCTGTCCCCTTGTCCCTCTGACAAAAGAGTAACAAATGGTGAGACGCCTAAAATCAAGAAAATTCCGACAGGGCGACAGGGCGGGCACATTGTTAAATAAATAATGAATAAGATGAAAAGCCATGGAAATATTACCGGATTCGTGGAAGCTCTTCGGAATATATGAATTAAATCGAATTTTGTAAAAAATCTTGCAAAGATTATTCAAAGAATATACAATGGTTAATAAATTAACAATGATAGCCCCGGGAAGAAAAAAGTTTTCAATTTAGCATCTGTCAAGTGTTTGAACAGACCGCAGTAAAAATGGACATATAAAAATGTTTAAATAAAAAAATTAATTAAATATTATAAATTTGATATATATTTAACTTACATCCCTTAAACAAAGCCGGGTTTCTGTGTTATAATAGAGAAGGTATTTTTATAAAACCGTTGTAAACTATTGAATCGGGGTGCACCATGGGGAACAAGAAGAGTATTTTTGAAAACTTAGCACTGATTACATACTTGGGAGTAGCTATGATTGTTCCTATTGCCCTAACCCTATTCGCAGGACGATGGTTGGACGAGAAACTGGGCACCGGCCCCTTATTTTTATTTATCTTTGTGGTCATCGGAACCCTGGCGGCTTTTCGTAATCTTTATAAAATCGGCACCCGGGATCTTCCGAAACGTAAAGGACGTGATGATGATGGATCCTAGAGCACAGATTCAACAGGACTTTGTAAAAATCATCAAAGGGATGATTCTGGGAAACGTTGTACTTATTGTTATCGGAGCCTTTTTTATAGAAGAGGCCATGGCCTTTACCCTGGGACTGATTCTTGGCAGTGTCATTGCGGTACTGAACATGCGGCTGCTGTACCTTACCTTAAATCGGGCCGTCACCATGTCCTTTCGAAGGGCGCAGATCTTTACCGTAAGTCGTTATATTCTTCGATATATCATTATCGGAATTGTGGTTTATGCTTCCCTTACAGCGGATCATTTGCATCCACTCGGGACGATTTTAGGATTGCTGCTGATTAAGCCCGTAATTCTCGCGACCCAGCTGTTTGAAGATAAAGCTTTTCTAAAGAATGTATTTGTCAGAAAAAAAGACTGATTACTTCAAGAAAGGAGGAACACCATGGATTTTGGATCAAGAATTTTGTTTGAAATACCCATATTCGGTGGAATGCCCTTTACAGAAACCATTGTGATAACGTGGATTATCGGAGCGGTGCTGGTGGGCTTATCCGTAATCTTTGTTCGAAACTTTGAGAGTGTACCCAAGGGTGCCCAAAACGTTATTGAACTGATTGTGGAGGCCATCAATGATCTGGTTGCCCAAACCATGGGGAAGGATAAGATGGGATTTGCCCCTTATATGGGCTCATTGTTTATATTTCTTACGGTGGCCAATATTGTGGGGTTAATCGGTATACGGCCCCCTACGGCGGATCTTAATATGACCTTTGCCCTGGCCGCACTCACCTTCGTGATGACTCACTACTTCGGAGCGAAGCGAAAAGGCATTGGCGGATACTTAAAATCCTTAGCCGAACCCATCCCCGTGATGCTGCCCATGAACATCGTAGGAGAACTGGCCAACCCGGTATCCTTGTCCTTCCGTTTATTCGGAAACATCGTCGGCGGGGTGGTAATTATGACCCTGGCTTATCAAGGGCTGTCCGCCGTAAGCGGGATGATCGGCTTAGAAGCTCTCCCGATTTTCCAAGCGGGAATTCCGATTTTTCTTCATGCATATTTTGATATCTTTGCAGGCGTACTACAAAGTTTTATTTTCGTAATGTTAACGATGGTGTTTATAGGAATGGCTATGGATTAGGGTTCACAGCTTTTGAGGAGGTGAAAATTTGGAATCCGGTAACTTCATTATTGATTTTTTAGAATGGCTGGCATCGTTTGAAAGAAATGCGTTAATTTTAGCAGGGTCTGCCATTGGTGCAGGATTTGCCATGATTGCAGGGATTGGTCCCGGCATCGGTCAGGGTCTGGCCGCGGGAAAAGGTGCAGAAGCTGTTAGTTACAATCAGAAAAACGCAAAAAAATCCACTTTGGTTATGCTGCTCGGTTCAGCCGTGGCAGAGACATCAGGAATACTTGCCCTGGTGGTGGCACTGATACTGTTATTTATGAACCCGTTGATCGGAGTGGAAGGCACGGGAATTGTGCTTGCCGCATCGGCGATCGGTGCAGGACTTTCCATGATCGCCGGGATTGGTGCAGGAATCGGTCAGGGCTACGCCGCCTCTAAGGGGACGGAAGCCGTAGGAAAGCGACCGAAGCTGCAGCCCGCCATTGTACGGACCATGTTTCTCGGTCAAGCGGTGGCACAAACCACAGGGATTTACGCCCTGATTGTGGCCCTGGTACTAATGTTTATTAATCCTTTTGTGTAATGTTGATTCACGGCGAAAAGCCATAAAAATTTAATGATTATCATAGGTTAAGCAGTAGGGCACCAGGATAAAGGTAAGGAAGTACAGGGAACGAAGCAAGTGCAGGTAAGGAAAAAATCAGATAAAATCAAAGGAGGAAGAAATCATGGAAGGTATTACTAGTGAAGCGTTGGTATTAGCAGCATCAGCAATTGGAGCAGGTCTTGCGATGATCGCAGGAATCGGAGCAGGAATCGGTCAAGGTTACGCCGCCGGTAAAGGTGCGGAAAGTGTCGGACGACAACCGGAAGCTCAGGGAGATATCGTACGAACCATGTTACTGGGAGCCGCTGTTGCGGAGACTACCGGAATCTACGGTCTAATCATTGCCCTTGTTCTACTATTTGTTAATCCATTAGTTGGAATGCTTTAATCGTAGACAAAAAGGGGGCCAGGCCCCCAAACTACTCTGGTAGAAAGGAGGCATTTTAGATGCAGGGATTAGTGGAACTGAATTTAAGTTTATTTTTTAACCTGGTTAACTTTTTAATCATATTTTTACTTCTTCGGCATTTCCTGTTCAAGCCCGTAACGGAACATCTGGAAAGTCGACGAAACAAGATTCAAAATGCCCTGGATGAAGCGGAAGAAACCCGGGAAGAAGCGGGACGCCTAAAGGAAAAATACGAAACCAAGATGCAAAACATCCGGGATGAGCGAAACGAAATCATTCAAAAGGCTACCCGATCGGGAGAATCCCGAAAGTCGGAAATCATTCAGGAAGCCCGGGAAGAAGCGGAAAAAATCAAGGATCGTGCAGAAAAGGAAATGAGTCGGGAACGACAAAAGATGATCAACGAATTAAAGGATCAAACCTCAAGCATCGCCATGCTTGCAGCGTCTAAGGTACTGGAAAAGGAACTGGATGCAAAATCCCATGAAAGCCACATTCAAGAATTTATTGACGAGGTGGGGGATGTTAAATGGAAGAATTAGTTGCGAAACGGTATTCCAATGCCTTATTTGAAGTTGCCTTAGAGGGAAAAACCTTAGACAAAACCGGAGAAGAACTCTCCGTTATTACCGAGGCCTTAAAAGACCATCAGGATTTATTTAAGGCCTTAAAATCTCCCCTGATCAAACCGGTGGAGAAAAAAGAGATCATGAAAAGCATCTTTGAAACGCACCTGAGTAAGGAAATTTTAAACTTTGTTTTCGTCTTAATCGACAAAAATCGAAGCGGCGCCTTACCGGAGATCGGAGCCGAATATCATAGACTTCTGGCCCTTCACAATAACACCATTGAAGCGGTGGCGACCACGGCGGTTTCCATGACGAAGGAGCAGATCACGGAACTTACGGAAAAACTTACGAAAACTTCAGGAAAAACGGTAACCTTAAGTAATGAAGTCGACCCGTCGATTATCGGCGGGGTGTTCATTCAGATGGGTGATAAAATCATCGACGGAACACTGAAAAGACGGCTTACGGAAATTGAGGACCGATTAAAAGAAGTAATACTATAGGATAGGGGTGATTGAAACATGAGTCTCAGACCTGAAGAGATCAGTTCAGTCATAAAAGAGCAAATCCAACGATATGAAGACAAACTTGAAACCAAGGATGTGGGTACCGTAATCCAAGTAGGTGACGGGATTGCCCGAATTCACGGTTTAGAAAAGTGTATGGCGGGAGAGCTTCTGGAATTTCCGGGAGAAGTCTTCGGCATGACGCTGAACTTAGAGGAAGATAACGTTGGGTGTGTACTTTTAGGATCGGACGAAAATATCAAAGAAGGTGACACGGTAAAAAGCACGGGAAGAATTGTAGAAGTTCCCGTAGGAGAAGCCATGCTCGGAAGAGTAGTAAACTCCCTAGGACAGCCCTTAGACGGGAAAGGTCCTATTAACACCGATAAATTCCGGGATGTGGAGCGAGTCGCTCCGGGAATTATTGCACGAAAATCCGTAGACGAACCACTGCAAACGGGACTAAAATCCATTGACTCCATGATTCCCATCGGACGGGGACAGCGGGAACTGATTATCGGAGACCGGCAAACGGGTAAAACCGCCATCGGAATCGATACCATTATCAATCAGAAGGATACGGATGTAATCTGTATTTATGTGGCCATCGGTCAAAAGAAATCCACCGTAGCCCAGATTCAAGATGTGTTAGAAAAAAACGGAGCCATGGAGTATACCACCATTGTTTCCGCCAGTGCCAGTGAAATGCCTCCCCTGCAATACTTAGCTCCCTACGCCGGTTGTGCCATGGGTGAAGAGTTTATGGAAAACGGCAAGCACGTACTGGTCATTTATGATGACTTATCCAAGCATGCGGTGGCTTATCGAGCCATGTCCCTGCTACTTAGACGTCCACCCGGACGGGAAGCTTACCCCGGAGATGTATTCTACTTACATAGTAGACTCCTGGAGCGAGCGGCAAAACTGAACGAAGATTTAGGAGGCGGTTCTCTAACCGCTCTACCGATTATCGAAACCCAGGCGGGAGACGTATCGGCCTATATCCCCACCAATGTAATATCCATTACCGACGGTCAGATTTTCCTGGAGTCGGAGCTTTTCTACTCGGGAGTACGACCGGCGGTAAACCCCGGAATTTCCGTATCACGGGTTGGGGGCGCAGCCCAGATCAAGGCCATGAAGAAGGTTGCGGGGAAACTGCGATTAGAGCTTGCCCAATACCGGGAGCTTGCAGCCTTTGCCCAGTTCGGTTCCGAGCTGGACCAGGAAACCCAGAGTCGACTTTCCCAGGGAGAGCGAATCATGGAAGTATTAAAACAAGGCCAGTATCAGCCGATGAATGTGGAAGATCAGGGGCTGATCATTTACGCCGTTACCAATAAATATCTGACGGATATTGAAATTGAAAAGGTTCAGGACTTCGAAGCGAGGTACCTGAAGTTTATGAGAGAAACCTATCCGGAAGTGGGTAAGGAAATCAAAGAAGAGGGTGCTCTTTCCAAGGAAATGGAAGAGAAACTGAAAGACGCCATTGAAGAATTCAAAAAGGATTTTAAACAGGAATAGACCCGGTCTTTGTAATAGGAGGTGAATCGATTTGGCTGGAGCAGGAATGCAAGATATTAAACGTAGAATAAGAAGTGTGGATAGTACCAAACAGATTACAAAGGCCATGGAGTTGGTATCTTCAGCAAAACTTCGCAGAGCGAGACAGCGGGTAGAGGAAAACCGACCCTATTTTGAAAAAATTGAAGAGACCATCCAGGGCATTCTTCCCCATACCAGGGAACTTAAAAATTCCTATATTGATCAGCGGGAGGTAAAGAAAACCGGCTACATTGTCATTACGGGAGACCGGGGACTTTGCGGGGGGTATAATACCAATGCCATTAAAAAAGCCCTGAACCATATGGAGGACCGGGAAGTATCGGTGATTGCCATCGGTCAAAAAGGGGTGAACTTCTTTCGAAAGAAAGGATATGATTTAGACGGTGAGTTCGTCTCGATTTCAGAAAAACCCATGTTCTCCGATGCCAAAAGCATTGGGAAACTGGCCATGGAACTGTATCAAAATGAAATGATCGATGAAGTAAACCTCGTCTATACGGAGTTTGTTTCCACGATTAATCATAAGCCGAGACTGATTAAACTCCTTCCTCTGGATCAAAAAGAAATACCCGAGGAAATGGAAGAAGAGCGGGACGAGGTTATGACCTATGAACCCTCTGCGGAAGAGGTTCTGGAATACTTAATACCGAAGTACGTGGAAAGCATGATCTACGGCGCCTTGATTGACGCTTCCGCCAGTGAGCAGGGAGCAAGGCGGGTGGCCATGGAAAGTGCCACGGACAATGCAGAGGAAATGATTGATGATTTGAATTTGAAATATAACCGTGCAAGACAGGCGAGCATTACCCAGGAGATCTCTGAGATCGTAGGGGGCGCCGAAGCACAGAATTAATACGTAAAGAGGAGGGATCGTATGGCCGAAGAAAATATTGGTGTTCTTACCCAGGTCATTGGACCGGTAGTGGATATCCGCTTCCAAAGTGATAAACTGCCCCATCTGCTTAGCGCAGTGGTCATCCAAGGTAAGGACCGGGTTGTTACGGCGGAGGTCGCACAGCATATCGGAAACGACACCGTAAGAGCCGTAGCCATGACCGCGACGGAAGGTTTGGTTCGTGGAATGGAAGTTAGAGATACCGGACATCCAATCCAGGTTCCCGTAGGAAAAGGAACTCTGGGACGGATTTTTAATGTACTTGGTGAAACCGTAGATGAAAAGGGAGAAGTTAAAACAGAGAAAAAGTCTTCCATTCATCGACAGGCCCCGCCCTTTGAAGATCAGGACACGTCCACGGAGATCTTTGAGACGGGAATTAAAGTAGTAGACTTAATCGCCCCCTATTCCAAGGGTGGTAAGGTCGGTCTCTTTGGAGGTGCGGGCGTAGGAAAAACCGTACTGATCATGGAGCTGATCAACAATATCGCAACGGAGCACGGCGGACTTTCCGTATTTGCAGGAGTAGGAGAACGTACCCGTGAAGGAAACGACCTATACTACGAAATGATTGAATCCGGAGTAATTGACAAGACCACTCTGGTGTACGGTCAGATGAATGAGCCCCCGGGAGCGAGAATGCGGGTAGGACTGACAGGCCTTACCATGGCGGAACACTTTAGAGATGAAGAAGGACAGGACGTACTGTTGTTTATCGATAATATCTTCCGATTTACCCAAGCGGGTATGGAAGTATCGGCACTCCTTGGGCGTATGCCCAGTGCCGTAGGTTACCAGCCGACCCTGGCGACAGAGATGGGTGAGCTTCAGGAGCGGATCACGTCGACGAAAAAAGGCTCCATCACGTCGGTTCAGGCAATTTACGTACCGGCGGATGACCTTACGGACCCGGCGCCGGCAACAACCTTTGCTCACTTGGACGCAACGACGGTTCTGTCCCGTCAAATTTCCGAGCTTGGAATTTACCCTGCGGTAGACCCGCTGGACTCCAACTCACGAATTCTGGACCCGGCTATTGTAGGCCAGGAACACTACGACGTGGCGCGGCAAGTACAGGAAATTCTACAGCGTTACAAGGAACTGCAGGATATTATTGCAATTCTTGGTATGGACGAGCTGTCCGATGAAGATAAGGTTACGGTATCCAGAGCCCGACGGATTCAGCGGTTCTTATCCCAGCCATTCCACGTAGCCGAGCAGTTTACGGGCATGTCGGGTAAATACGTATCGTTGAAAGAGACCATCCGAGGATTTAAAGAAATCCTGGAAGGAAAGCACGATGAATTACCGGAATCCGCCTTCCTGTTTGTGGGAACCATTGATGAAGCGGTGGAAAAAGCCAAGGAAGCGTAGGTGATATAGTATGGCTAAAAAATTTCATGTGGAAATTGTAACGCCGAATCGGATTTTCTTCGATGAGGAAGTGGAAAAACTCGTTGTTCGAACCACCACGGGAGACATTGCCATCCTTCATGACCATACCCCTTTGGTAACCCCGGTGGAAATCGGCCGGGCAAAGATTATTTACGGAAATGACAAGGAACGGGAAGCTACCATCTCCCCGGGAATCCTGACCGTAGACGAATCCGGGGCCATTCTCCTGACCGATGCGGCGGAGTGGCCGGAAGAGATTGATCTTGACCGGGCGGAACGGGCGAAAAAACGGGCCAAGGAACGACTGGAAGCCCAAAAGAAAAACGAGGTGGATGAAACCCGAGCCCAGGTCTCCCTGCGTAAGGCGGTCAATCGAATCGAGTTGGCGAAGCGAAAAAAGTAGATAAGAACAGGAAAAAGGACATCGAGGAAGACGAGTAAGGTTTTTCCTGTTCGATTAAATACAAAAGTACAGTCTGAAACACTGTGTCGTCGTAAGGAGAGTATTAAACCGGACATAAAAGGATGCATAAAACCGGACATAAAGAAAGCATAAAGATCGAGGGATCCCCTCTTTCTTTATGCTTTTTTTCTTTATTGTCTATTTCGCTTTTGATTCTTATTTTATCTTTTGCTGAATAAGCGCTCTAGTGAACAATAATATCGTAGTCATCATGAACTTCCGCTTCAGCCCTTTCAATCGTCACGGTCATTTGTATCGGCAGGGCGACAATCACTTCGTAGGTCGTGCTGATCCATCCCATATCCCGGTGAATGCCCAGGGGCAGAATCTCTTCAGGCAGTCGCTGCAGACGAACGGCGCCGTCCTGCATTTCCAGAACCCCGGTGTACTGCTGCCCTTCTACTTCAAAATCAAAGGGAATTTCCTCGTGGCCCGATTCCAGCAAGGGGAAGCGGTGGATATTCTCCCCGCGAAGGGTAACCACAACCTCCGCTTCACCGTCGCCTCCCGCCAAAATCCAGGGGATGGCCAGAGTGGCGCCGATGCTTAAAATCACAATTAATATAATTAAAATGATATCCCCGAGGGTCATCATCTTCAGTATCTTTCTCATAAAAAGCCTCCTAACGGATTTATCTGATCTCTACAATTATACAGCAGAAAAAACCGATTGACAACAGCCATCATTTAAAGGAGAATAAGACTGGGATGTTTTTACAAAATATGAATGTAAAAAAAGCACACACTGAAAAACAAATAAAAATTCGTAGAATATAGAGGTGAAGGAAATGAAGGATTATAACGAAAAATCAGAACTGGAACAAACGGTGCAACGGGGAATTTACGGACCGCCGAAGATTAAAGGGGAAGAGAAAAAAATCTATTTAGGGGAGTTTCGGGAACGGGTAATTGTGGCACTTTCCGTGGAAGAGGTTTTCTACGATGAAGGGGTGGCTGTGGCGGAGGATAATTTAAAGGATCCTATGGCCCATCGACTGATTGTCAATCACAACAAAATGACCTCGAAGTGGACAAAAAAATATATGGGCCTGGCCCAAAAATACAATAAAGAGTACAAATCCTTCCAAACGGAAGCCCAGGAAGCCATGGGCCTTGTGGTGGTCAGCCGGGAAGCGGTAAACAGGGAAAATATTCGGGTGAAGCTTCGGCTCCTTCCCGATAAATTTCAACATGCCACCAGTAAAAAGCTTTGCAGTGACTGCTATGAAGAGCTCCAGGAAACGGCCCCGGATCGGGTAACGGAGTTTAAAAAGCTGGGACTGATGGACAGACTGCTGGGTAAATCCTGCGGGGTTCCGGAAAATGAACATGGAGAAGAAAAAAAGAAGGCTTCGGAGTAAAAAGAGTTCTGAATCTGGGTATATTTAACCGGATTCAATGAAATCCTTAAATGCAAGGGGTTTTACAATAAAAAATACTTGCATTAATCTCGATTACTGATAAAATGTTAAACAGGTATATTTCTAAATTTTTAACGACATAATAAAATCAAAGCAACTAAATAAATATAATGCAGCATCGGGATAACATTAAGCATCAGGGATGTAATTTAGTATCAATTTAGTATCAAGGTATGTATCTGAAAAAAGATACTAAATATCTAAAAAAGGCGCAAAGATTATTTGTGTCGATTTTGCATATTTGAAATTGCAAGTTGTCGGAGAAACGGTATGTTGTCAGGGAATGGCAAGCTGTCAGGGGAATAAGGATAGAAAGCGAGGCATAATATTGGAAAAAATTATCGTAGAAAATAGCGGCCCATTAAAGGGCAGGGTAAGAATAAGCGGTTCAAAAAATGCGGTGCTGCCGATTTTAGCCGCATCATTACTTAATAATCACGCATCGGTCATTGAGGATGTACCGCCCCTCAAGGACGTCGGGGTAATATCCGAGGTATTGGAAAGTTTAGGCGCCACGGTGGAAAACCTGGGAGAAGGCACCCTACGGATCACGGCGAAGGAAATCACAAACGTGGAAGCTCCCTATGAACTGGTTCGAAAAATGCGGGCGTCGTTTCTGGTGATGGGACCCTTACTGGCCCGTTGCGGAAAAGCAAGGATCTCCATGCCCGGAGGCTGCGCCATTGGAACAAGACCCATCGATTTACATCTGAAAGGATTTAAGGCCCTTGGAGCAAAAATTCATATCGGCCACGGATTTGTGGAGGCCGAGGCGGAAAAGCTGGTGGGAGCCAAGATTTACTTAGACTTTCCCAGTGTAGGAGCCACGGAAAATATTATGATGGCCGCAGTACTGGCCGAAGGAGAAACCATTATTGAAAACGCCGCCGAGGAGCCGGAAATTACGGATCTTGCAAACTTTCTCAATAAAATGGGCTGCAGTGTTCGGGGCGCCGGTACCGACACCGTTAAAATTAAAGGGGTAAAAACTTTAAAAGAGCTGTCCCATCGGGTAATTCCCGATCGAATTGAGGCGGGAACCTTTATGGTGGCCGCCGCGATTACGGGAGGGGATGTGCTTATTGAAAATATCATTACGGATCACCTGCGTCCTTTGATTGCCAAACTTAAAGAGAATAACGCCGAGGTTATCGAGAACGGCACCACGGTTCGGGTGATCGGAAACAGCAACAAAAAACCTGTGGACATTAAAACTCTGCCCTATCCCGGTTTTCCGACGGATATGCAGTCCCAGTTTATGGCCCTTCTATGCGCAACGAAAGGAACTTCCGTAGTAACGGAAACCGTATTCGAAAATCGTTTCATGCACGTGAACGAACTGAAACGTATGGGTGCCAGGATTAAAATTGAAGGACGCAGCGCTGTGGTTGAAGGAGGCATCCCTCTACAGGGAGCCCAGGTAAAAGCTACGGATTTACGTGCGGGAGCCGCCCTGCTTTTAGCGGGTCTAATCGCGGAAGGACCTACGGAAATTGAAAATATCGAGCATATCGATCGAGGCTATGTGAATATTGAACAGAAATTCACGGATTTAGGGGCGAATATACACCGGGGCCATCGTCCGAAAGCTTAAGAAAGCCCTTAAAACTTCAAAGATCTGCTATTTCCTTTTTATCGGAAAAAGTGTATAATTAGAAGTTGAGGGAATGAACCGTAAAGAAGGAAAATACCTGGGAAGTTGAATGTCGGGAGAAATATATATTATGAGGAGGAACACATCGGATGTTTGGTTTAGGAGCAGATATAGGAATTGATTTAGGAACCGCCAGTGTATTGGTTTTTGTAAAGGGGAAGGGCATTGTTTTGCAGGAGCCTTCCGTTGTAGCGATTGATAAATATACCAACAAAGTATTAGCCGTAGGAGAAGAAGCCAGAAGAATGCTGGGGAGAACCCCGGGAAACATCGTGGCCATTCGTCCCTTAAAGGACGGAGTAATCTCCGATTATGAAATCACGGAAAAAATGTTAAAGTATTTCATTCAAAAAACCATCGGAAAAAGATGGTTCTTTAAGCCGAGAATTATTGTCTGTGTTCCCAGCGGAGTAACGGGAGTGGAAAAGCGGGCGGTAATTGACGCCACCAATGAAGCGGGAGGCCGAATGACCTATCTGATTGAAGAGCCCATTGCTGCAGCCATCGGAGCGGGCCTGGATATTTCCAAGCCTAACGGACACATGATCGTGGACATCGGTGGAGGAACCACGGATATCGCTGTGATTTCCTTAGGAGGTATTGTCACCAGTACTTCCATTAAGGTAGCGGGAGACGTTCTGGACGACTCCATAACAAGGTACATGCGTAAAAAGCACAACATCATGATCGGTGAGCGTACGGCGGAGGCCATGAAAATTGAAATTGGCGGAGCCTATCAGCGACCGAAGGAAAAAACCATGGATGTTCGAGGAAGAAACCTGGTTACAGGACTTCCCATCACCTTAAAAGTCAGCTCCAACGAAATGCTGGCCGCTTTGGAAGAGCCGATTTTAAACATGGCCGATGCGGTGCATTCCGTATTGGAAAAAACCCCTCCGGAATTATCTGCGGATATTTCCAATCAGGGAATTGTGATGACCGGTGGAGGCGCTCTTTTATGGGGACTGGATAAATTAATTTCCGAACGTACGGGAATTCCGGTCAAAATCGCTGATGAGCCCATTTCTTCCGTGGCGAAGGGTACGGGACAGGCGCTAAAATCCATTCATTTATTGGAAGACAGCATGGAAAGTTCAAGAAATGCTCATCGAAGACGGTAAACTTGCCGATAAATAAATATAGGGAATGAATTATTCCGGACACAGGAGTAAGAGGGACGTGTACGCCCTTCCCCTCTGTGTCCTTATGTCTTTTTAAGGAGGAGTTTACATGTTTCGAGGACTGTACACCGCAACTTCATCCATGCAGGCAAGTGAAAGAAAAATGGATGTCACGTCAAACAATATGGCCAACGTCAACACCACGGGGTTTAAACGGGATGTTATGATTTCTGAATCCTTTCCCGAGGTACTGCTTCATAAAATCAACGGAGAACTTCCCAATCGTGCCTTAAGCCGGGACCGGACCGTGGAGATGGAAATGGAAAATGGAGGGATTACCCTGTCCACCACGGGAGGATTTTTCTCAGTGGAGGGTGAGCTGGGACGAAGCTATAACCGATCCATCCAGTTTACCGTAGACGGAGAGGGACACCTTCGAACCTTTAGCCGAAGACCCAACGGAGAGTTAAACACCACCAATGGAAATTACATATTGGATCAAAACGGACAGCGAATTCAAATCGAAGGCATGACCACGGAGAATATCGGAATCGATGAACAGGGACAGCTCTTTGTGGGGGGAGTGTTGCAGGGAAGTCTGATGCAACCGAGAAACCCCAACGTGATCGGAACCATCAACAGCGGACTGCGTCTGGATAAGGTAGCAACCAATTTCCTTCAGGGCGGTCTGGAAAATACGGAAAGTCCCATGCATCTGGCCCTGGACGGGGAGGGTTTTTTCATGATCACAACGGAAGAAGGGGAGACCCTTTACACCCGGGACGGAGGCTTTACTCTGAACAACCAGGGGCAACTGGTAACCACGGAAGGCCATCTGGTCCAGGGAGAAGCGGGGCCCATCACGCCGGGATCCGGGAATTTTTTAATCGGCGAAGGGGGACAGGTGATGGTAGACGGCGCCGTGGTCAACCAGCTGAGCCTTGTCAACATTGAAAACACCGAATTCTTAGAGAAATTCCAGGACAACTACTACCGTATGAATGAAGGCGCAGAGGGGGAGTTTGCCCCCTTTGAAGGAAAAGTACTTCAAGGGTATTTGGAAGGGTCCAATGTCAATACCGTCCATGAGATGGCGGAGATGATTGCCAACTTTAGAAACTTTGAGTCCAATCAAAAAGTGGTATCCGCCTACGACGAGATGCTGCAACGGGCCGTTAATGATATCGCCCGGTAAGAGGGGCAGTACACCCTAAGGCAGGAACAAAGATAAAAAGAAACACTAATGAAAACGTTGCGAGAAAAAACCAGCATCGTGATAAAGTGAATGGAAAAATAATGAATGGCAAACACAATGAATAGCAAATACAATGAGTGATAATCAAAATGAGGAATAAATAAATCGAAAAATAAGGAGATGGACTATGAGAGCGCTATGGACCGGTGCAACGGGGATGAAATCCCAACAAACCAATATCGATGTAATATCCAACAACCTAGCCAACATAAACACCACGGGATACAAGCGGCAAAAAGCGGAATTTAAGGATTTATTATACGCCAACCTGCGAGGGGCCAACGTTAATGAAGGAGGGGAAGCGGTACCCAACGGTCTGGAAGTGGGCCACGGAGTACGACCCTCATCCATCAGCCGATTTTTCACCCAGGGATCCTTAGAGCAAACCAATAACCCCTTTGATCTGGCCTTGGAAGGCCGAGGCTTTTTCGGCATCAGCTCCCCTGACGGGGAACAACTATATACCCGGGACGGAAGCTTTAAGTACAGCGCAGAAGGGGCCGTAAACCGACTGGTAACCGCCAACGGCTATTCCGTTATGGATGAAAATAATAATCCGATTTTTATTCCCGGAGAACTGCGGGAAATTGTGGTTCAGGAAAACGGATTGATTCAGGGCATCAATGAAGCCGGCGAGCAAATTGACATCGCCACCCTGAAGCTTGTGGACTTTATCAATCCCGAAGGATTGGAAGCTCTTGGAGGAAACACCTACGGCGCTACGGTAGCCTCGGGAGGGGAAGCCGCAGTACAAGCCGGCGCTCAAGGACTGTCCGTTCGACAAAGTTTTCTGGAAGCCTCCAATGTCCAGGCCGTGGACGAAATGGTTCGAATGATCACGGCCCAGCGGGCTTATGAAACCAGCTCCAAGGCAGTTCAAACCTCCGATGAGATGATGGGTATCGCCAATAATATGAGAAGGTAAGCGTTAAAGAGATGATATAGGGTTACAAAGACTAGAAATGAAGAACCGGAACGGAGGGATGCAGTGGAAATTAACTATCAACCCCATATACCCAATCAACAAAAGGGATCCGTTGAAAAGCGGCTGCAACAAATGTCTACGGAGGATGTAAAAGAAGAACAACAGGCCCTGAAAAAAGCCACGGAGGACTTTGAAGCCATTTTCCTGACGATGATGTTTAAAAATATGCGAAACACGGTACCCGACGGAGGGTTAATGGAAAAAAGCTTCGGTCGGGGAATTTATGAAGAAATGCAGGATGAGAAAATGGCGGAGGAAATTGCCTCAAACGGCGGTGTGGGCCTTGCCAAGGAGCTGTATCAGCAGTTAAGCCAACAGATGGGTTATGAAGAAGCCGCAGCTTCTCTTAAGCAAACCTCCCCGATAGATGGAGAGGCAAAACTCAATAAAGATTTCGAATAAATTATAGTAATCATTATGAAATAATTTGCTGAATTTTAGTAAGCTGTACTACAATGAACCGAGAGAAGGAGGATGTTTTATGGAACTGGATATTTTACAAATCAAGGAAGTGCTTCCCCATCGATACCCTTTTTTATTAGTGGATAAAGTGCGGGATTTGGAACCGGGGAAAAAAGCAGTGGGCATCAAAAATGTGACGGCCAATGAACCTTTTTTTCAAGGACACTTTCCGGAAAAACCCCTAATGCCGGGAGTGCTTATGGTGGAAGCCTTAGCCCAGGTGGCAGGACTTACCTGTACCATCGAGGGAGATCAAACCAAGTTGGGGGTATTTACAGGGATTGACAAATGTAAATTCAGAAGACAGGTGATTCCCGGAGATGTATTAGAACTTCATATTGAGATCACCGCCTTTAGAAGAGGGATCGGAAAAGCCGAAGGAAAAGCCATGGTGGATGGAGAGTTAGCCTGTTCCTGTCAGTTATCCTTTGCTTTAGTGGATCGTTAGAAAAATTACATTTATTACAGTTATATTAAAGCTTTATGACAATTGATAAAAGTTTTCAAAGTATGATACAATAAAAGAGTATAGATATTCATCTTTTATGAGTTTTTAATAAGCGAGCTACGGACTTTTTGATAAGGAATGACCCCTCTCCTCCTTCTATAGGCCTTTTTTATAAGGGTCTATAGTTTTTTTTGCAAATCTGATAGTAGGTGTTAAATATATAGGTCTTACAGAAAGCAGGGATAACATGGATTTTTTCACAACTTTTTATCAAATTTTATCACTTTTCATTCTGATTGCCGTTGGTTGGGGAATATCCCGGATGCAGGTGGTGGATCAAAAATTTATTAAGACATTAAGCGGCTTTGTGATCAAGGTAACTCTGCCGGCGATGATCATTAAATCCATGCAGTTCGATTTTTCCGTGGAGATCCTCATGGAAAGCGGCTTTATGTTTGTCGTCGGAATAATCATGTATACGCTGATGATTGTCCTGTCCTTCGGGGTAGTAAAATTCAGCGGATATACCGGGGGAAAAGCCAACGTCCTGCAATTTATGATTATTTTCGGCAATGTGGGTTATATGGGTTATCCCGTAATGGCTTCGATTTTTGGGGATGAAGGGGTGTTTTATACCGCATTATTTAATATTCCCTTTAATTTTTTAATGATGAGTCTTGGAATATATATAATGAACCGAAAGGAAAGGGAGGATTTCCCGGAGGCTGAAGAATCCCAAAGCCCCGAAGAAATAGCGCAGTCAATGGAATCATCGGAATTCATAAGCAAAGACGTAAGGATCAGGAAAGAGAAATCGAAAAGAAGAAATGAACGGCTGAAAGTGCTGATCAACCCCGGGATTGTTGCCACCTTTACGGGATTTATGCTGTTTATCCTATCCATCGAAATTCCCGGCCCCTTATTTCGAGCCATGGATACTTTAGGAGAAGCCACCACCCCCCTTGCGATGATCATCATCGGAGCGAATCTGTCCCGGGTGTCTATAGCCAGCGTATTTAAGGAAAAAGCATTATACGGCATAAGTTTACTGCGATTAATTCTGATCCCCGCCTTTTTATACGGGTTGCTGACTCTGATGGGAGCGGAAGGATTTTTACTGACGGTGCCGGTATTGGTATTTTCCATGCCTGCGGCGGCCAATGCCGTGGTTTTTGCCGTGATGTATGAAGGAGATGCGGACTTTGCAGCAAAGGGTGTGTTCTTTACAACCCTCTGCTCCGCCGTGACACTTCCGATTATCGCTTATATATTACTGGGGTGAGTCTCTCGGAAAAAAAAGAACGCCTGCGTATGCAGACGTTCATTTAAGGGCTGTAAGATTAAGTGAAGTTCACATGAAGATGTAAGGACCGATTTTGTTGCATGGTAAATTCCCTGTATGGTTAATTCAAATGTTGGGTGCGCTTTTGATATTCCACGATCAATTCATCGATTCTGCAGCTGAGAAAGTAGATCTCTTCCTTTGTTCCGTTATCGGTTAAATACTGATGTAGTACGGATTTCAGCCGTCGAATCTCCTGCTTTAAGTCTTGGGTGGACAACTCGGAGATAACTATTTTCGTTGGAATTGCCAAATGCTTTAACAAAGGAATCGCCTCCTTTACTCCTGCATTATACTGTGATAAAGGTTATGTAGGGAGTATTCATAAATCATATATTAACTATCGTTCATTTATTATATTAAGTATATATAAGTGAGAGTTTCCCGTCAAGTATCCTTTTCGTGCAATAAATGACAAAATTCGACAAATCAAAACATTAAGTCTATGAGAATGATTCTTAAAAAAATCAAAATCAGTTGGAAACATCGAATCATTTATGATATAATAATTAAACAGTTTAATAAAAGATTACCTTATCCAGAGCGGTGGAGGGACAGGCCCTTTGAAACCCGGCAACCATAGAAGTATGGTGCTAATTCCTGCAGAATCATTTCTGAGAGATAAGGAGAGTGGACCCTCTTCTTAGAAGAGGCTTTTTTCATGTTCAGCTGATTCCAAAAACCTAGATATTTTTTTACGATAAGGGTCAAAAGTCACGGAAAATGTCGAAAAAAACTTTGAAAAACTTCCAAAAAACTTTTTAAAATAGGAAGAAAATTGCAAAATTTTAAAAATCAGCAGCATGACCGTAATGTGATAAGAATAGTAATCTTTTAGAAAATAGAAACAATAAAATATAAAAGCTGTGTTTCAAAAAAAAATACGGGAAGTGAAAACTGAAGCTTCCGGGAAACATGGTAAAGAGGAGGAGAAACATGTACAAACGATTATTTACATCAGAGTCCGTTACCGAGGGACATCCCGATAAAATTTGTGACCAGATTTCCGATGCGGTGTTGGACGCTATTTTAAAGGAAGACCCGGAAGCCAGGGTAGCCTGCGAAGTGGCGGTCACCACAGGGTTAGTACTGCTTATGGGTGAGATCACCACCACGTGCTACGTGGACATCCCGAAAATTGCAAGAAAAACCATTGAACGAATCGGATATACCCGGGCGAAGTACGGTTTTGACGCAGAAACCTGTGCAGTACTTACCTCCATTGACGAGCAGTCCCCGGATATTGCCATGGGTGTTAATGAGGCCTATGAAAAGCGGGAAAGTCAATCCAAGGAAGATTTATATGAATCGATGGGAGCGGGAGATCAGGGAATTATGTTCGGATACGCATCCAATGAAACCCCGGAGTTAATGCCCCTGCCGATTGCCCTGTCCCACAAGCTGGCTAAACGCCTGGCTGAAGTGAGAAAAACCGGGAAGCTCAACTATCTACGGCCTGATGGAAAGACCCAGGTAACCGTAGAGTATGAAAATGATAAACCGAAGCGGATTCACACCGTGGTAGTCTCCACCCAGCATCATGAAGATGTGCCCCTAAAGCAGATCCGTGAAGACTTAATCCGGGATGTGGTACGAAAAGTGGTACCGATGGAGCTCTTAGATGACAACACCAAGTTTTTAATCAATCCCACGGGCCGATTTGTCATCGGCGGACCTCAAGGGGACGCCGGCCTTACGGGACGAAAAATCATCGTCGACACCTACGGCGGGTTCTCCCGCCACGGAGGCGGAGCCTTTTCCGGAAAAGACGCCACGAAAGTGGACCGCTCCGGAAGCTATGCCGCAAGGTACGTGGCGAAAAACATTGTGGCCGCCGGCCTCGCCGATAAATGCGAGATCGAAATTGCCTACGCCATCGGGGTCGCCAACCCGGTTTCCATTATGGTAGAGACCTTCGGCACCGGTAAGATATCAGAAGTCCGAATCGAAGAGCTGATCGCTGAAAACTTTGATCTTCGACCCATGGCCATCATTGATAAACTGGATTTAAAGAAGCCGATCTACGAAAAAACCGCAGCCTACGGCCACTTCGGAAGAGACGATCTGGATCTTCCCTGGGAGCGCACGGACAAAGCGGAAATTTTAAAAAAAGCCCTGGAGGACAGCGGGACGGAGTAATTGTCCCCCCGCTTTTTAATCCCTTTCGTTAAGGGATTAGGATTATAGCCCTGGCGGGAAATAAAAGTGCAAAAGACAAGAAGACAAAGGAAGACAAGGGAAGACAAGGGAAGACAAGGGGACGGAGAAACTGTCCCCTTTAAAAGATTAATAGAGAAACATAAAGAACGGAGTTACTGCCTCATTGAGTTTAGGAGGCGGTGGCTCTGTTTTTTTTATGTTTTGCAGGTGTAAGAGGAATGATCATTCGGTTGGACCGACAGGGGGACAATTACTCCGTCCCCCTGTCCTCCTCCGTCCCCCTGTCCTCTCTGTTCTTCGCTGTTTCATTAATCCCGTATTTAAAATACGGGATTAAAATGATTAATCTACACTTGACTTATCGGGATTAATAAATTACAATAAGTCTAGTGATTAATTAAACCTATAGATTTAGTCGGGATTAAACAAAGAATTCATTCAATGAGGTGAATAGTATGCTCAGTATTCAAAACCTGCATAAAAGCTTCGGTCAGGAAAAAGTCCTGGAAGGCTTGGATATAGAAGTGAATAAAGGAGAGTTTGTTTCGGTCCTCGGTCCCTCCGGTTGCGGGAAGTCCACGCTGATTCATATGATAGCGGGGCTGGAAAGCGTAAGCAGCGGGAAGATCTTAATGAAGGACCGGGAAGTCAAAGCTCCGGGAACGGACCGGATACTGGTGTTTCAAAGCGGCGCCCTGTTTCCCTGGTTAAATGTCCGGGAGAATATCGCCTTTGGCCTTTCCAATGTGAAAGCGGATAAAAAATCCCGGGACACAGCGGGAGATAAAGTAAGAATAGGCAAATCTAAAAAACATAAATTTACCAACGAGGAAAAAGAAGCCCGGGTAGAGGACCTGATGAAAAAAGTGCACCTTTACCAATTTCGAGATAAATATCCCCATCAGCTCTCGGGAGGGATGAAGCAGCGGGTATCCATCGCCAGAAGTCTTGCCATGGATCCGGAAGTCCTGTTAATGGACGAGCCCTTCTCCGCCTTGGATGAACAGACCAAGATGGTGCTTCACGACGAACTGCAGCGAATCTGGATGGAGACGAAAAAAACCATCGTCTTCGTCACCCACAATATTCGGGAAGCCGTAAAGCTTTCTGACCGGGTACTGGTGATGGGAAGTCATCCGGGGAAAATTATCCGAGACATCCCGATTCCCTACGCCCATCCGAGGAAAGTGACGGATCCCAATCTCGTGGAGATGGAAAAAGTCATCATGGAATCTCTGAAGGATGAAATTGAAAAACGGACGAAGGAGGAATTTGGTGATGGCTACCCTATGGAAGAGAGCGGCGTTTTTAGCGGCCCTGATTATACTATGGGAGACGGTATTTAGGCTCGGTATTTGGCCGGACTTTATGTTTCCCGGTCCGATGCAGGTGATCGAGACCTTAATTAGAGGATTTACGGAAGGCAACTATGTGCCGGCGCTTCTCAACAGTCTAAGACGCTTATTCATCGGATACTTTATTTCGGTGATGCTCGGTACGGTGATCGGAGTCTTAATGGGACGATTCAAAACCCTGGACGAAATCCTGGGGGTTGTTATCCTGCCCCTGCAATCGGTACCCAGCGTCGTTTGGCTACCCTTAGCCCTTTTATGGTTTAGTATGGGAGAGTCGGCCATGATCTTTGTGGTGGTCATCGGTGGCCTTTGGAATATGATCATGAGTACCACCGCAGGCATTAAAGGAGTAGACCCGGTACTGATCCAGTGCGGACGCAACCTTGGCTTCGGCGGAGGGAAAATCTTTACGAAAGTGATCCTGCCGGCGTCTATTCCCAGTATGATTACGGGAATGCGTCTTGCCTGGGCATTCTGCTGGAGAGCCTTAATGGCAGCAGAGATTATCGGTACGGGGCAAGGCCTTGGCCAGGTACTGATGTGGGGCCGGGATATGGGGAATATGAGTACCGTTATGGCGGTTATGTTTATCATCGCTGCAACGGGAATGATTTCTGACGGATTTGTCTTTAAGCGGTTGGAGAATAGAATCTATAAACAGTGGGGTCTACTGTAGGAAAGCAGAATTCCCGCCACTATGAGCACGAAGCTTCGATCCGGATAAATGTCATCCGTGAGAGAGGCGCCTTAAAAAGAGGTAACAATGTTACAAAAAATATATATCAAAAATGATAAGGAGGCAAAACATGATTAAAGCAGAGGGCAATACGAAAAGCACTAAAAAGAAAGCAGTAAGAAACAAAGTGTTACTGGGAATTATAGCAATTTTATTAGTAGGGGTGCTGGCCGGTTGCGAAATCGGAGCTGCCTCGGAGGATGAAGTAAATATCGGGTACTTTCCAAATCTATCCCATGCCGCGGGTATTGTAGGTATGAGTGAAGGAATCTTTGAAAATGCCATGGAAGATTATAAAGTAAATGAAATGACTTTCCCGAACGGATCCTTGTTTATGGATTCCCTATCCACAGGGCAAATTGATATCGGACTTGTGGGGCCCGGACCGGTACTGAACCGGTACCTGCAAGGGGGAGACGTAGTCATTCTTGGAAACTCTACGAATGCAGGAAATGTTTTAGTGCTTCGGGAAGGACTGGAATATAGCGGTCCAAAAGATTTAGATGGCCTTACCATCGCAACAGCGTCCACCGGTTGCACCCATGATTTACTGCTAAGACAAATGCTTGCAGATGAAGGCATGGCC
>PWEO01000125.1 GCA_003553525.1 Clostridiaceae bacterium
CTTATACCCCTTTATCCCCTCTTATTTTCCCAATACTAATGGGTACCCCAAGAATCCATACCATGATAAAATTTTCTTATACAAATGAAGGGGTGATGGTTTTGGAATGGAAGCTGATGAAAAACAAGAACTTAGCATTATTGGTAATCGGTCAGTTTGTATCTCATTTTGGCAGTGGAATGCAAAGTTTTGCCTTGTCTTTATACATTCTCCATTTGACAGGTTCCGGTACGATGTTCGCTTCGGTACTGGCTATCGGAATGGTGCCTCGGCTGATTGCCGGTCCCATCTGTGGCGTGTTCGCGGATTGGTTTGATCGAAAAAAAATAATTATCTATCTGGATTTACTCTCTGCGGTTATCATCGGAGGGTTATATGTCCTATCTAGAATCACAGAACTTAGCATTTTTCATATTTACCTTACGGTCATCAGCATGTCGCTGATTTCCGCACTTTTTTCTCCTGCCATCGGCACCGCAATTCCCTCGGTTGTAAAAAAAGAAGAACTGGTCGGGGCAAACTCTCTCAATCGATTAGCGCTGACCCTTTGTTATATGCTTTATCCTGTGGTAGCGGGCCTGATCTTTGGTTTATATGGAATATCCGTAGTACTTCTCATAAACGCCGTTTCTTTTGTTTTATCCGCCATATCAGAAATGTTTATTGAGCTTGAGAGCCCCAACAAGAAAAAAACAAAACTATCTTATAAGGATTTTACCAGGGATTTTTCCGAAGGGATTAAAGTCGTTCAAAGACATAAGTTGATTCGTAACATCATGGGGCTTGCCCTTGCGGCCAATGCTTTGATTTCCCCTGCCATTTCCGTGGGTCTGATATATGTAGCCAATCAGCTCCTGGAAGTTACGGACTGGCAATTGGGAATTTTGCAAACGGCTTTAGTATCGGGTTCTTTAGTTGGAAGTCTGTTTACGGGCGTTCTAAGCAAACGTTATCCTTTGGAAAAATTATTGGCGTATGCGGTCATGGCCATCGGTGCACTCATTGTAGTAATCGCCTTTATTGCATCCGACTTTTATATCCAGCAATTTGCCTTCAATACCGTACCTTTTATCACCATGGTTGCAGTAGAGCTCATGATCACTTCCATCGCCGTAGTTACTAATATCGGTGTATCCTCCCTGATGCAAAGGGAAGTTCCATTGGAAATGCTGGGCCGTGTAAGCTCCTTAAAGGAAACCCTCTCCATGGCAGCGGTGCCCATGGGTCAGCTCTTCTTCGGAATGGTATTCGACTACACCTTAGCCTCCATTCCCTTTATCCTAAGCGGTACCATGACATTACTGATCGGTTTCCTTTTCTTCAAATCAATTTCCGATTTTCAGGTCAATGAGATTTCAACCATGTCCAAATGAATACTCTCGCCACTTAATTTCCATGAATTTTGAAGTGGGGTTTCCGGGGTATCGACTGCAAGCATGACGATTAACCACCAGTGGAGTTGACACGTCGGATAATCTAGTACGACATAAAAACTAATTGAATTAGTTGCTCTACACGTTGTATTGCTTGCTCAAAAAACCACCGTCAGGTTGTGAGTGCTTGGGTGACCAGATTGCCCCCTAAGTATCCTCTGGAAGCTCGGACATATAAAATGACCTCCGATAGTTTAAGTTTTGCTCCCCTTGGGAAGCTATCTCTTATCCTATCGTGAGGTCATTTTTTTCCATCCTATTCAGATGACTTGGGAAATGGTCCATCCCCTAGGATTTTATTTAGGCTACGATCGGTTAAATACCTACTATTGTATGCCTTCGGCGGCTTCTCTTCCCGCCTCTCTTCCCATTACTATAACGGCGGTGATGGATGTTCCACTTGCGGGATAAACGGATTCAAATAGCTGTCCGTTTGCAACCTCTCCCGCAGCATACAGTCCCGGGATAGGATTTTGTTCCTCATCCAGAACTTCTCCCTGCAGGTTGACTCTCGGGCCCCCAAAGGATCCCAGGGTTGCCGGGTGTACCCTTAAGGCATATAAATTTTCTTCTTCAATGCTTGCAATGGCAGGATTTCCAAAATCCTCGTCTTCTCCGGTTTCCGCCAGCTCATTAAATCGCTCTACGGTGTCCAGAAAATTATCCACGGGAACCTCCATGGCCTCGGCCAACTCTTCAAAGTTCTCGCCTCGCACCACAACACCCTCTTCTACTCCTTCTTCCAGGGCTTCCTCCGGTACTTCTCCACTGAAAACAGAGTAAAATTCGTCGCTTTCATTTTCAACCATATGCTCATACATTAGGGCATAATAATCCCCTTCGTTCATAAACCGTTCCCCGTCTTCATCTACATAAAGATTCGGAACAAACACCAGTCCACCCAGGGCATCTCGGTAAGGAACGTCCGGGGCAACACCTCGAAATCCGATGACACCATCCGGTGCCACAATGTCAGCCCCTGCTTCTTCGGCCATTCTTAAACCGTCACCTACATTTCCCGAGGCGGCGTAGCAAAACTGTCCACTTGCAACAGGCGAATATTCGTCTTTCATTTCTTCGCTTTGGGAGAAACCACCGGTGGCCAATACAACCGCATCGGCGTTGAAGGTCATGCTTTCTTCGTTGTTGTTTTCTCCCTCTGCACCGATGACCCCTCCGTCATCATCGACAATAAGGTCCGTGACCGTGGTATTCAGTACAATTTCCACGCCTAAATCCCTCGCTGTTTCCTCTAATGGTTGTGTGATTCCAGGGCCGCCATCTTCCGCATGATGTCCTCTTTCGGCGGGACTGATCCCTTCCGCGGTTAGGTCTTCCTCAAATACCACGCCCTGCTCTTCCAGCCATGCAATGCTATCACCGGAGTGTTGGGCTATGAAATTTATCATTTCCTCATCCGCTTCGTTCTCGGACATTTCCATCCAGTACTCGGCGAAGTCTTCCCAGGGTTCATCAATCCCTGCCCGTTCCTGAACGGGGCTTTCCGCAGCATGTATGATCCCTCCGGATAACATGGTACTTCCGCCCAGCACTCCTAATTTCTCCACTAGAATTACCGAGGCTCCTTCTTCCGAGGCTTCTATGGCTGCCGCCAGACCAGCGCCGCCCCCTCCGACTACCAGGACATCCGTATCCATGACCGCATCCTCATCCTCAGCAGGATCTCCACAGGCAACAATCAAGCTTAGGATCAACAAAACCGCTATAAAAATTAAACTCTTCTTTCCTTTAAACAATACTTTCGCCTCCTTTTAGTGATCAATTACGACGATAGACTTAATCTCTAAAGTGGCGGTGTGATATAACGCCTCCTTTGATTCGTTATATTTTTAACTAATCGTGCCGAAATATAACGTTGCACCATATTCTAAGGTCTTCGTGGATGCATTGGCATCCACAGCCTTATCAGAATGTTTACCCGCTTTTAGTCATATATAACATCTAAGAAACAAAAAATTATTTTTAGCAGAGCTTTTCATTCCCGAGTCTCTTATGGGGAAAACCCTAGCGCTGGTATCGAAAGCTTTCAAAGGGAGCCTCGAGTTCGCTGATGGGGGGACAGAGGGACGGAGTAATTGTCCACCAGGAGGGGACAGCGCTTTTGTCCTCCTGTTCAATAATTCCACCAATCTTTATTCTACCAAAAACATAACCGCCTGAAGGATCGATTCCACTCGATACCCAAGGGCGGTTCAGCGATTTTTATGCTTTCTACATATATGATAAATTGGGGATTACTACAAGAAACCATAGTTAAAATACTATTTTGAATACGACTTCCAGTCCTTCTTCCTCCAACAATAAACAGCCTGCAGAGCTATTAATGTCCCTTGGAAGATTATTTCCCACATTCTCCATGGTGCTGATGTTCATGACATATGGAACCGGTGGATTTCAATTCTCCCTGCAAGTAAAGTTCCGTTACGGCTTTGGCCTCTCCGATGGTGCCGGTGATCACTTCGATGCCTTTTTCATTAAAGATGTCCACGGCACCGCCGCCCATGCCTCCGGAGATGATGACCTGAACCCCTAAGTCATGTAAAAAGTTCGGTAAAAATCCGGGACGATGTCCGGGATTGGGTATAGACTCACTTTTTACAATTTTCTGATCTTCCGCCTCATAAATATTAAAGTTTTCACAGTGTCCGAAATGCTCGGTCACTTGGTCTTTTTCACTGGCTACTGCTATTTTCATTTTATCTTCCTCCTTATTTTGTGTTCATCCAATTTGCTACGCATTTTTTCATCACTTCTACTTATCTTCGATGGCTTTCACAATAGGATCCAGCCAATTCCCTTCAATGTCTTCAATATGGCTTTCACCGAAAATCTTATGTTTGCCACTGCAATCGGGGCATTGAAAATAAGACATGTTTTTCTAGCTTTCATTAAGTAGTATTTTTATCGTTCGCTCAAACACCTTTTTCACCGCCGCTCCTGAAGGGCAATTAACCTCCACAATGCTTTGAACATTATTGATGGCTTTAACCGCTTCGGGATCGTAGGGGATTTTCCCAAGGAAATGTATTTGGTGATCCTGACAAAAATCTTCAATACTTTTGGTGTTCTTCAAATTGGTATCGTATTTGTTGACGCATAGGGCGGTTTCCACATTGAATTTTTTTGCCGTCTCCAGAATTCGCTTCATATCACTGATGCCGGATATGGAGGGTTCCGCCACCACAAGGGTCATATCAACCCCACTGATGGAGGCAATCACGGGACAACCGATCCCCGGAGATCCGTCAATGATGGCCATTTCAGCATCTTTCGCCTCATGGGTTAACTGTTTTTTCACTTCCGTCACCAACAGTCCCGAGGTACCGCTTCCCATTTTCAGCTCCGCCGTGGAAAATACCGGCTCTCCCGAATAAAGCATCAATTCTCCCGCAAGGTCGGATTGAAGGGTGATGGCCCCTTCCGGACAAAGCCGCTCACAAACCCCACAGCCTTCACAGGCATAAGGATTTACATGATATAAGGGATCATGATCAATAGCATGGAAGCGACAGTGCTCCTGACACAGTCCACAGGCCGTGCACCGGTCCTGATCGATTACCGCTTTATCCATGCCGTAAAAGTCTTTTCGTACCGGTTCTTTCAGATCCCTCATAATCAAATGAAGATTTGGGGCATCCACGTCACAATCAGCATAGGCTTTCGCCTTGGCCAGCTTGATAAAGGCTCCGGCTACGGTGGTTTTTCCCGTTCCCCCTTTTCCGCTAAGGATGAGTAGTTGTTTCATAGGCCACCTCCTTAACAATCTTTTGTAGTAGGGAAGAAAATAACTGCCGGTAGGCTGTCTGCTCCCGAACCGCAATAAATGCGTTGGAGTTTAACGTTCCCAGTTCCGTATCATAAGGGATTTTCTCTAAAATCCTGATATTATGATTTACACAAAATTCCTCGGAAGGATTGTCTCCCTCCACACATTTATTTAAAACCACCCCATGGGGTTTTTTAAACAGGGTTACCAGTTCATGCACCATTTTTAAATTATGAGCTCCGAATAAAGTAGGTTCCGCCACCAACACACAGTAATCCGCATCTTCGATGCTCTCCATTACACTACAGGCACTTCCCGGAGGGCAGTCAATTATGGTGTGATTTTGAGTATTTTGACCGGCTTCAAACAGCCGGTTAATGATGGGAATCCCGGAGGCTTCTCCCGTATTAAGGACCCCCGTAAGCACCTGAACATTCTCAGAAACTCCGGTTTCGATTTTTCCGATGGCCTTATTCTTTTCCCATAGGGCATCTTCCGGGCAGAACAACTGACAGCCCCCGCAGGAATGACAAATTTCCTCAAAGATCCTCAGTTTTCCATTGATATAAGCCAAGGCATTAAATTTACAAAAGTCTACACAGGTTCGACAGCCGGTACACCGTTGTTCATCAACTACGGGAATTTTATTGTAAACGAACTCGGTATGCACCTTTCCCGGTTTAAAAAAGAGATGTCCGTTGGGCTCCTCCACATCACAATCCATGTAGGTGGCCTCTTTTGCCGCCGCCGCTAAGTTTACGGAAACCAGGGTTTTGCCGGCGCCTCCTTTTCCGCTGAGCACTGCAATTTTCATCTTACTTCCCTCCATGGTTATGAAATCCCTCGTGGATTTCTTCCAATAATTCCAGCTTATCGGATGCAAAGTCCTCAAGATTTTCCTTCACGGAGCCCTCCCGGGTTTTATAGAGTTTAATACCTCCGTCCACCAACACTTCCGCTGCATTCTTTCCGCATCGGGGAGTTAGTAAAGCCTGGACATTGCTGTCCACAATAATTTGGGCCGCTTTAATTCCGGCTCCCCCTTGGGTCCCGGCGGCACCGTTATCCAGATAAATCGCTTCCTTGGAATCCGTATCATAAATGAGAAAATAAGGGGTCCGTCCAAAGGAAGGGCTGACCTTTTTTTCCATGTCTTTCGCCTCTACGGGCATTGCCAGTTTCATAGTAAAACCTCCTTTTATAGATCTTCCGGCTTATCCGACGCTGAAGGATGATTGTTACAACCTCTTCGGTGACCTCTTCCTCCCCCACAATGTTTTTGCAGGTTGTTGCAGAGCTTATAATTTCCGCCTTCAATTTTTAGTCTTCTTCCGTTGATCAGGGTTTCGGCCAGCTTTTTTCTCGCCTCATTGTAAATCCCCTGCACCGTGGTTCTTGCAATATTCATTTGTCCTGCGCACTGTTCCTGGGTGAAGTCTTCCAAATCGATTAAACGAATGGTTTCGTACTCATCCACAGACATAACAATATCTTCCTGCTCGTTTTCCATGGTGGCCACGGGTCCAAAATAGTCAACCTTGGGCATACCACACACCCTACGGCCTTTTTTCGGTCTCGGCATTGTTCTCACCTCAATTTCACTTTTTGTTTTTTTGCTTTTCGATTTCTTACTTTTCGATTTTGATCCGACGCCTTACTATCGTCGACCTCTTCTGCCCGGTCTTTCCATTCGGGTATCTCTTTCCTCCAGTGCAGCACTGCCTCTTCTCCGTCTTTTTACTCCGCTTCCCTGACGTAAGCCGAATTCCACTTTTGCTGATTGAGCCTCGACAATTCCGTCGCTATATCTTCGGCCATTCCTAACTCCGGTTCCTTCGGCATTTCCTTCACCGCAGGGCCCGAAACCTTTTCCTGTTTTTGAACCTTCCGACATGGGTCCTGTTTGATCTCTTCTTGGCATTTTATGCATCTCCTTTTCATTTTTTTATAATGAATACTTTGTCTATACCTTCATTATACTCTGTATATGACATATGTCAATAACTATTTCCGATATATGTCGCAAACAGAAAAGGATAAAGGGGACAGCGGACAGCGGGACGGAGCTTTTGTCCTCCTGTTCCAAAACCTGTATTTTTCAGGATTGGGATCTCAAGGGGAGACGCTACTAATGTGAGGTTTTCATGTAACCACTCCATTTCTTTGTTATGTAGCTTTTCCATAATCGCTCCCATCTTTATTCCAGCACAAAAATAACCGCCTGAAGGATCGATTCCAATCGATACCCCAAGGCGGTTATCTAGTTTTTCAGCAGAAATTTTTGTTACTTATGCTTATTACTTTGCAATTATACATCGATTGTTACTCATCGAAATCGAAGGTTGCCCCTTCGGAAAAGTTACTTCTTGAATTCCAAAGCAAGTATTCGTTAACGCCGTGATCATGCAGGGCACGAATTTGCTCCGACACTTCATGGTCACCGTATGTCCTATAATTTCCTGCTCCGAGATAAGAAGCGGTAAAATCCTGGATCCAGGGTCTGGTTCTAGGTGCGTCGTCTCCTAAGGTTGCCAACACTTCATTTTCAACTACCATATAATTATACACCAGATTGTAGGGTTCCAAATCCGGCTTCTCAATGCCTAAATTCCATGGTCCCCAGTGACTGGGATAAATCATGGAGGAAATCACATCCACATTCTCGGAAATTCGCGTAAAACTCTGACCGATATTGGGCTCTTCCCGAACCAGTGCGGCAAATCCGAAAATATCCACGGAAAGATCCACACCATAGGGCTTGAGTTCTTCCCGGGCGTAGGCAATGAAATCCGTTACCGCATCCACACGCTGCTGTACATTATCC
>PWEO01000052.1 GCA_003553525.1 Clostridiaceae bacterium
AAGACTGAAGTGATAAGAATGAAAAGGAAATCGGAAGGGAGCTTTACAATGAAGGAAAATGGAAATTCTAAAAAAATACTGCTGATTGATGCGATGAATTTAATTCACCGAAGCTACTATGCCTATCCCAGATTGGCCACAAAAGAAGGGGTAGCCACGGGAGGCTTTTTCGGTTTTGTAAAATATCTAAAGTCCCTGCAGGACAAACATCAGCCTTGGCATATGGTGATCTGTTCCGATGCTTCGAGAGAAAGTTTTCGAAATGAATTTTTCCCGGAATACAAGGGAACCCGTAAAGAGACCGACGAGGAACTGATTGTTCAGTTCGGAATGATGGAGACCTACTTAAAAAAATGCAACGCCACCTTTATTAAAATGGAAAAATATGAAGCCGATGATTTAATCGGAACCCTGGCATATAGCGCTGCATACAAAGAATATGAACCGCTGATTGTATCCGGGGACCGGGATCTTTTCCAACTGATCACCCCGAAGGTACATCAAATTTACCTATCCAATAAGGGCATGATCCACTTTGATCCCGAGGCGGTGTCAGAAAAATACGGAGGGCTCAGTCCAAAACAAATCGTGGATCTAAAAGCTTTATCGGGAGACCCTTCCGACAATATTCCGGGAATCAAGGGAATTGGAGAAAAAACCGCCATTAAGCTTCTCAATGCCTATGGGAATTTAGAGGGAATCTATGAAAACACTGAAGATCTTAAGGGGAAGCAAAGGGAAAAAATCGAATCGGGAAAAGAGGATGCCTATTTGTCAAGGCGACTGGCCACCATTGATTGCAAAGTGGATATTGATTATGAGGAGCTGTTAACACCGGATGAGAACTTTTCTTTATCCACAAAAGCCGCCTATGACTATTTAATGGAGTTAAATATCAAAAAGGTCTTTGGGGAAGAGGAAATTTTTTACCCTAAGGAAGAAGAAACTCAGAAAAAGGAAATGCGGGAGGAAGAAATTCAGGAAGAGGAAAATCCTAATCAGGAATCTGAACAGATTTCCATGGATTTTTAGAAAAGAGGTGGGTTATGTTTTTTCTTTTACTGGCAACCCTTTGCAGTGCATCCATTGCATTGATATTTAAATATACGGAGAGTTCCAATACCAATCGACTGGTCATTACCAGTGCCAATTACTTTATTGCCTTTACCACCAGTCTGGTAATGATTGCGGGGAACGGTTTAATCGGTAAAGTAGATTGGTCCTACTCTTTTCGGCGGGAGTTTTCCCTGATGCTGAGTCAAGGGGGCTTTATTTTTTCCGAGTACGCCAGTATGATCTGGGGGATCATAATCGGGACCCTGGCGGGAGGTTTTTTCTTCGCCTCCTTTATTTTTTATCAAAAAAGTGTTCGGGAAAACGGAGCGGGACTCTCGGGAGCCTTCGGAAAAATCGGCATACTGATTCCCATGATTTTTTCCATTATTCTTTGGCGGGAATATCCCACCGCCATTCAGTGGATCGGCATTATCCTGGCGATCCTATCCATACTGATTGTGAACCTATCCCGGGATGCTGCGAAAAAGCTTGATGTGAAGTATCTATTGATTTTACTGTTTATTTTCGGGGGGCTTGCGGAATTCTCCAATAAAATTTATCAAAATTATGCCTTGAATGATTTTAAAGATGTTTTTTTATTCTTTGTCTTTTTCACCGCTTTTTTAATCAGTATCACGTATACCTTAAGAAGAAAGTCCGTGATCACCAAAAGAGATATTTTCACCGGTTTTGCCGTTGGGATTCCCAATCTTTTTTCTTCGTATTTTTTAATTTTAGCCCTGGATACCTTAAAGACTTCCGTGGTATTCCCTATTTACAGTGCGGGAAGTATTGTGCTGATCACTTTGGGAAGCTTTATCATATTTAAAGAAAAAATTGCGAATAAAAACAAAGTGGCGATTTTACTTACGGTCATTGCTTTAGTCATGATCAATCGATAAAAGTCAGAAAAACTCATCTTGAAACCTATGGAACTGAAGCAGGGGACAAGTGTAAATAAAGCGTCAAAGGATGTTATTTCTTTTTGTCCGGTTATTTGGTAAACTGTGTATAAGAAGTTAAATGGAGAGGAAGGAATTTCATGAGGGAAGAGCAAATCGGAAGTGAGAAAGAAATACTGAAGGATGATTCTTTGGAGAATCCTGAAGAGGAAAAACTGGAAGCGGAAAAAACCGAAGGGGATCCCTGGGAAGAATCCCTGGAAAACGAGGAAAATATTACCCGGATTAATATAGAGGGCAAGGAAATCATTCTGATTGGCACCGCCCACGTATCCAAGGAGAGTGCAAAACAGGTAAAAGAGGTGATTGAAGCGGAACAGCCGGACTCGGTCTGTATCGAGTTGGACCGACAGCGCTATCAATCCGTAACGGATAAAAACCGTTGGCAGAAAATGGATATCTTTAAAATCATTAAGGAGAAAAAAACCACGGTACTGTTGGTGAATTTGGTAATTTCCTCTTTTCAAAATCGGTTAGCCAAGCAGTTTGGCATAAAACCGGGGCAGGAGATGATTCAAGGCATTGAGTCGGCTAAGGAAGCGGGAGCCAAATTGGTACTGGCGGACCGAAATATCCAAACCACCTTTTCCAGGGTTTGGCATGGGATCGGTCTCAAAGGAAAACTGTCCTTAATGGTCCAAATTCTTTTCAGTATTTTCAATGATGAGAGCATTACTGAAGTTGAACTGGAAAAAATGAAATCCCAGGATATGCTTAATGCGATGTTGCAGGACTTTACGGAACATTTTCCAAAACTGAAAAAACCTCTGATTGATGAACGGGATCAGTACCTGTCCCAAAAGATCAAAGACGCCCCGGGGGACAAGGTCGTTGCCATTTTAGGCGCCGCCCATATTCCGGGAATAAAAACAGAAATTCATAAGGAACATGACTTAAAAGAATTATCCAAGGTTCCGAAAAAATCCAAAGCCCCGGGAAAAATCGCCTGGGCCATTCCCATCATCATTATCGGGATTATCCTGTACACCTTCTATATGAATTTTTCCGCAGGGGTCAGTCAAACCGTCAGCTGGATTATATGGAACGGAGGGCTTTCCGCCGTTGGGGCCATCATCGCCCTGGGTCATCCCTTAACAATTCTCACCGCTATTCTTGTAGCCCCCATTAGTTCACTGAATCCTCTGCTTGCCGCAGGGTGGTTTGCAGGGTTCACCGAGGCCTATCTTCGGCGCCCCAGTGTGGTGGATTTTGAAAAGCTTTCCGAGGATGCGGTCAGTGTAAAAGGCTTTTGGAAAAATAAGGTTACGCGCATACTGCTGGTGGTGACTTTAACCAATCTTGGAAGCACGCTGGGAACCGTCATTGGTGGTGCGGAAGTTATTCGGGTGTTTATTCAAACGATTACTCAGTAAATTTTTCATAGGGAAAGGTGCTTGTTTTAAACGAGTATCATTAGAAAGGGTCGAAAATTATGCGAGTTATTATTGATCGATTCGAAGGAGATTTCGCTGTGGTGGAAATGGGTAATGGAGAAACCGTTAATATGCCCGGAATTTTGGTGCCGAAGGGCGCAAAGGAAGGGGATGTTATTGATATTCAAATCAATGAAGAGAAGACCCTGGAACGCAGACGAAAGATAGAAAACATGATGAAAGACTTATGGAGAAAAACCTAAGCCCCTGAGGAAAACGACCGTAAAAGGTCGTTTTTTTTCTAAAAAAAAAGCCTTACAAGACTTCTTTTACACGACCGACTTCGCCGCTTTCCAAGCGTACTTTAATACCATGGGGATGGTTAGGGGATTTTGTAAGGATGGATTTTACCACTCCCTTCGTTAATTCTCCACTGGCCTGGTTTTGTTTTTCAACGATATGAACCGCAGCGCCGACTGTGATGTTGCTTCTTTTCGTTCCGTCCAAAAGACTCACTCCTTTCGCAGTTATTATGACTCTTTCAGTATAGCAGGAAAGAATCATAATTGCGAGTTTTCCTATTAGCGAGGTCTTTTAGTGGGGGTTTTGTTGCTTAGAGGAGAGCGTGGCGGGTAAATATAGAGTAGTTGCAAAAAACAAAAAACTTAATCCGAAGAAGATTAACTTAAATCGGAGAAAATCAATTTAAACCCGAGAAGATCAACCAGTACCTAAAATGTATATGAAGGAGAGAACAATTATGAAAAACTTTATAATTACAGGAACATCCCGAGGCTTAGGGAAGGCCTTAGCCAAAGCGTTAATAGCAGAAAATCACCGGGTTTTTTGCATTTCCCGTAAGAAGGATCAGGAATTAGTGGAGGTTGCTGAGAAAAAGCCGGGAAGCCTGGAATTTTTCGAGTTTGACTTGGGCGATCACAAAAACATAAGAAACCTGATGGAAGAAATTTTTGAAAAAATGAATTTTGCTGCAGCGGATGGCGTTTACTTAGTGAACAATGCCGGAGTCTTAGCGCCGGTGAAGCGACTGGAAGACTGCAGGGATGAAGAAATTCTGAATAACCTCCATGTAAACTTGGCCGGTCCCTTAATTTTGACCTCCGCTTTTATCCGGCACACTCAAGGATTTAAAGGGGATAAAAGAGTGATTAATATCTCCTCGGGAGCAGGAAGAAAGCCTCATTACGGCTGGTCCAACTACTGTGCCGCGAAAGCCGGAGTCAATCTTTTTACTCAGTCCGTAGGTTTAGAACAGGACAAAAGCCAACATCCGGTAAAAATCCTATCCTTAGCTCCGGCGATTATGGATACGAAAATGCAGGAAGAAATTCGCAGTTCCGATGAAAAAGACTTTCAGGAGCTGGAGAAGTTCAAGAATTATAAAAAAGAAGGAAAGCTTTTTGCTGCAGAAGCTGTGGCAGAGAAAGTAAAGGAACTTTTACTGACCGGAAATTTTGAGCAGGGTGAACTGATGGATGTACGGGATCTTTTTTAAAAAGGCGGGATTTTATGAAAGAAGTGGTGATCGACAGCGGGATTCCCTGTCATGAAATAAAGGGTTATTTTGAGAAGGAGGCAAGGGCCAGTGACGGGGGAAGATTCCTCGGTGAGGGCTGGGAGGTTGTCCTTGAAACCCATGAAGACCAAGGATACAAAAATCTTAAAATCCCCAAAATCCGTTTGATTTTTAAAGGAGAAGAGGGCGCGGTGGATTTAGCGGTAAAGCGATACCGTAGGGCATTTTTACGGGGAGGCGCGTAAAAAAAACAGCCGTCGGGTTTTCCCGAGGCTGTAGAGTGATCCTTAAGAGTATTCGCTTAAAAAGTTGTAGGCATCATTGATTTCCTGGAATTTTTGTGTGGCATTGGGATTCTTATTAATGTCCGGATGGTATTTTTTCGCTTTTTTTCGGTAAGCCATCTTCAGCTGCTTATCGTCCACACCCTCGGAGACCTCTAATAAATCCAAACTCTCTTTGTATTTCTTTTGATAGTTCCCCTGGGCGCCGCCGAAGCTTTGACTTGAGCCTCCCTGATGGCTCCAGTGACCACCGGATCCCGTACGGTAGTAGTACCTGCCGCCTCCGGCTCCTTGGTTTTGCCACTGGTTGAACTGCTCATTCCAGGCACGCTGTTTTTGTTGCTGCTGTTCATAGTACCGACGTTCCTGTTCCTTTCTGTAATCCTTCTCGGCTTGTTCATAGCTTTGTTTATACGCCGAAAAGGACTTATAGGAGTATTCTTTAGGTTCTATTAAATGATTGGACAGATTAAACAGAAAAGAGGTGAACAGGAATTTCTGCTTTTTCAACCGGTTCAAAAACTTCCCCCCGAGAACAGGAAAAAACAGGAGAAACAAGATGATACCCAAAGCATAGGGGTCCGTTAACATGCGAAGGCCTAAGGGGATGGCAAAAATGATAAAGAACAGACACCCGCCCATGCTGAGAATCAGAAAGAGTCCCTTGGAAACCCCCTTCGTAAGAAGGATTACGGTCTCTAAAAGACGGATGGTCATCGTATAGATCCCTTCCAGGACTTTGGTGATAATATAGAGGATTTTTCCTAAAATTTTATTAATTATTTTCATTGAGAGATACTCTCCTTATAATGTGGTAGTTCCAAAAACTATGTTTATTAGTTCGGATCCCGTTATTTTGATATTTGAGATGCACAGTAAAAACTTGGGTATTTTAGGTTTTTCTTGTGAATTGAGCTTTACAGCCGGGACAGGTTATTCGGATTTTGCCTTTGTTTTTAGGAACCCGAAGCATGGTTTTACAAGCGGTACAAGGCATTAGTTTATGGTTTTTGGATACCCTTAAACGGGTAATAAGCTTATGAAACCGTTTATACAAAGGACTGATTTTCATCATAAACTTATAATTTTCCATCCTTCGCTTTGAGATGTCTTTGGAAAATATCCGATACATACCGAATACCAAGGGGATGTAGCTGAAGGCTTGAACCATAGAAAATCCTGTAGTGCGGCCGATGATCGTAATGACAATAGAAAGCACCAGTAAAAAGATGGAGAGATGGTCTCCCCCTGCCCGACCTTGCATAAATTTATTTAACCATTTCATAATGAACCTCCTTGATTGTTAAAAGTCCTAGGATTATGCCTGGACTTTATAAAGTCCCATTATACAGGAAAAATTTAAAATAATCACGAAGAAATTTTCAGGGGTTCAAAAAAAGCTGCTTTTGATAGGAAGAAAACTATTTTAAAAATCATTACATAAATTAAAGGGGATTTCATTCTTTGTAGGGAAATAGATAATAAACCGTTGACGATAATTGATTTTAAGATATTCACGAAAGTCGGGAAGGTAGAAGCTTCACAAAAGGAGGCAAAGAAAATGAAGTTACAGAATGATTTAATAGTAATGGCATATTGTAATGAAAAAGGAGTAATAGAAGAAATAATCTATTATAACAACCATACAAAATTTTTGTTGGAGATCGGAGAATCGATTTTTAAAAAACTGCCTATGAATCATGGGGATGGTGAAAGGCTGAAAGCCATAGTAGATAAAAAAGAGCAAGTTGTCGATTTTGTTTTAATGGTTTCCTCGGGAGACATAGAAAAACAAAGGGTCTTGCATGGATTCCCGATGAAACAGGGTTATATAGTCTTGATAGAAGAAGAATTTTACTATGGTGAGCGCAGCCAGGACTCTTACGAAGAAATTATGAAGTTAAACAGTGAACTGACCAATGCTCAGCGGGAAGTGGCCAAAAAAAATGAGGAACTGAAGCGAATGAATGAAAAATTGGAGTTCCTGGCCGCAAAGGATGCACTGACGGGTCTTTTTAATCGATATGCACTGCAAGAAAAGTTTGTGGAAGCCTTAAAACGATGTAAACGACTGGGAATAAAGCTTTCGATAGCCATGGTTGATTTTAATAATTTCAAAAAGGTAAATGACGAGTTTGGCCATAGTGCAGGAGACCAGCTCCTAAAGGATTTTGCAAGACTGGCCACGGAACAGACCCGAACCGGTTTGGATTATGTTTTTCGAATTGGGGGAGATGAGTTTTTATTTCTCTTTGAGAACTGCAGCAAAGAAAAAACAGAAGAAATTATTCTGCGGATTGAGAAGAAGCTTGAGCAGTACTCAAGAATTGCAAGTCTGGCCTATGGAGCCCTGGAAATACCCATAGAGGAAGATCCGAAATTAGACAGAATGTTAATGCTGGCGGATGAAAAAATGTATCGGAATAAAAGAAAGAAGCAGCAAAAAAATAAACAGGATTAGGAGAAGTGCATTATATCTAAAATTAAGAACAGGAGGGTTTACCCATTGAAGATCAAAGGCATTTTACTCGATAAAGACGGAACTTTAATAGAATTTGAAGAAACCTGGCATAAAGTATTTCAAAGCATTTTTCAGGAACTGGAACAGGTCTATGGACTATCGAAAGAGGAAATTCAACGGCTGAAGAAGCTTTCGGGGTTCCATGAGCAGGGTTTTGAAAAGGAAAGTCTCATTCAATATGCTCCCGTAGAGGAGATTCTCAGACAGTGGATGGAAGCATTAAAACCGGAGGAAGATGGTTTAAGCGGGGAGATTAAGATTACCAAAGAATCCCTGGC
>PWEO01000012.1 GCA_003553525.1 Clostridiaceae bacterium
CACAGTAAAGCGATATAGCGTTTTAGGAGGTATGCCATTGGAATATTTTAAATCACAAGTGCCGAAGGGCGCCAAATACGAGTATTACACTTCCTTTGAACCAAAGGAAATTATCAGCGGACAATTAAAAAAACTGTTTCACCAATACGGTTACCGGCAGATCGCCGTTCCCACCTTTGAATATTTTGATCTTTTTAAGGAATCCAAAGGACCGCTGGAACATTCGGCGATGTTAAAGTTTATCGACTCCGCCGGGGATATTTTAGTCCTTCGTCCCGACTGCACCCTGCCCATTGCCAAGATGGTGGCCAACAGCAAGGAGGATCCCAAGCAGCTACGCCTATCCTATATCTCCAATGTATTTCGAGGCAGCGACTTAAACGAGTCCTCGGCTACGGAGTTTACTCAGGGAGGCATTGAGTATTTCGGTGACGGTTCCCCCAGCGGCGAAGCGGAGGTCATTCTAATTGCCATTAAATCTTTATTGGAACTGGGTTTTCAGGATTTTCAGCTGGACCTTTCCAACATCAACTTTTTTAAAAACCTGTTGGCCAGGGTAGCCTTTCCTTTGAAGGATCAAAAGCAGTACAACGCTCTGATCCGGGAGAAAAACTTCACGGCTTTGGAACTTTTCATCGGGGAAAAGGTCCCCGCCGGGGTTCCGGAAAGCCTTCGAAAACTCTTGGGCGCCATGCCCAACCTTTACGGCAAACCGGAAAAGGTATTTGAGAAAATTCAAGGTTACGATCTATCCACAGAAGATTTAGCTCCCCTCCGGCATTTACAGCGGGTGGTGGAAATCCTTCGGGATTACGGCTACGGCAAGTATATCCATTTGGATCTCAGCCTGATTAATCATTTCGATTATTATGACGGCACGTTGTTTCAGGGATACTTAACGGGCCACGGAAAAGTAATTGTTCAGGGCGGTCGCTACGACCCCCTTACCGAATCCTTCGGACGGAAAATTCCTTCCCTGGGCTTCGGAATAAATATAGACGAGGTGATCCAAGCAATGAAAAAATTTAATCAGTCCATCGAATCCCCCTATTACACCGATTATTTAGTGCTTTATGATGACAGCGAGCGCAGGGAAGCCTTTCAAATAGCAGAAACCATTCGTGATAAAGGCTTTGTGGTCGAAATGAATGCAAAAAAAGATTTAAAGGAACAGATTATCGGCGCGCAAAAGAAAAACATCAAAGAGATACTGGTCTACAAACCGGACCGCTTAGAACTTATTGATCTGATCGGCGACGACATATCCAAGGTTTATCAGAATACCTTTATCAAATCCTTAGATGACAAGGACCGTAATTTTTCCATGGTACCGATTCACTAACAAAATTTATCTTTGAAAGGAGCACACCATGATCAATATTGCCCTTGCCAAGGGCCGTTTAGCCGAAGAGGGCTACGAACTTTTTAAAGCCCTCGGCTATTCCGTGCCCGCCATGGAAAAAAAATCACGAAAGCTTATTTTTGAAAGCCCTGAAAAGGGCCTTCGTTTTATTCTGGTAAAACCCGCCGACGTTCCCATCTATGTGGAAAAAGGCGCCGCGGATCTAGGCATTGTGGGAAAAGATACCCTGTTGGAAAAGGACCGCAACCTTTATGAACTGCTGGACTTACGATTGGGAAAATGCAAATTCTCCGTTGCGGGCATCAAAGGGGAAGGGGATAAATTTTTCCCGGGGCCCCTGCGGGTTGCCACAAAGTACCCGAAGGTTGCCAAGAACTATTTTCTTCAGCGGGGAGTTGCCATTGATATTATTGAACTGCAGGGCTCCGTGGAACTCGCCCCGATCATCGGCCTTTCCGATGTGATCGTGGATATTGTGGAAACCGGCAACACCTTAGTGGAAAACGGCCTGGAGGTCTTTGAAGACATCACCTCTCTAAGCGCCCGTTTGATTGCCAATAAAGTGAGTTTTAAAACAAAAAACGGTGTTATGCAAACGTTAATTGAAGATATACAGAAATACCTGCGAAAGCAGGACGTGGCAGCGGAAAATGTTGTAAAGGAGGAGAAGAAAAATGCAGTGGATTGATACAAAAAACGCTTCAGCCAAGGAAATGGAGGACCTGTTTGAAAATCCCATGGCCCTTTTTACCGACGAGGTACGCCGGTCCGTATCGGATATTGAAGAAATGGTAAAAACCCGGGGAGACGCCGCCCTTATAGAGCTGACGGAAAAGTTTGACGGTGTACGCCTGGACACCTTAAAGGTAACGGAAAAGGAAGTGGATCAGGCCTTTATCGACGTTTCCTCCGAACTTTTACAGGCCTTGGAAAAGGCCAAGGAAAACATCGAGCGATACCACCGAAAGCAGCTTCGGGAAAGTTTTTTTACCCGGGAGGAAAACGGCGGAATCTTAGGACAGATGATCAGTCCTCTTAAGCGGGTGGGACTCTACATACCCGGAGGCACGGCGGCTTATCCTTCCTCGGTGTTAATGAACGGAATTCCCGCTGCCCTTGCGGGGGTTCAGGAAATTGTGCTGGTCTCTCCGCCCCAAAGGGACGGAAAAATCCACCCCGGGGTTCTGGTTGCCGCAAAGCTGATCGGCATTACGGAGATCTATACTCTAGGCGGCGCCCAGGGGATTTTTGCCATGACCTACGGTACTAAAAGCATTCCGAAGGTGGATAAAATCGTCGGTCCCGGAAACATCTATGTAACCCTGGCGAAAAAGACGGTCTACGGCCAGGTGGATATCGATATGATCGCAGGACCCAGCGAGATTTTAATCATCGCCGAGGCGGGCCAAAACCCCGCCTTTATCGCGGCGGATCTACTGTCCCAGGCGGAACACGACACCTTAGCCTCGGCGATTCTCATTACCCCCTCCAGGGACTTGGGAGAGAAGGTCTTAGCAGCCCTTGAAAAACAGCAGCAGCGTTTAATTCGAAAGGACATTACAAAAATCGCTTTGGAAAATCAAGGAAAGATCATTATTACGAAAAATCTCGAGGAAGCCTTTCAACTATCCAATCGATTTGCCCCGGAGCATTTAGAAATACTTCTTGAGGATCCCATGAGCTATCTTCCGAAAATCGAAAATGCGGGCTGCGTATTTTTAGGGGCCTATTCTCCGGAACCCCTAGGGGACTATTACGCCGGTACCAATCACACCCTGCCCACCAGCGGCAGTGCCAAGTACTTCTCTCCCCTATCCGTGGAGGACTTCATTAAAAAAACCTCTATTGTGTATTATACCAAGGAAGCACTTCAACAGGGCAAAAGAGATATTGAACTCCTGGCGGATTACGAAGGTTTAGAAGCCCATAAAAAAGCGGTATCCATCCGTTTTGAATAAAGCTTTGAGCCGATGCCACTGATAAACCCTGAAAGAATTACGGTAAGGATGTGAAACTGTGAAAAACTTACTCAGTACGAACTTGAATAACTTTAAGCCTTATAACCCTGAAAGCGGTCCGGACAGTAATCTGAATTTAAAAAATGAAACCCTCGTCAGAATGAATGCCAATGAGAGCCCTTATCCCGTGCCGAAACCGGTGCTTGATCAGGCCTTTAAAAGCATACAGAGTACCCCGGTGAATTTTTATCCCGATACCAACTCCACGGAACTTCGCCGGGCCATCGGGGAGTATTTACACTTTCCCATGGAACAAATCCTTGTGGGGAACGGTTCCGATGAGATGATCGATGTGTTGATTAAAACCTTTGTGGCCGCCGGCGATGCCGTAGTGTCCCACGACCCCACCTTTTCCATGTATCAGATTTTTACGGAAATTATCGGAGGAAAATACTATGGAATTGCCTCTGCCACCGACGACGACTTTGCCATCAATGTGAAGGGCCTGATTGAGGCGGCCAACAAGGTCCGGGCAAAGGCGGTTTTTCTTTGCACTCCGAATAATCCTACGGGCCTTACAATTTCCAAAGAAGAAGTCCTCCGGGTCCTGAAGGAAACCGAAGCCATGGTGGTCATTGATGAGGCTTACCGGGAATTTTCCGATCAGGATTTTCTTTCGTTACTCAATGCGTCCCATCCCCGATTAATCATTCTTCGAACCTTTTCCAAGGCCCATGGTCTTGCAGGGGTACGGGGAGGGTATCTTTTGGGAAGTCCCGAGGCGGTATCCTATTTGCAGCAGGTAAAGCCTCCCTATAATATAAACGTATTGACCCAAAAGATTCTTACCGCTTATCTGGCGTATATACAAACGCCCGAGGGAACTGCCCTGATCAAGGAAAGAATCGGAGAAATTCGCTGTCAGCGTAACCTTCTGTACAGCGCTCTTCGCCGACTGCCGGGATGCAGTCCCTACTCCGGTGCCGGAAATTTTATCAGCTTTTCCGTAAGGAACAGTCAGGATCGGAAAAACTCCGGTACTGCTTTTCATAGGATTGCTGAGACCTTGGATCAACAATTACTTAAGGAAGGTTTTCAAATTAAGAAGTTTATATACAAAGCGGTTCCTTATTACCGGATCTCCATGGGAAAGCCTGAAGAAAATCAGAAGATCATAGAAAAACTTCAAAATATTTTTGATGATTGAATCTAAATTTTATACTAAAGGAGGCGATCCCTTGCGAGAGGCATCGATTACACGCGAAACGACGGAAACGAACATCCGGCTTACCCTTGCTCTTGAGGGCGACGGTATTGGAAAGATCAACACGGGCATCGGTTTCTTTGATCATATGCTTACCCTTCTTACGGCCCACAGCGGAGTGGATTTAACCCTGGAGGCTACGGGGGATTTAGTGGTGGACCCTCATCACACCGTGGAGGATGTGGGAATTTGTCTGGGAGAGGCTTTTCGGGAGGCCCTGGGAACTAAAGCGGGGATTCAGCGCTACGGATTTTTCCTGCTCCCCATGGATGAGGCCTTAGTCCAGGTATCCCTGGATTTTAGCGGCCGCTCTTACTTATACTACGGCCTTAACGGACTGAAAGAAAAGGTCGGCGACTTTGATACGGAACTGATAGAAGAGTTTTACCAGGGTTTTGTCCGGGGAGCCGGCCTTACCCTTCATATCGATCAGCTTCGGGGAAGAAACACCCATCATATTCTCGAAGCCTCCTTTAAAGGATTTGGCCGGGCCATCAAAGAAGCGGTTACGGTCAGGGGAACGAAGATCCCTTCCACAAAGGGCACATTGCTCTAGGACGCAAGGCAGCCGGCAAGTTCATGGTACACAAACCTTACACCATGAGTAAGGCATAACACAAATAACTTACCACACGGAATAATTTTTACAGGAATGAAATATAATATCAATGATTAATAATATGAATGAGAAATAACCCGAACAACTTAACTGGAGAAAAGAGGAAACCTGATGATTGCAATTATTGATTACGATGTGGGAAACATTAAAAGTGTCTGCAATGCCTTGGATAAAATCGGACTTTCCTGGGTCCTTACCCGGGATCCCGAAACCATAAAAAGCGCTAAGGGGATTATCCTTCCGGGAGTCGGTGCCTTCGAAGACGCCATGCAGTCTTTAATAGACCATCACCTGGTTACCCTTCTTCAACAGGAGATTAAAACCGGCAAACCCTTCCTTGGAATCTGCCTCGGTATGCAGCTGCTTTATGAACGGAGCTTTGAAAACGGGGAGTTTAAGGGCCTTGGAGTCTTAAAAGGGGATGTGGTTCCCTTTCAAACCGAGCTGAAGGTTCCCCATATGGGTTGGAACGCCTTAAGGATCAACGAAGACTTCAGGGATCATCCCATAGTAAAAAATACGAAAAACGACGATTATGTATATTTTGTTCACTCTTATTATGTGGATGGCCTTGAGGAAGAAACCATCGCCTACTGCACCTATGACCGACCCTTCTCCGCTTTGGCGGGTCGGGATAATCTTCTGGGAATGCAGTTTCACCCGGAAAAAAGCGGGGACATCGGACTTCGACTACTACAAAGTTTTAAGGAGATGATTTCATGATTTTATTACCCGCCATTGATATTTTGGACGGAAAATGCGTCCGCCTTCGTCAAGGGGATTATGACCTGCAAAGTGTTTACCACGAGGACCCCGTTGTTATGGCGAAGCAGTGGAAGGAAAAAGGGGCAAAAGCCCTTCATATCGTGGATTTAAACGGCGCCAAAGAGGGTTCTCTAAAAAACCTTCCCGTGATCGAGTCCATCATTGAAGAAACCGGCCTGCCGATTCAAATCGGCGGAGGCATTCGTAATATGAAAACCGTGAAATTACTTTTGTCCCGGGGGGTACAGCGTGTCATCCTTGGCACCGCTGCCCTAGAGGATCCGGACTTTTTGGATGAAGCCCTCCATGCCTTCGGTGAGAAAATTGCGGTATCCATCGATACCAATAAAGGTTTCGTAGCCCTGCAGGGCTGGCTGAAAATCTCGGAGGTAAGGGGGTTGGATTTTGCCGAAATCCTGGAGCGAAAAGGGTTAAAAACCTTAATTTATACCGATATTTTAAAAGACGGCATGCTGCAGGGTCCCAACTTTTCCATGTACCGGGAACTTAAAAGTAATACGGGACTTAATATCATCGCCTCGGGAGGGGTTTCCACCCCGGAGGACGTGAAAAAATTAAGGGAAATGGATCTTTACGGAGCCATTGTGGGTCGAGCCCTTTATGAGGATCCGGAACCTTTTTATCCGTTCTTTTAATATGATTTGGCGCTACCCACGGCTTATAAGTAACACTCTAATACAAAGGTTGTGATCCTATGTTAGCAAAACGAATTATCCCCTGCCTGGATGTACGGGATGGACAGGTGGTTAAAGGCACGAAGTTTCAAGATCTTCAGATCCTGGGCTCCCCCGTGGAGTTGGCAAGGTTTTATAATGAACAGTCCGCCGATGAATTGGTTTTTTATGATATTACCGCCTCCTTTGAAAATCGGGGAATCTTTTTGGACGTGGTGGAAACCGTGGCCCAAGAGATTTTCATTCCCTTTACCGTTGGCGGCGGGGTCAATACTTTAGAGGATTTTACCAAACTTCTTAAACGAGGCGCCGACAAGGTTTCTGTAAACTCCGGGGCCGTGAAGCATCCTTTTTTGATTCAAGAGGCCGCAAAAAAGTTCGGCTCCCAGTGCGTGGTCCTGTCCATTGATGCAAAACGGGTGGATACCCGACAGGATTATCCTGCGGAAGTGGATGGTTCCCTTGAGGCCGGCAAGGTTGATACTTGCAAAGTGGATGCCAACGCAGCGGGTGCCGACCCTGCCTGGCGGGTCTTTACCAAGGGCGGCCGGAATGACACCGGAATGGACGCCATCCTGTGGGCAAAAAAAGGGGTGGCCCTCGGTGCCGGAGAAATTGTGATCAACAGTATTGATCAGGACGGTGTGAAAAAGGGTTACGACATCCCCCTGTTGCAGGCTCTTCAACGGGAAGTTTCCGTACCGGTGATCGCCTCGGGGGGTGCCGGATCCGTAGAAGATATCATTGAAGGCTTTGATATTGGTGGCGCCGACGGGTGCCTCGCCGCTTCGATCTTTCATCATAAAGAAATATTAATTCCGGAACTAAAAAAAGCCCTTATGGATAAGGGTATACCTGTCAGGAGGTAATCATTATGGATGATCAGTCCATTGATAAAACAATCGAAGATGAAGAACCGGGGACCATTGATATTGAAAAAATTGAGTTTGATGAAAAAGGCTTAGTCCCTGCCATCATTCAGGATATAAAAACCCGAGAGGTCTTAATGCTTGCTTATATGAACCGGGAATCTTTAGAAAAAACCCTGAAAGAAAAAACCACCTGGTTTTTCAGTCGAAAGCGCCAAGCTCTTTGGCATAAAGGAGAAACTTCCGGCAACACCCAGCGGGTGGTTGAGGCCTCCTATGACTGCGACGGCGATACCTTACTGTTTCAAGTGGAACAAACCGGGGTGGCCTGTCACTTAGGTAC
>PWEO01000180.1 GCA_003553525.1 Clostridiaceae bacterium
AGGATCTTGCTTTTTCTAGTGATAATATTTTTATTGTTTTGAGTCATTTTGATCTCCTTTCGAATACTTATGAGATATACAAACTTATACATTCTATCGTTGGATTAATTCTAACATTTGCCATTTTTCTTTGCAATAAAATGTTTTTTAAAAAAAATTTAAATAAAAGAATGTGGGATGGCTTAGGGGTCACTTTGTTAGTAGCTTTATGCCTCCGGGAAGAATGCTTATAAAAACAATCCGCAAAATGCTAGCTGCTTCCGCTATCTTTGTGCTAGGGCTTAAAATGAATAAATTTCTAGCATATCTTCCTTCCTTTTAGTATAATGGTTTCATAAAGGAAGGTGACATAATGTTAGTGGAAATGATTTTTGCCTTAATAAATCGACTGGGATTGATCATCATCCTAGCGGTGATTATCTCAAAAATAGGAATATTTAAACGATTGATTATAAAAAGAAATGCCAGTAAAATAGACAAACTGATCCTGGCGGTTGTATTTGGAGTTATAGGGATCTTGGGAACCTACTCCAGTGTGCCAGTAAACGGAGCCCTTGCCAATACCCGGGTGGTCGGTGTTATGGTGGGAGCTCTGTTAGGAGGACCTCTGGTAGGCCTTGGGGCTGCCGTTATTGCGGGAGGTCATCGTTTTCTGATTGATATCGGCGGATTTACTGCGGTTGCCTGTGGGATTTCCACGGTAGTGGAAGGACTGATGGGGGGATATTTTTATTATTATCTTAGAAATAAAAAACAGAAATGGAAATATGCCCTGTTATTCGGAATGCTTGCGGAAATTGCTCAAATGGCGATTATTCTTCTGATTGCTCGGCCATTTGCTGATGCCCTGGCTTTGGTACAGATCATTCTGGTGCCCATGGTATTCGTTAATTCAATCGGAATCGCCCTTTTTGTGGGAATTCTTGAGAATATTTATAATGAACAGGAACGGATCGCAGCAGGGCAGGCGGAAAAAGCTTTGAATATTGCCAACCTAACGCTACCTTATTTTCGAAAGGGATTAAAGGAAGACGTGGCAAAAAAAGTGGTTGAAATCATTTATCAGGATGTTGATATTGCCGGTGTTTCCATTACCGATGAAGAAAAAATCCTTGCCCATATCGGAAAGGGCTCGGACCACCACATAACCGGAGAACCGGTTCGAACAAGGGCCACCATGGAGGTTTTGGCCGACGGGAAGCATCGAATAATTCGAAAAAAAGAAGGAATCTACTGTAATCATGGGAAATGTCCCTTAAAGGCTGCCGTGGTAGTTCCCTTAAAAGAACAGGATAAAACCGTTGGTACATTAAAGCTTTACCGGGATACGGAACACAGCATTAACCACTTGGATGAGAAGCTGGCCCTGGGGCTTGCCCAGTTGTTCTCCACTCAAATTGAAGTCAGCCGTGTGGAAGCCCAGGAGAAGCTGTTGGTGGATGCGGAACTGCGAGCTTTACAGGCCCAGATCAATCCCCACTTTCTATTTAATGCTATTAACACCATTCAATCCTTTATGCTCTTTGACGGAAAACGGGCTAAGGTTTTACTGAACTCTTTGGCAGTGCTTTTTCGAAAGAGTCTTTCTACTCAAGGGGAATTCGTAGACTTTGAACAGGAAATCTCCCATATCCGGTCTTACCTGGAAATTGAAGAGGCGAGGTTTGGGGATCGTTTGAAAGTGGAGTACGATCTTCATACCGGTGAGGGTGTTAGGGTTCCCCCCTTAATTTTACAACCTATTGTTGAAAATGCCGTGCTTCATGGGATTTTGCCTAAAAAAGAAGGGGGCCTTGTGCGGATTTCCTCCTCTATCAGAAATAATGATTATCTGGTTAGTATAGAAGATGATGGTACCGGAATTGCAGCGGAAAAAGTGCCCCAACTGCTAACGGAAAACCTAATGGAGGGACAGCGAACCTCTGTGGGACTGATTAATATTCATAAGCGATTAACCACCCTTTATGGTCAGGATTACGGAATGAAAATTGAGAGTTCCAAAGGCATAGGAACCCAAGTGGAAGTAAGGTTCCCCTTAGGAACGTAGGAGGCATAGTATGGAAGTTTTAATCGTGGACGATGAAATGCCGGCGCGGAAACAGTTGCGGTCCCTTATCGAGGAGTTTAAAAATACGGAGATGGGGATCCGGGAAGCAAAAAGTGGAGAGGAAGCCTTGGATTATTTAACGAGGGAAGTCTTTGACGTGGTGTTTTTGGATATTCAACTTCAGGATATGACGGGATTGGAAATTGCCGAGGAGATGGGTTTAAGAAAAGTTTCGACGAAAATCGTCTTTGTTACTGCTTATGACGAATATGCCCTAAAAGCCTTTGACTATGCCGCCGTGGACTATTTGCTAAAGCCCATAGAAGATCAACGCTTTGAAAAAACCTTACAACGAATCGAAGAAGAATACCATGCAAGGCAGGCGAAAGGAAGGGAACTGGTGGATAATCCCCTATCATCGGTGGAGCGACTACTAAAGGAACATCTTATGGCGGAACACCAATCACAAAAACTGACTCTGGAACGGGAGGACCGTCTGTACGTAATGGATGTACAGGACGTCATTTATGTTGAAACTGAAGAAGGGAATACAAAGGTGGTGACGAACAAGGGGGATTTTTCTTCGAATCTTACCTTAACCGAGTGGGAAGACAAATTGCCTGAGCCTCCATTTTTCCGAACTCATCGAAGCTTTCTCGTGAATCTGGAGAAGGTGGAAGAAGTGGTATCCTGGTTTAACAACTCTTTGCAGGTAAAAATGAAGGATCGAGGAGATCATTTAATTCCCGTCAGTCGAAGTAAAACTAAGAATTTTAAGAAAAAAATGAATATCCAGAATTAGGATACGGTTTAGATGGGAATTACTACCGTTCATCTCGGAATGTGAACCAAATAACAATTATTTAAATATTGATCAATACTTCCTTGTATAATGGGTTTAATCAAAAACTACTATATGAGGAGGTTTTTTTATGGCATTATTATTTATATCTATTGCAGTATTGGTTTTCGGGTATGTAGCCTACGGTAAATTTGTGGAAAGTGTATTTGGTATTAAAGAAGAAAGACAAACTCCTGCGGTGGAAATGGCTGATGGGGTGGATTTTATCGAAATGCCCTGGTACAAATTGTACTTGATTCAATTTTTGAATATTGCAGGACTTGGACCAATTTACGGAGCGGTTGCAGGAGCTCTTTGGGGACCCCAGGCTTTTATCTGGATAGTCCTGGGAAGCATCTTTGCAGGAGGAGTGCATGACTATTTTTCCGGTATGCTCTCTATTCGAAACGGAGGATCCAGTATTGCGGAAGTCGTGGGAAAATATTTAGGAGGAGGCGCAAAGCAGTTTATGCGAGGCTTCTCTGTTGTACTGCTAGTCTTGGTAGGCACCGTGTTTATGACGGGACCCTCTATGCTTCTTGGAAATCTCAACTTCTTAGGGATTGAATCTACCCAGGTATGGCTGGGAATCATCTTGGCTTACTATTTTCTGGCAACGATTCTTCCAGTAGATAAGGTTATTGGAAAGGTTTACCCCCTATTCGGTGCGGTATTAATTATTATGGCAGTAGGTATTGCAGCAATGCTGCTTATAGGAGGATATCAATTACCAGCCCTTACAACGGCCAATATCCATCCCGGAGAACTGTCGGTGTGGCCTCTTCTATTTATTACCATCGCCTGTGGAGCCATCAGTGGATTTCATGCAACGCAGTCCCCGTTAATGGCAAGATGTTGCGGTAAGGAAAGTGAAGGACGTCGGGTATTTTACGGATCGATGATTTCCGAAGGGATCATTGCTTTGGTATGGGCAGCGGCAGCCATGAGTTTCTTTTACGGAACCGACGGATTATCAGGAGCCCTAAGTGCAGGAGGTCCAGGAGCTGTAGTGTATGAGGTTTCCACATCCTTAATGGGTGTTGTGGGAGGACTTTTGGCTATGCTTGGAGTTATTGCCTGTCCAATTACTTCGGGGGATACGGCTTTTCGAAGTGCCCGACTGGCGGTTGCCGACTTCTTAAAGAGTGATCAGAAAGACTTAAAAAAACGATTATTAGTAGCTTTACCACTTTTCGTGATCGGATTTTCCTTAAGCCTTATTGACTTTAATATTATTTGGAGATACTTCGCCTGGTCGAACCAAACCTTAGCCACGGTGGTACTTTGGGCATCGGCGGCCTACCTGGTGCAAAATCAAAAGTTCCATTGGATTGCCACGGTACCGGCAACCTTTATGACAGCAGTTATTGTCACCTATATTTTACAAGCACCGGAAGGCTTCCAACTAGGAACATCTATTTCTTATCCAATCGGAATTACCGCCGCAGTGCTTGCCTTGGTATGGTTTATGCTAAAGGGTCAAAAGTACAAGGTTAAGGAAGTTTTAGAAGGATAATCGATAAGCAACGCAAAGTATTATAAAGAGGAGGTCGGTATTTGTATCTTCAAGATACTAAAGCCGACCTTCTCTTTGTGTTCTTGTCCTACTTAATATTTTCAATGGACTCCATTAAACGTTTAAATTTATGGAGCTTTAACGATTGGCCTCCATCGGATAATGCGGATTCCGGCTGGTGGTGCACCTCTATCATCAGCCCATGAGCCCCAACGGCCACGGAAGCCTTTGATAAGGGTTCCACCATTTCCCACTTGCCGCAGGCGTGACTGGGGTCTACAATTACGGGCAAATGACTTAACTCTTTAATGGCAAGCACGGCGCTTAGATCCAGAGTGTTTCTTGTATACGTCTCGAAGGTGCGAATTCCTCGTTCACAAAGAATGACTTGTTGATTGCCCTCGGCCATAATATATTCCGCAGACATTAATAGCTCCTCAATGGTGGCGGACATTCCTCTTTTTAATAAAATCGGTTTATGGGATTTCCCAGCACGTTTCAGCAGGGCAAAGTTTTGCATGTTTCGGGCACCGATTTGAAGGATATCCGTATATTTTTCTACCACGTCGAAGGTGTCCTGGCACATAACCTCAGTCACAATGGGCATACCCGTAACGGCCTTTGCCTGTTTTAACAGTTTCAATCCCTCCTCTTGAAGGCCTTGGAAGCTGTAGGGGGAAGTTCTGGGCTTAAAGGCGCCTCCTCTTAAAAAGTCAGCCCCGGACTCTTTAACGGAGAGAGCAATGGTCATTAGTTGTTTTTCGCTTTCAACAGAGCATGGGCCCGCAATAACGGCTACATTCTTTCCGCCGATTTTATGACCCTCCACATCGATCACCGTATCTTCCGGGTGGAAAATTCTATTGGCTAGCTTGAAGGATTGTTGTACCTTTAAAAGTTTGTCCACATATTCATTGGCTTCGATTTGACTGGGGTTTATCCTGCGGGTGTCTCCTACTAGTCCTAATAAAGAATAATTTTCTCCCTGGGAAAGATGCACTTGGCATCCTAAACTGAGCATTTTCTTTTCGATTTTTTCAATTACCTCTTGTGGTGCATTCGGTTTCATAACAATAACCATAATTATTACCTCCTTGGAATTTAAAATATGATAAAATAAAAAAGAAACTCTTTTCCAAGAGTTCCTTTGTGAGTGCACAAATATAGTTGAAAAAGCTATACAAATACTTGGTAGCTGTTCACATTTTTTCTCGGAAGTAGGATTTCATATATAGTTTTTTTCCATGCAAAGTAGCCGGCGCCATAATAATAAAAGCTCCGGTGAAAATTGAAATAATACATATTTTCTTGTGTCTTTAGTGAATTATTTTTTGAAAAGTTTTGCATGGTGGGAAACATGTAAATCATCCTCTTCTCTTTATTTAGATTCACTAAAGTATAGTTAAAGTTATTGAAATTGTCAATAAGAAAATTTTTTAGCATTTAAAATAATATTTTAATAAAAATATTCTGAATACTTTCTCTTTCACAAGAAGAAATATTGGAATAGGGGGTTATCTTTTTTGTGAAAGAATTATACGATACCCAAAACATTGCTTGACAACCCTGCGAGAATAGCTTAAAGTATTTTATTAAAATATATGCACAAGAGAGAGACTTTGAAATAAGGGGAAGAGGGGACAAAGCACCTCTAATTTTCAGAATCCATTAAGTATTCTATTATTCTAGGCGGTTACAGAAAATAATCAATTTTAATGTCCAATGTAAAGACCGTTATTTTTGGAACTAAAATAAAAAGGGTGTGAAGTCATGCTGAGCAGAAGAGTTCGAAAAATGAATCCTTCGATTACCGTTGAGCTTACCGCAAAGGTGGAGGAACTTAGAAAAAAGGGCGGGGACATAATCAGCTTTAACGTAGGAGAGCCGGATTTTAATACGCCGGCTCACATTTGTAAAGCGGCAAAAGAAGCGATCAATCAAGGATTTACCAATTACACAGCGGTTCCCGGGATGATGGAACTTCGAGAAGCGATTGCGAAGAAACTTCAGACTGACAACAATTTAGTTTATCAACCCCATGAAATACTGGTATCCACAGGTGCAAAACAGGCCCTGATTAACGGGGTTTTGTCCCTATGTGACTTCGGTGATGAAGTAATTGTTCCTACTCCCTGTTGGGTGAGTTATATTGAGATGATTAAACTAGCCGAAGGCACCCCGGTTTTAGTAGCCACAAAAGAAGCAGCGGGATTCCAGTTGGATATCGAAAAAATCAAAGAAGCGGTTTCGGATAAAACAAAAGCCGTTATAATAAACAGCCCTAATAATCCAACGGGAGCGGTATACTCGGAAGGCTCCTTAAGAGAACTGGGAGAGCTAGCGGTAAAGCATGATTTTTATATTTTATCCGACGAAGTTTATGAAAAGTTGGTATATGACGGAGAAAAGCATATTGCCATTGCCTCTTTGTCAGAGGCAATAAGAGAAAGAACCATTACCATAAACGGTTTTTCTAAAGCCTATGCTATGACTGGCTGGAGACTTGGTTATGCAGCGGCGCCGGAGAAGATCATACAAGCAATGAACGGTATACAAGGTCATATGACCTCCGGGGCCAATTCCATCACTCAAAAATCAGCTGTAGAGGCATTGTCAGGATCACAAAAGACCTTGGAAGATATGCGGAAAAGCTTTGAGGAACGGAGACAATATCTGTTAAAACGGCTTAATAACATGAAGAATCTAACCTGCCACGATGCAAAAGGAGCTTTTTATCTGATACCAAATGTCTCGAGGTATTACGGCAGTCAGTACAACGGAAATGTTATCAATAATTCAATGGAGCTATCGGAGTTTTTATTGGATAAAGCCAAGATTGCCGTAGTACCGGGAGCTGCTTTTGAGGCTCCGGACAACATTAGAATATCCTATTCTAATTCACTGAAGAAAATTAAAAAGGGAATGGATAGAATGGAAAAAGCATTAAATCTATTGAAAGTCTAAAGGGAGGGATGAAAATGGAGAATTTTAATAAAATTACAATTATTGGAGTGGGACTGATCGGGGGATCTATAGCTCTGGCCTTGAAAAAGTCAGGTTTTAAAGGGGAGATTACCGGATGCGACGGATCGAAAGAAACCATGGATTTGGCAATGAGTATTGGAGCTGTGGACAGGGTTTATCAAGAGCCTAAACAAGCGGTGGTCGGTACGGAATTATTGATTTTGGCTACGCCCGTAGGTCACTACCGTAAGATATTAGAAGCGGTGAGACCATTTCTATCGAAAGAGACAATTGTAACGGATGTGGGCAGCGTAAAAGGGTATGTCGAAAATGTTGTAGATCAGTATTTACCAAAGGATATACAGTTTATAGGAGGGCACCCCATGGCGGGGTCGGAAAAGTCGGGAGTTAAGGCGGCAAGTCCCTTTCTTTATGAAAATGCCTATTATTTTTTAAGTCCGAACAAAAATACCAGCAAGGATACAGTAAGCAGGATGACGTCCTTC
>PWEO01000222.1 GCA_003553525.1 Clostridiaceae bacterium
GACAAGATTTATCTTACCATCTTCTCTGCTGCCCGTCAAGACTTTTTTTGCATCTTTGTCTTTTCGGTCATCCTACGGGGTTGCTCTCCCGTTTTTAGCGACTCAACTAATATATCACTTTAGCTTTTTTGTGTCAATGCTTTTTTATTCCGCTGTCTTAGTTTTTCCCAGTCCGGTCTCAGGTTCGCTACGGAGATTCCGACGACAATAATGATTCCCCCAAGGATTTGCAGGGGATAAAGGGTTTCTTTCAATACGATGAACGCTGCAAGCACCCCTACAAAGGGCATAAGATTAATATACACATTGGTAATTGTAGCTCCCAACTCTTTTAATGCGGATAGATACATAAAGGTACAAAGAGCGGAGCAAAATAATGTCAGATACAATATATTCGCCCAGGAAATCATGGAAACCGGTCCCCAGCTTTGATATTCCATCAATGCCACGGGAAGTAAAAACAAGCTGCCGAATATACTTTGATAGGTCGAGTTAAACAACGTGGAATACTTATGCTCCAAGGCCTTATTCGCCAAAGAAAATACCACCCAGCTCAGTGCCGCCCCGATAAGAAGCAGGCTTCCCATCATTTCCAGGTAACCGCCGCTGATGTTAAAAGAGTTCCCAATTACAAGACCCACTCCGGCTAAGGTCACCACCGCACCCAGGGTTTCTGCTTTTTTTATGGTTCTCTTTAAAAACATTCTTTCACCCAGCATGGTGAAAATGGGAATCGAAGCGAGTAAAATTGTTGCATTGGCGGCGCTGATCAAACTGATCCCGTAGGTTTCAAGAATAAAGTACAGAGAAATCCCTGCTCCTCCGCAAAACATCATTCTTTTTCGGTCTTTTTTTGCCAAGCGCATGGTGGGGTTTACCCTCCGATTAACAACCCATAGTAATAAAGATGCCAGGCTGAATCTTATAAAAGCAAGGGTCCCCGGCGGTACTTCCTCTAATACGATTTTTGTATTTGTTGCGGAGATCCCCCAAAAAAACACGGTTAATAGGATTAAAATATTCGCCTTTACTTTCTTGTTTTTCATCAACATCACCTCTTGATCCCATGATGACTTGATCACCACGTAAAATATATAACAGTTATGCCTCTTCTCATCATCCATTATATCCTCTAAAGAACCCCCTGTAAATTCTCTTGAAGGTAAATTCAATGATTTTTCCATTTAGGCTTTCTGATCGAAGAAAACTGTTGTATACTAATGATATTCTTAGTAACTAGTAACGCGAACTTCATGGTATACAAAATTTGAAAGGAAGTGTCATAGTGAAAGTATTAGCTATTCTGGGTAGTCCCATACGTAAACGTAATAGCGAAACCCTATCTGAAAAAGTTGTTGAAAGTATAGAAAATCATATCTCTACGGATGAGTCTATTGAAGTAGATTTCGTTTCCGTTCACAATTTGAAAGTCAGCCCCTGTGTTGCTTGTGATCGTTGCACCCGAATAAAGGGTTGTGTTTTTCAAGATGACATGACCCATCTATACAAAGCATTTAACGATTCCCACATCATTTTATTTGCTTCCCCCTTATATTTTAACTCCGTCAGCGCACAGGCCAAGGCCATCATTGATCGCTGCCAGGCTATTTTTTCCAGTAAATACGTGCTTAAGGATCCTATGATCGACCGCAACCGGAAACGGATAGGGCTGTTCATTTCCACCGCAGGAGTGGATATAAAGGATGATCCCGAACTTTTCAAAGGCACTTTGCCGGTTATGGACCTATTCTTCCGTTCTATTAACACTGAGTATGTAGGCAATTTATTTGTTGGCAATGTGGACCGGGTTAAGGTTGTGGACAACCCCGAAGCTTTGGCTTCCGCCGAAGAGTGGGGACGGGTTTTAGCTAATAAATATAACCTTCGTTAGAGCTTACTCCTCTTTTCGTCAATATCTCCCATAATCATGAAAAACCCCCTAGGGCAAAAAAGAACGGAAAAGTTTCTCTATCCGAGATCCTTTTCCGTTTTTTGTTTGATGTCTATTTGTATAATCTTCTCCGGAGAAAAGACTTTATTCAATTTGCCAAAGTCTAATCCACAAACTCAATACAGTGATTGTATTCCTATTTATCGGTTTAGTGCTTTACAGATGCTGATCCCCTTCATCCCAATCAATGGGGCACAGTCCCCCGGATTTAAGAGCCTTTAGTACTCGTAAGGTTTCATCCACGCTACGTCCGACATTTAAATCATGTACTACGGAATACCGTAAAATCCCTTGGGGGTCAATAATAAAAAGTCCTCTCAGGGCGATTCCATCTTCCTCTACTAATATTCCATAATCCTGTGCAACTTTTTGAGTCATATCAGAAGCGAGAGGGAAATTCAAAGCACCCAAACCTCCATGTTCTTCCGCTTGATTAATCCAAGCCTTATGGGAATGTTCACTATCCGTGCTTGCTCCTAAAATTTCTGCCCCTTCTTTTTTGAAGTCCTCTATATTTTTATTAAAGCCTTTAATTTCCGTTGGGCATACAAAAGTAAAATCCAGAGGATAAAAGAACAGTACTAACCACTTTCCTTTATAATCCCCTAGGGAAACCTCACTGAAATTCTCTCCGCTTCCGTCTACGGTTTTCATCGTAAAGTCCGGTGCATTTTTTCCTATCATTCTTTCTGGCATAATTCATTACCTCCTGTTGTATTTTTTTATGTTTGTTCCACACATCCTATTATATACCACTGGGAAGTATTTTTAAACAATAATTTTTCTTTGTTGACAAGTATTTTCATCATTTTTTTAAGAAGTTGTCCCTTCTTTTTCATTTTCATGATTAAAACCCCATATAAGATGGGTAAGAATAGATTATCTTAAAATATTTTCACAATAGAGTCCGAGGAGGAGGATTTAATGAAAAAAGTCAAAATTTATTCCAAAAGTTATTGTCCCTTTTGTCAAAGAGCTATTCAACTTTTTAAGGATAAAAATATTGAATTCGAGATTATCGATATAACCGAAGATGAAGAGCGCATGATGAGTCTGTCTCATAAAACCAACTGCGACACAGTACCTCAGATTTTTATTGACGATGAGTTTATCGGCGGTTGTGACGAACTGATGGCCTTAGACGCCAAGGGCGAACTTGATAAGTTGTTGGAAGTCTAACATGTTCTTTTAGTAATACAGGCACTGCTTAATTCATGAATAAATCATTAAAAATAGGAGGGATTTCATGAGCGAAAAAAATTTACAAGAATGTCTCGAAATCATCAAAGATATCCGAAGTGTACGCAGCTACTTAGACAAGCCCATTCCGGAGGAAGTTTTAAAGAGTATCGTAGACTGCGCAAGAATGGCACCCACCGCAAGAAATATTCAACCTTGGGAATTCGTCGTTGTCACGGATCAAAAGCTGTTGCGTAAAATATCCGGTATCATTCCTCAAGGAGAATTTATTAAGGATGCAGCAGCGGGTATTATCGTCTTCTGTCACAAGAATACGGAATATTTTCTAGAGGATGGTTCTGCAGCTACACAAAATATTTTAGTCTCGGCACGCTTTCACGGTTTAAAATCCTGTTGGATTGCAGGCTACCAGGGTCCCTACTATGAAAATGAAGATATCCCCATGTGTGAAGGTGTTCCTTGCACACCGATCCCAGACCTGTATACAATGCAAGATGATATTAAAAAAGAATTTGAAGTTCCGGAAGGTTTCGAACTGATTTCAGTTGTATCCTTAGGTTATAGCAATGACAACCCCCCTGCGGATAAACGGGCTTTAGAGGATGTTATGCACTGGAACTCATTTAGCGAAAAATAAAAACTGATTTAATTGAAAAGGCCCCCAAAATTTATTTTGGGGGCCTTTTTTCTTATTTATCCGTGAGTTTTCCCTTCCATTTCTTTAAAAATCTTCATTAATTGATTTTCAGCATCGACTAAATCCTTCGGAGACTCCAGATCATAACCCTGGCCCTTCAGCTTTAAAAATAGTTCGATCAATATAGGGACTTCCAAATCCGCCTTCACGATGGCGTCGTAGTTATTAAATACTTCCTTATAGTCACCCTTTGCTACTACATGACCCCGGTCTATTACATAAATTACATCAGCGATTTCCGGAACCAGATTGATATCATGGGTGGTTATAATCATGGTGGTGTTGTGTTTCTCATTGATGTGATTCAGATGTTTTACCATTTCCGTTTTAGATTTCGGATCCAGGGATTCAAAAGGTTCATCCAGAATCAAAATTTCCGGATTCATGACCATGGCTCCCGCTAAAGCTACTTTTTTCTTCTGTCCTCCGCTCAAATAGTGAGGAATTTTTTGCAACAAAGCATCAATTCCAAAGTCTTTAGCCACTTTCTTTATCATTTCATCCACTTTTTCTTTATCCAATCCGTCATTTCTAGGCGTGAATCCAATATCATCATATACCCGAGGCCCGATAATCTGTTCATCTACATTTTGAAAGACCACCCCCAGTTTTTTCCGAAGTTTCGCAAAATCTTTTTTCGGCGACATACCTAAGACTTCCACGGTTCCTTCTAAGGGGGTAAGAAATCCTAAAATATGATTCAACAGAGTGGTTTTACCGGCACCGTTCGAAGCCAGTATCACAACTTTTTCACCTTCGTTTACTACAAAATCCAATCCGCACAGATCCACTTCCGTATGGTCGGGATAAACATGTTTCAAACAATTTACATGAACTACTTTATTCATCTTATATTCACTCCTATCATTGCCCCTATGGCTACCAGCATTATAAGAAAATCCTGTATTCTAAGGGGCCATAACTCCACATCTGATTTTATACCCCCATGGTATCCTCTTAGGGAATAGATCTTGTACATCCGCTCGCTCATGTCGAAGGAAGTAATAATTATGACCCCGATGGTCCCTACGATGTTTTTAGCATTCTTGAAGATGTTGAAGGAATGATATCCTCCCCGCAGTCGCATGCTTTTCATCAAATTTGTGGTTTTTTCAATAAGAATAAAAACCCCTCGATAAGTGAACATGAAAATATCCACCAGCAATGTGGGCATCCAAAGGGAAAGAAAGGAAAACAGATCTGTGTAGGGGGTTGTGGTTATTAACAGCGCCATGGTCATGCCTGCTCCAACAGCCCGAAGAATTATCAAGAATCCACCCACAATGGAATTCCCCATCTCCAATAACGCAAAAATGAAACTGAAGAATGCAGGATATAAAGCCAACTGCAAAACAATCCGCATCGGTATTTTACCGACCCAAAAAGAAAGTAAAACCACTGCTAAAAGACTTAATCCTTTAGCGATGCTGTCGCTCATAATAAAGGCCCCCACCATTAGAATTGTAAAAAACAACTTACTGGCCACCCGGGCTCTATGAAAATAACTGTACGTATTATTTGAAATACGATCTATTTCCGCCAAATGCATATTAACCTCTCCTAATTCCGCTGATAATCTTTTTCCCCTGCACTCTGTCTTTACGAACTAATTCGTTTCAAACAGGCTTGTTATTGCATATTGTTCGCATTTACTATTCATTCATTGTACTTTTTACAGTCTTCTTTGTCAACTAGAGAAATCCTACAGTCTTTTTTCCATGAATCAAACAGTACCCCGGGAAACTCAATTTATTCAGTTTATTATATCCTTCGTATAGGTTTCCGGCGGTTTATTTGATATAATAGATATCAGAATAGTTTTAAAAGGAGGATAAAGCCATGGAGTACGATATAATGTTCAAAGCCCTGGGAGAGCTTTCCCGCATCAAAATCGTCAAACTGCTTTCCATTAAAAGTATGTATGTCTGCGAGTTGGAAAGCATTTTAGAAATGAGTCAGCCTAGGATTTCCCAGCATTTAAAGATATTAAGACAGGCGGAAATTGTAGAGATGGAAAAACAGGGTCAGCGAACTATTTATAGACTGAACAGAAACAATATCAATACTTTACTTTTTGCTTTCAACAACTTTTTAGACGCCCCCTTGGAAGAGCTTTCTCTTTTCCAGAATTTCGGCAGAAAAATGATTGAAATAGAAAAAGATCCCAGTATCTCCACTTGTAAGTTTAATCAGTAAACTCTAAGGATTTCCGACTATCGTTTAAAATAAACAAGGGTCCTCTTTATTCCGGGCCCTTGTTTTAATTATGCTTCCTATTATTTTTCATCATCGTTTTCGCTGCTCTTCCCGAGTCTGCATAATGCAACCATTAAATAATACTTCTCTCCCACTTTTCGCTTCTCGATTTTCGTGCCTCTTTGAAAAAAAAGCTCCACTTCAAAACCGCAGTCCTCCAATAACTCAATAAATTCCTCCTGCAGATACTGACGAACATGAAAGGGAGACGCGCAGGAAACATCCCGACCTTTACCAAAGGGAGTGGATATGATTAGCTTTCCCTTTTTATCCAACAACCGCTTAAGATTTTGTACATACTTTTGATCTTCTTCTATATGTTCAACTGTCTCGAAGGACAAAATGGTCTCGAACTTTCCGTATTGATCCACAAGGGTTGGATCTAAAGCGTCCCCCTGTTCAAATCGAGTTTTTTGAAACCCATACATCACCCGGGCATATGCAATGGATTCTTCACAGAGATCGATCCCTAAATAATGGCTTATTTTTCCATCATATATTTCCTCCAATAAGATATCTGCCCCATAACCAACTCCACAGGCTATATCTAAAACTCTTCCAAAAACATATTCCTTTGCAAAGATATATCGTTCCATATGCTCCAATAGCATTCCGTTATCGATTTTCATAAACTCCGGTATAACTCTTTCACCAGTATATTCCATAGTTTGATTATCCTTTCCTAAACAGCGTTCCATAGTTCACAGGGTTTTATCGTAAACAGATTGTATTTGCAATTAAATCATCCCCGAAGGGCCACAAGGGTTCTAGGCGCTTCTCCACCATAGGATTAACCATAATAGAAAAATAAGAAAAATCCCCACTTTGAAAATCCTTACTTGGGCTTTGTTTTGTTTGTTGGCTTCCAAGTCTTTTTTGCCCTCCATCTCCGTTACCTCTTTGCCTTCAATATCTGTGATTCCAAGCTCATGAATGATTTCCCGGGCAATGTCGTAACTATCCTCCGACACGTAAAGATCCACACCGAACATGGATTTACCCATATAGATGTTTAAATAGGCCCCGCCTTCACGATGTTTCTTCAACAAAGGAATCCCAGCATTCTTTAGTTCCTCTTCAATGATTTCCACCTGCATATCGTCTCCTAAGGTCATTAAAAAAACTTCTCTTGATTTATTCATGGGCTATCCCACCTTTTTTTTACTTGAATAGTAGTTTGTGTATGCTCCCGCAAGAATGAAGAGTATCCCCAAAATACTGTACTGATCGGGAATTTCCAACCAGATTACCGCTCCGATTAACGTTGAGAACACGGTTTTACCATAGGAGTAAATCGAAAGTTCCCCCGCCTGGGCGTATCGATAGGCATAGGTCATCAGAAATTGTGCACCGGTTGCAAATACTCCGACCCCCAACAAACTGATAAATTGCACCGGGGTTGGCCACTGAAACTGTCCGAACAACATAAAGGGAATCGCAATCAATACGGAAAAAGCCGTGAAATAAAAAATGATAATTTGGGGCTTGTCTGTCAAACGAAGATGCCGTATCGTTGTGTAGGCTGCTGCAGCGAAAAAGGCTGATAAAAGTGCAATTACCGATGGCAGAATCGTAGCATTGAACTCCGGTCTTATAATAAAAATGACGCCTAACATGGCTAAAAAAACAGCGGGAATCTGGAGTTTTTTTATGGGTTCTTTTAAAAACCAGGCAGATAGAATTACTACAAAAAAAGGACTCATTTGATTTAGTACCACGGCATCGGACAGAGGAATTTCTCCCAGGGCGTAGAAATATAAGAAAACTCCCGTAAGCCCGAATAGGGATCGGAAAACAAGCCCTCCCCGGTTGCGTCCTTTAAAACTGCCACCATTCCTATAGATAATATACCCAGAAATGATCATACCTACGAGGTTTCGAAAAAAAACTTTTTGCATCGTGGGCAGCTCTCCCGTGTATTTTACTGCAGATGCCATTAGAGCAAAGCATAGGGAGGCTAATATCATCAGTAGTATGCCTTTATTCCGGTCTTTCATATGCACTCTCCCTTTCCAGAGAAAAACCCCTAAAACTCGAAAGTTCCAGGGGTTTACCATTTTTGAAATTATCTCTTTGAGAACTGTGGAGCTCGTCTTGCTTTTTTGAGACCGTACTTCTTTCTTTCTTTCATTCTTGAATCTCGAGTCAAGAATCCGGCTCTTTTTAAAGTTCCTCTAAGTTCTTCATCGGATTTCACAAGTGCTCTTGCAATTCCGTGTCGCAGTGCTCCCGCTTGACCGGTAAATCCTCCACCGGTAACAGTAGCAACAACATCGTATTTCCCTAAAGTATCGGTGATATCCAGTGGTCGTTTTACTTCATTTCTTAAGGTTTCGTAGCTTAGATACTCGGATAAATCTTTTTTATTTATTGTAACGTTTCCATTACCTGGGACTAGTCGCACCCGGGCAATTGAACTTTTTCTTCTTCCTGTACCTTGAATAGAAAGCTTTTCCATTGTTAAAATCCTCCCTTCGATTTTATAGTTCTAAGGCTTCCGGCTTTTGTGCAGCATGATCATGCTCAGGGCCAGCATATACCTTTAGTTTTTTTACGATTTGACTTCCCAGTCGATTCTTAGGAAGCATGCCTTTTACTGCATTGTAAATAAACATTTCAGGCTTTTCGTCCCGCATTCTTCGGTAGCTGATTTCTTTCAATCCGCCGGGATGTCCTGTATGGTATCGGTAGAACTCATTGTCTAATTTTTTTCCGGTTACTTCAATTTTCTGAGCATTAATTACAATTACAAAATCCCCTGTGTCCACGTGGGGTGTGAATTCCGGTTTATGTTTACCTCTTAAGATTTTTGCGATCTCAGAGCTTAATCTACCTAAGGTTTTACCTTCAGCATCTACAACAAACCATTTTCTCTCTACTTCATTCGGCTTTGCCATATAAGTTTTCATCATTTTCCCTCCTTATTGATCTTTCATTACCATTAAATTCTATTGATCTGATATAAACGATCATATATATGAAGATCCGGGGCTAATGGATCTCTTCATCTAAGTCATACACTAAACTATTTTAATACAAATATCCTTTTGTGTCAAGGATTTTATTTCAGGATTCAGTCATTTATTAAGTATCGGACCTCTTCTAAAAACAGACCTTGAGGCGGGGCTGTATGACCGGCCAGCTGACGTTTTTGACTGTCCCGGGCACTTTTCAGCTGTTCTAATGAAATCTTCCCCTTTGCCACATCAACAGCGGAACCGATAATGATCCGCACCATATTATATAAAAATCCGTTGGCGGAGATATAAACATCTAAGGTGTTTCGATCAACGGACCGAACTTCGACGGCCTCAATGGTTCGAACCGTAGACTTTACACTGCTTCCCGTTGCCATAAACCCTTTAAAGTCATGGGTTCCCGTTAAGGCTTGTAGTGCTTCATTTAATTTTCCTATTTCTATTTTATCCGTTATATGATATTGATAATTCCGCCCGATGGGATCTCTGAATTTTCCGGTATAAAGTCGATACCGGTAGGTTTTACCTACAGCATCATACCTGGCATGAAAATCCATCGGAACCTCTTTTGCATCCTTGATGACAATATCCTGAGGCAGGTTGGCATTTAGGGCATAGGGGATCCGGTCCGTGGGCACCGAACTATTCAGTACGACATTGGCTTTTTGACCAATGGCATGAACCCGGGCATCGGTTCTTCCCGACCCTATGATCTTGACCACACTGCCGTCCATCCTTTGAAAAGCCCTTTGAAGTTTTTCCTCGATGGTAATCCCATTCGGTTGAATCTGCCAACCGCAGTAGTTTGTACCATCATAGGTTATTGTTAGTAAAATATTACGCATATACTCATCCTTTAAAACCATATTCGATTAACAATCAGTAATGCAATCAATAAGGTGCCGACGGAAAGTGCAAAATAATCTTTCCCTTGGGTTTTCAATTCTTTCATCCGGGTTCGGTTTTCTCCTCCCCGGTAGCATCTGGCTTCCATCGCCATGGCCAGTTCATCGGCTCTTCTAAAAGAGCTGATAAATAAGGGGACCAGTAAGGGAACCAGGCCCTTGGCTCTGGAAATCAGGTTTCCGCTCTCAAAATCTGCACCCCTGGCAATTTGGGCTTTCATAATTTTATCGGTTTCCTCCAGTAAGGTGGGAATGAATCGCAGGGCGATGGTCATCATCATGGCCAGTTCATGGGCAGGGACGCCAATGCGTTTAAAGGGATTCAAAATGTGTTCGATCCCGTCAGTTAAAGCAATCGGAGACGTCGTCAGTGTCAGTAGGGACGTTCCCATAACCAGAAATACTAATCGCAGGGCCATAAAAAACGCCTGATAGAGTCCTTCCTCCGTAATGGTAAAGGGACCTATGCGAAAGACCACTTCACCCGCAGTCATAAAAATGTTGATCATAAATGTAATTCCGATTAAAATCATCAGGGGTTTCAGTCCCTTTAGGATATAGGTTACCGGAACTTTTGATATGAGAATGGCTGAAAGAAGAAAGGCTATTACATAAATGTATCCAATAAAATTATTCACCACAAAAAGGGATACGATATAAATAAAGGTAATGATAATTTTTACTCGGGGGTCCATTTTATGAATGGCGGATCCCGTAGGATAATGTTGACCAATGGTTATATCTTTAAGCATCTTTATTACTCCTTATCCATCGTAAAATTTCGACTTTTGCCTCTTCCACGGTTAATACCTCTTCTTGAATGCTCCCATCCACTTTTTTTAGTTTTTCCATAAGATGGGTAATTTGAGGAATCCCAAGTCCGATGGACTCCAATCTTTTCGACTGTTTAAACACCTCTCGGGGAAAACCTTGAAGTTCAATTTTCCCTCCATGCATAACAATGATTCGATCCACAAGTTTTGCTATATCCTCCATACTATGAGAGACCAGTATTACCGTGTTTTGGTATTTATCATGTAAATATTTAATTTGTTCCAGGATTTCGTCTCGACCTCTCGGATCAAGACCTGCGGTGGGTTCGTCGAGAATTAAAATATCCGGTTTCATTGCTAAAACTCCCGCAATCGCCACCCTTCTTCGTTGACCACCGCTCAGTTCAAAGGGAGAGCGTTCTTTTAAACTCTCAAAATCCAGTTTGACAAGCTCCATGGATTCCCGTACCCGCTCATCAATTTCCGATTCCGATAAATTAAGGTTTTTCGGACCGAAAGCGATATCCTTGTAGACGGTCTCTTCAAATAGCTGATGCTCCGGGTACTGGAAAACTAATCCCACTTTTTTTCTAAGATCCGCCAGTTTTACTTTTTCTCCCGTGATTACCAGATCACCCACGGTGATTTTCCCTGAGGTAGGCTTTATCAGACCGTTTAAGTGTTGGATCAATGTGGATTTTCCCGAACCGGTGTGACCGATAAGACCGATAAACTCTCCATCGGCAATTTCAATATTGATCCCGTCCAGCGCCTTGGTTTCAAAAGGACTTTTCGGATTATATATATAGGTTACATTTTCTATTTTAATTGACATAATTGCATCACCATCTCATCTACAGTTAATATATCTTCCGGCAGTTCAATGCCTTCTTTACGAAGCTCGAAGGCAAGGTCCGTAACCTGGGGTACATCCAAGCCCAAGGATTTTAGTTTTGCGACTTGAGAGAAAACCTCCCGAGGAGTTCCTTCCAAGACGATATCCCCATCTTCCATAACAATAACCCGGTCGGCAGTTACTGCTTCTTCCATAAAGTGGGTTATGTTTACCACGGTAATGTTTTCTTCCCGATTGAGTTTTTTAATGGTATCTATTACATCTTTTCGTCCGGAGGGATCCAACATCGCGGTGGGTTCATCAAGAACAATACAATCCGGCTTCATTGCAATAACCCCCGCAATAGCGATCCGTTGTTTTTGTCCGCCGGAAAGCAAATGGGGTCCTTTGTCTCTATATCCCAGCATTCCCACGGTTTTTAAAGATTCTTCCACCCGGACTCTTATTTCCGCTGAAGGAATCCCTAAATTTTCCGGACCGAAAGCAACGTCCTCTTCCACGATGGTGGCAACAATCTGGTTATCGGGATTTTGAAACACCATCCCGGCGGTTTGCCGTATGTTCCAGGTTTCCTCGTCTTCCTTGGTGTTCATCCCCTTTACCCATACATCCCCTTCGCTGGGCTTTAGTAAGGCATTGATATGCTTGGCTAAAGTGGACTTGCCTGAACCATTATGCCCGATGATCGTTACAAACTCGCCTTTTTCTACGTTTATGTTAATATCCTTTAGAGCTTCAACCACATCGCCCTGATCGTTACTTTCATATAGAAATGTTACTCCTTGCACTTTAATCATTTTCTCCATAAGTAATCCCTTCTTTTCTATGAACTTTCCAATTTATTATATCGTAAATCACGTTTTTTTACCATGATTGTATTCTCATTTATGAGTAATTCTTTATAAAAAAAAGGGATTAAGTCCATACTTAATCCCAAAGGTTTATTTATACTAATTCAATGATGGCCATCTCGCTGTTATCGCCTCGTCTTGGACCTTTTTTCATAATCCGTGTGTATCCACCATTTCTTTCTGCGTATTTGGGTCCGATTTCATCAAACAACTGCTTTACTACAGTTTCGTCTGTTAGATATGCTAACGCTTGACGTTTTGCATGCAGGTCATCTCGTTTACCGAGTGTGATCATCTTTTCCGTAACTCGTCTGGCTTCTTTTGCTTTTGCAATGGTTGTTTCAATTCTTCCGTGTCTTAAAAGATCTGTGGCCATATTTCTCAGCATTAAATTTCTATGGGCACTGTCACGGCCTAATTTTCTATTAGTCATGTTTATCCCTCCTTGCTACTGATCTACTCGTCGCTAGGTCTTAGTCCAAGACCTAAATCTTCAAGCTTCTTTTGTACTTCTACTAAGGATTTTTTCCCTAGATTCCGTACCTTCATCATTTCCTCTTCAGTTTTATTGGTAAGCTCTTCTACAGTATTTATATTTGCCCGTTTAAGACAATTGTAAGACCGTACTGAAAGATCCATTTCTTCGATGGTCATCTCCAGCACTTTTTCCTTCTCATCTTCTTCCTTTTGAACCATGATTTCCACTTCATCGGTATGATTCGTTAAAGAGATAAATAGATTCAAGTGCTCATTCATTACTTTAGCCGCTAAGGAAATGGCCTCTTCCGGGTTGATACTGCCGTCGGTATCCATTTCGATGATGAGTTTATCAAAGTCGGTTACCTGACCAACTCGAGTATTTTCAACAAAATAACTTACATTTTTAACCGGAGGGAAAATAGAATCTACGGGGATTACACCAATAGCCAATTCATCGGATTTGTTGTTTTCCGCAGGAACATATCCTCTCCCCTTTGAAACCGTAATCTCCATAAAAAATCGCGAGTCATGATCCAGGGTCGCAATATGCATATCCGGGTTAAGAATTTCAACATCGGAGTCTGCAATAATGTCTCCTGCTGTGATCACGCCTTCTCCTTCTTTTTCAATACGGATGGTTTTTGGTTCATCGGTGTGAAGTTTAATCGAAAGTTCTTTTAAGTTTAGAACGATTTCGGTTACATCTTCTTTCATACCGGGGATCGTGGAAAATTCGTGGAGAATACCCTCAATTTTAATCGAAGTTACAGCTGCACCGGGAAGAGACGAAAGCATAATTCTTCTTAATGCATTTCCAAGTGTAATCCCATAACCTCTTTCCAGGGGTTCTGCTACAAATTTCCCATAGGTATTGTCTTCATTTTGTTCAATCAGTTCAACCTTGGGCTTTTCCATTTCTATCATAAATGAAACCCTCCCTTATTTTCTTGTCTTAATCCTTCTGAGGGCAATTGTATCATTAGAAATTCTACTTGGAGTACAACTCTACAATTAGATTTTCTGCTATCGGTAGATCTATGTCATCTCTTGAAGGTAGTGCTACTACTTTCCCCTCTAACTTTTCTGCATCTACAGTTAACCATTGTGGTGCACTGCCTTTAAATCCTTCAGCAATTGCTTTGAATTTATTCGAAGCCTTCGACTTCTCTTTAACCGCAATAACTTCGCCAACATTTACTAAGTATGAAGGAATGTCAACTTTTTTACCGTTTATTGTAAAATGTCCGTGGGTTACTAATTGTCTTGCTTCTTTTCTGGAAGTCGCAAGTCCCATTCTGAAAACCGTATTATCTAATCTGCTTTCCAGAATCGAAAGTAAGTTCTCACCGGTAATTCCACTTCTTCGATCCGCCATTTCAAAATACTTTCTGAATTGTGATTCTAATAAACCATAAAATCTTTTCGCCTTTTGCTTTTCCCGTAGTTGTAATCCGTAGTTTGACAATTTCTTTCGGCTTGTACCATGCTGTCCCGGTGCAAAGTTTCGTTTGCCCACTGCACATTTATCTGTGTAGCATCGGTCACCTTTTAAGTATAGTTTTTCGCCTTCTCTTCTACAAAGTCTACAACTTGGGCCTGTATATCTAGCCATATTGAATACACCTCCTAATCTACTTTCTTATACTCTTCTTCTCTTGGGTGGTCGACAACCATTGTGAGGAATCGGGGTTACATCTTTAATTGCATTAACCTCTAATCCTGCTGCCTGTAGTGCTCTAATGGCTGCTTCTCTTCCGGATCCCGGTCCGTTTACAAATACTTCAACGCTCTTCAGTCCATGATCCATTGCAGCTTTTGAAGCAGCTTCTGCAGCCATTTGAGCTGCAAATGGAGTGGATTTTCTTGATCCTTTAAATCCTAATTGTCCTGAACTTGACCATGCGATGGTATTTCCCTGCATATCCGTTAAGTTAATAATGGAGTTGTTAAATGTGGATTGGATATGGGCCTGGCCTCGCTCAATATTTTTACGCTCTTTTTTCTTACGAGTTACTCGCTTTTTTGTAGCCTTTGCCATTCTTTGTTCCCTCCTTACCTAGGTTTACTTTTTCCGTCCCGCTAATCGCTTCGGACCTTTCCGTGTTCGTGCATTGTTTTTTGTGTTTTGACCTCTTACCGGTAAACCGGCTCTATGTCGAAGTCCTCTGTAGCATCGGATTTCTCTTAATCTTTTAAGATTTAAGCTTTTTTCACGACGAAGATCTCCTTCTACCTGGTAGCTTTCATCAATAGCCTTTCTTAGGGCGTTAACCTCTTGCTCTGTTAAATCTTTTACCCTTGTGTCATTATTGATTCCTGCATTTTGTAAAAGTTCTCTAGATAGGCTTCTTCCGATTCCGTATATATAAGTTAATGCGATTTCTACTCTTTTATCTCTCGGTAAATCTACACCTGCTATTCTAGCCATTTACAGTTACACCTCCTAATACTCTTATCCATCATTAATTAGCATTCATTTATTGTAACCCCTTCAGGAAGTCCTTAAGACTCAGCCGCCCCTAAAAGGAAACAACTACAATGTTTTATTATAATATAAAACACTCAAAATTACTAGTCTAAATTAGCCTTGTTTTTGTTTGTGCTTAGGGTTTGTACAAATGACCATGACTTTTCCTTTTCTCTTAATCACTTTACAATTTTCGCACATTGGTTTTACTGATGCTCGTACCTTCATATCAATCCCTCCTTACTACTTCTTTCGCCAAGTTATTCTGCCTCGAGTTAAATCATAGGGAGAAAGTTCTATGGTCACCTTATCTCCTGGTAATATTTTGATATAATGCATTCTTAGTTTACCCGACAGATGTGCAAGTACCTCATGTCCGTTCTCCAGTTCCACTTTAAACATCGCATTGGGTAATGCTTCATTTACAACACCTTCAACCTCTATAACATCTTGTTTTGACATTAACAGATCAAACCTCCATTCTTAGGCTATTGTTTCATTCCTAATCGTTCCAACTCTTTTCGAATAAAAGCATTGTTTAATCTTCGGCCGCTCATAATCGATTCCCGAATTTCTTCAGAGATCACATTATATTTAGCAATATGCTTTAATTTTTTCTTCTTCGGTTTCGAGACTTTTCGGAGTTTCCCATCGACTATCAATATATGGTCTTTGTCAAACTCTCCAATAACTACAAAATTTCTGCCCTTGTCTCTTCCTTGAATCGACTTAACAATTTGACCTACTTTAACATTTGGATCTTCCACTGCTTCACCTCATTTTTTACAGAGCGGTCAGTATTTCCGGTTCGCCCTTTGTAATTGCTACCGTGTGTTCATAATGAGCGGAATATTTTCCATCTAAAGTTACTACGGTCCAACCGTCTTGAAGGACTTTCACTTTTGAAGTTCCCATGTTCACCATAGGTTCTACTGCAAGTACCATCCCTGCTTCCAGTCTGGGGCCTCTACCCTTCAGTCCGTAATTGGGGATTTGCGGCGCTTCATGCATCGCTTTTCCGATTCCATGCCCCGTATAGTCCCGAACGATAGAAAAACCGTGACTTTCTACGTAAGATTGAATGGCATGAGAGATATCCGATAATCGATATCCTTCTCTCATGAATTTCAACCCTTCATAAAAACTCTCCCGGGTAACATCGATTAGTTTTTGAGCATCAGCGTCTATATTGCCTACAGGATAAGTTCGAGCTGCGTCTCCATAGTACTCATCTTTGATGGTTCCAATGTCAATACTGATAATGTCTGCTTCTTGAAGGGTTTTATTTCCAGGTATTCCGTGTACCACCTCATGATTAATCGAAGCACATATGCTTGCGGGGAAACCGCCATAACCTTTGAAAGCCGGTATTGCTCCTTGCTTTCGGATATGATTCTCAGCAATTGCATCCAGTTCCTTCGTCGTAATTCCCGGCTTAATGTTTTTTTCCAAAAGTGCGTGGGTTTCTGCGACGATTCTTCCGGCTTCTTTCATCAATTGAATTTCCCGTTCGGATTTGATAGAAATCATAAACTATTACCCTCTAAGGCCTCAATAATTTCATCAAATACGATGTTTATATCATTTTTACCATCGATGGTTACCAATTTGTTTTTTTCTCGATAAAAATCAATTAAGGGTTTAGTTTCTTCGACGTAAACTTCAATTCGCTTGCCCACGGTTTTCTCATTATCATCGTCCCGTTGGTATAGTTCACCTGAACATTTATCACAGATCCCGGATTTTTCCGGCGGATTGAATTCCACGTGATAGGTAGCTCCGCAGTTCTTGCAAATTCGTCGACCAACTGCTCGCTGAACTAAGATGTCTTTATCCACTTCAATATTCACCACTTTATCCAAGCCGGTATTCATCTTGCTTAACACGGCCTCCAGTGCTTTTGCCTGATTTACGGTTCGCGGAAAACCATCCAGTAAAAATCCGGCTTTACAGTCCTGATTTTTCAGCCGATCTTCCACGATCTCAACCACAACTTCGTCGGGAACCAATAAACCTTGATCCATATATCCTTTGGCTTTTTTGCCCAACTCCGTCTGCATTTTAATGTTGTAGCGGAAAATATCTCCGGTGGAAATATGAGGGATCTTATACTTTTCAGATATTGATACAGCTTGTGTTCCTTTTCCCGCTCCCGGCGGTCCAAGTAATATTAGCCTCACTTTATCATCTCCCAGCTCAATTTAATCATGGAGAGCTTCCTCCATGTGTCTGAATCTTACTTTAAAAATCCTTGATAATGTCTCATCAGCATTTGTGCTTCGATTTGCTTCACGGTTTCCAAGGAAACCCCTACCACAATCAAAAGCGCGGTCCCGCCAAAGGCGATCGGCAGATTAAATACTGCAGAAATTACGATGGGCAGTGCTGCAATTAAGGCTAAAAACAGTCCACCCGCAAGGGTAATTCGATTCAGCACTTTATTTAAGTATTCAACGGTAGACTTGCCCGGTCGAATTCCGGGAATAAAACCACCTTGTTTTTTCATGTTGTTCGCAACTTCCACCGGATTAAAGGTTACTGCGGTATAGAAGTAGGTGAAAAATACAATCAGAATTGTACTCATGATCGTGTATACAATCGCTCCCTGGGTGGTCGCAGGCGATAACCAGGTAGTGGTAAATCTTCCCAGGGCACTGTCTTGTCCAAAGACCAGCATTAAGGTTTGAGGAAAAGCCAGTAAACTCATAGCAAAGATTACCGGGATTACTCCCGACTGGTTTACTTTCAATGGAATGTGAGAGCTTTGCCCACCATACATTTTTCGACCAACCACTCTTTTCGCATATTGTACAGGAATCTTTCTTTTTCCTTCGGTAATATATACGACACCGGCTACGATGACCACGGCAATAATAGCAAAAGCAATTACTGCAATGATGGAAATCTCCCCTTGTTGTAATAATGCGAAGGTATTGCCGATTCCACCGGGAATACCGGATATGATCCCTGCGAAGATAATCAGGGAGATTCCATTTCCGATTCCATTTTCTGTAATTTGTTCCCCCAACCACATTAAAAATGCAGTTCCTGCGGTTAGTGTAATAATTACAGTGATAAAACTAAAAGCCGTTTGATCAAGAACAGCACCTCTGAATAATCCTACAGTGATACCGGTTGCTTGAATAATGGCCAGGATTACCGTTCCGTAACGGGTATATTGGGCCATTTTCTTCTTGCCTTCCTCCCCTTCTTTCGCTAATTGCTCAAGACTTGGGATTGCAATGGTAAGAAGATTCATGATAATCGATGCGGTAATGTATGGCATAATTCCCAGGGCGAATATGGTCATGTTTCCAAAGGCACCTCCGGAGAACATATCAAACATGGAGAGTATTCCACCATCATCCACTACACTTCGTATCACATCAAGATTAATTCCCGGCACCGGTATTACGGCGCCGAACCGGAAGATTACCAGCATTAAGAAGGTAAAAGTCATTTTGCTTCTTAAGTCCGGGATCTTCCAGGCGTTTCTTAAGGTTTCCAACATTTTATATCACCTCTGCCTTTCCTCCGGCAGCTTCAATCTTTGCTGTAGCTGACTGAGTAAATTTATGGGCTTTAACTGTAAGTTTTCTGTCGATACTTCCATTGCCTAATATCTTTACTCCACCCTTTTCAAGCTTTCTAACTAGTCGTGCTTCTTTAAGCAGCTCCGGGGTTACTTCAGCTCCATCTTCGAATCTATTTAAATCTTCTAATTTAACAACACTATAATCAACTTTGAAGATATTATTGAATCCTCGTTTCGGAATTCTTCGAATCAAAGGCATCTGTCCACCTTCAAAACCCGGTCGGGTTCCTCCACCACTTCTGGCGTTTTGTCCGTTGGCACCTCGTCCCGAGGTCTTACCAAGTCCACTGGATTCTCCTCTACCGACTCTTTTTCTCTTCTTTGTTGATCCTGCAGCAGGTTTTAATTCGTGTAACTTCATTTTTGCACCTCCCTATTTAAGCTTCTTTCACTTCTACAAGATGATTAACTAAGTTAATCATTCCACGAGTGGAACCGTTATCCGGTTGTTCTACCGTTTGGTTGATTTTTCTAAGTCCTAAGGCTTCCATGGTCTTTCTTTGCTTTGGAAGCGATCCGATCAAACTTTTTTTAAGTGTAATGTTTAGTTTATTCGCCATTTCATATCCCTCCTAACCTAAGAGTTCTTCCGTAGTCTTTCCTCTTAGTTTAGCTACATCTTCGGCTCTTTTCATTTGTCGAAGGCCGTCCATTGTAGCGTTTACCATGTTTCTTGAGTTGTTTGTACCTAGTGACTTGGCTCGTACGTCTTGGAACCCTGCAAGCTCTAAGATCGCTCGAACAGGACCTCCGGCGATGATTCCGGTACCTTCCACAGCAGGCATGATTAATACATTTCCTGCACCAAATCGTCCGTTTACCTGGTGAGGTACACTGGTACCAACCATGGGTACTTCGATCAAGTTTTTCTTGGCATCTTCAATACCTTTTCGGATTGCATCGGGAATCTCCATTGCTTTTCCCGTACCCACTCCTACATGTCCGTTCTCGTCACCGACAATTACCAGGGTTGCAAAACGAAAGTTCCGTCCACCCTTTACTACTTTGGTTACCCTTCTTATATCAACAACTTGCTCTTTTATATCCAGTTGACTTGCATCAATTCTTTTATCATGTGGCATTAATTTACCTCCTTTTTCTTAAAATTTCAGTCCGCCCTCTCTTGCTCCTTCAGCAAGATTTTGAACACGACCGTGATAGATGTATCCACCTCGATCAAAGGTTACTTCTTCGATTCCATTTTCTTTTGCACGCTTGGCAACAACTTGTCCGACTTTTTTCGCCGCTTCTTTGTTGCTGGTTGATGAAAGATCGGCTTTTACGTCAGCATCTAATGTTGAGGCCGCAGCTAAAGTTCTTCCGGACATATCATCAATGATTTGCGCATACATATGCTTGGTGCTTCTATAAACATTCAGTCGCGGTCTTTCAGTAGTACCGGCGACTTTGTTTCGAACTCGTTGATGACGCTTTCTTCTTGTCGAATTTTTACTGGCTTTAATAATCATCTGATCTCACTCCTTTCCTACTTAGCAGTTTTACCTTCTTTACGTCTGATGTACTCATCTACGTATTTGATTCCTTTACCTTTGTAAGGTTCAGGTTTTCTAAGTTCTCGCACCTTTGCGGCAAAGTTTCCAACTTGCTGCTTGTTGGCTCCCTTTACAGTGATTTGTGTTTGTGATGGCACTTCCACTTCGATTCCTTCCGGTTGATCCATTTCGATCGGGTGAGAGAATCCTAAGTTTAATACTAATTTTTTACCTTGTAAGTTTGCTCTATACCCTACACCGTTTAGTTCCAACTTTTTCTCAAAACCATTGGTTACACCTTCCACCATGTTATTGATTAACGTTCTGGAAAGACCGTGCAGTGATTTATGTTTTTTGTTTTCCGTAGGTCGAGATACTACAAGTAAGTTTTCTTCTTGAGCTACCTTGATATCCTGAGGAATAGCTTCTGACAAAGTACCCTTCGGGCCCTTTACCGTCACTACATTTTTATTGTCAATTGATATTTCAATGCCTTCTTTAATTTCGATAGGTCTAATACCGATTCTAGACATCCTTACACCTCCCTTAATTCTAACATGATTACCAAACGTAAGCTATTACTTCGCCGCCTACTCCGTTTCGCTTTGCTACTTTGTCCGTTACAACACCTTTTGATGTGGAAATGATTGCGATTCCCAGTCCACCAAGAACTCGTGGAATATCATCTCTGTTTGCATAAACTCTTAATCCGGGCTTTGAAATTCTTTTAATTCCCGTGATGATTTTTTCGTTGTTCTCGCCGTATTTAAGTTGAATTCGAATGATCCCTTGTTTACCATCTTCGATCACGTCAAATCCTTTAACAAATCCTTCTTCTAGAAGAATGTTTGCAATTTCTTTTTTCATATTGGATGCAGGCACCTCTACACTTTCGTGCTTTACAGAGCTTGCATTTCTAACACGGGTTAACATATCCGCAATTGGATCAGTCATTATCATTGAACTTGCCTCCTTCCTGTTACTACCAGCTGGCTTTTCTTACTCCTGGAATTTGTCCTTTATACGCTAATTCTCTAAAGCAAATACGGCAGATGCCGAACTTTCTTAAATAACCGTGTGGTCGTCCACAAAGCTTGCATCGGCTATATTCTTGGGTTTTATACTTTTGTTTTCGTTGTTGCTTAACTTTCATAGATGTTTTCGCCACAAATATCCCTCCTTCTTACTTAGCGAACGCTAGTCCCATAAGTCTTAGTAGCTCTCTACTTTCTTCGTCACTGTTAGCAGTGGTTACAAATATGATGTCCATTCCCCGTACCTTGTCGATTTTATCATATTCGATCTCCGGAAAAATCAACTGCTCTTTTACACCTAAGGCATAGTTTCCACGACCGTCAAAGGATTTTGTGCTTACTCCTCTGAAATCCCGTACCCGCGGTAGAGCAATATTGAATAGACGGTCCATAAATTCGTACATTGTATTGCCTCTTAACGTCACTTTCGCACCTACCGGCATTCCTTCTCTTACCTTAAAGTTAGAGACAGATCTTTTCGCTTTGGTGATGATCGGCTTTTGACCGGCAATCGTTGCCATTTCTTCAACCGCAATCTCCAAATTTTTAACGTTATCCCGGGCGTCGCCCACTCCCATATTGATGATGATCTTATCAACCTTTGGAATTTCCATTACACTCTTATAGTTAAATTTCTCCATCATTGCTGGAGCAACGTCATTTTTATACATTTCTTTTAGTCTGGCCATTAGAGACGTACCTCCTCTCTTTTATTGATTTAGTCTAAAACTTCACCAGTTTTTTTGCTGACTCTGATTTTTTTACCATTTTCTACTTTATATCCAACTCGAACCCCTTGATCCGCTTTCTTGTCAAATACCATGACATTTGAAACGTGAATCGGGCCTTCTTGAGTAATGATTCCACCTTGTTGCATTTGCTGGGTAGGTTTTTGATGTTTTTTCATCATGTTAATTCCTTCAACCAATACCCGCTCGTTTTTCGGGAAAACTTCAAGGACTTTGCCTTTTTTATCTTTATCTTTCCCTGCAATTACTACTACGGTATCACCTTTTTTAATATGCATCCTTCGCACCTCCTTAGTTATAGTACCTCTGGAGCAAGTGAAACAATTCTCATAAAGTTCTTATCTCTAAGTTCTCTTGTCACCGGTCCAAAAATTCTTGTTCCCGCTGGAGATTTGTCTTCTTTAATAATTACTCCGGCATTTTGATCAAACTTAATATAGGTTCCATCATTTCTTTTCACTGGCTTTACGGTTCTTACCACAACCGCTCTAACTACTTCACCTTTTTTCACAACACCACCGGGTGTTGCACTTTTAACGGAACAAACGATTTCGTCTCCTACTCCTGCATACTTTCGCTTTGTTCCACCAAGTACTTTAATGCAAAGTAATTCTTTTGCTCCTGAATTATCTGCAACTTTAAGGCGTGATTCTTGTTGAATCATGTTAATACCTCCCTTCGCATTTTCCTATTATTTCGCTTTTTCGATGATGGTTTCAAGTCTCCATCGCTTATCCTTTGACAACGGTCTTGTTTCCATGACTCTTACTAAGTCACCGGTACCACATTCGTTGTTTTCATCATGAAACTTTAACTTCGTCGTTCGTTTAACCGATTTCCCATAGAGTTTATCGCTTACACGACTTTCTATTTCAATTACACCGGTTTTATCCATCTTATCACTAACTACTCGACCTTCACGGGTCTTTCGATTATTTCTTTCCATGTGTTAGCCTCCTTCCACTAAAACCTTAGTTTACGCTCTTTTCATTCCTAACTCTTGTTCCCTCATTACTGTTTTAATTCTCGCAATGTCTTTTCTTACACTTCGAATCCTTAAAGGGTTCTCAAGCTGGCCTGTTGCTAATTGAAAACGCAGATTGAAAAGCTCGCTTTTAAGATCTGATAGTTGTTTGTTTAATTCCGTTTGATTCATCTCTCGAATCTCTTTAGCTTTCATTAGCTTCACCACCCCTACCTTCTTGTTCGTCACGCATAACAAACTTTGTTTTTATTGGCAATTTATGCATAGCAAGCCTCATTGCCTCTCTTGCTTTTTCTTCCGATACTCCTGCTATTTCAAACATGATTCTTCCAGGCTTTACTACGGCTACCCAATGATCGGGAGCTCCTTTACCGGCACCCATTCGAGTTTCGGCAGGCTTTTTGGTTACTGACTTATGTGGGAATACTTTAATCCAAACCTTACCACCTCTTTTGATTGATCGCGTCATTGCGATACGGGCGGACTCAATTTGATTTGATGTAATCCAAGCCGGTTCCAGTGCCATGATTCCGTACTCTCCGTAAGAAATTTTATTTCCACGGTTTGCCTCGCCTTTCATTCTTCCTCTGAATACTCGTCGACGTTTTACTCTTTTTGGCATTAACATGCGCTTTTCCTCCTTCCTACTAAACCGAATCTATCTATATTAGATCGCTTTTTCTTCTTTTTTTGGTTGTTGCTTCTTCTCAGGTAAAATTTCTCCATTGTATACCCATACCTTTACGCCAAGTTTACCATAAGTAGTATCCGCTTCAGCAAATCCATAATCAATATCTGCTCTTAGGGTGTGTAGAGGTACATTTCCTTCGCTATAACCTTCGGTTCTTGCCATGTCCGCTCCACCAAGTCTTCCTGCAGTGGCCACTCGAACACCTTTGGCTCCAGAACGCATTGCTCGCTGCATGGCTTGCTTCATCGCTCTTCTAAAGGAAACTCTTCTCTCCAGTGAAAAAGCTATGTTTTCTGCCATTAATTGAGCATTCTTTTCGGGAAGTTTTACTTCTACAACATTGACAGCTACACTTTTGTTTGTAAGCTTTTCAATATCTTTTCGAAGTTTCTCCACCCCTGTTCCGCCTTTACCGATTACCATTCCTGGCTTGGATGTGTGAACATTCACCTTTACTCGGTTGTTAGCTGCTCGTTCGATTCCGATTTTAGCAATTCCTGATATAAAAAGTTCTTTTTTAACAAATTTTCTTATCTTATGGTCTTCAACCAGGTACGTAGAAAAGTTTTTCTTGTTGGCATACCATTTCGTATCCCAATCTTTAATAATACCTACTCTTAAACCATGGGGGTTTACTTTTTGACCCATTCTTGTCCCTCCTTAATACTAAATTTCTTTTAACGTTACTCCTATATGACTGGTTCTTTTTCTAATCATTGTTGCACGTCCCATTGCTCTCGGTTTGAATCTTTTTATGGTCGGTCCTTGATTCGCGAAAATTTCAGAGACCACAAGATTTTCTCTAGACATCTCATGATTATTTTCAGCATTTGCGATTGCGGAGTTTACTAGTTTTTCAACAATCGGTGCTGATTTTCTCGGGGCATGCTTTAAAATTGCCAATGCCTCGTCTACTTGCTTTCCTCTGATTAAATCGATTACCTGTTGAGCTTTTCTAGGAGATATTCTTACAAACTTTACTATTGCCTTTGCTTCCACGTAGACAACCTCCTTTCAATTATCTATTCGATTATTTTACTCTGCTTGTTTTTTCCGTATTGGCATGTCCTCGATAAGTTCTTGTCGGTGCAAACTCACCTAATTTATGCCCCACCATATCCTCAGTAATGTATACCGGCACATGCTTTCTTCCGTCATGTACTGCTATGGTATGTCCGATCATTTGCGGGAAGATCGTGGAAGACCGAGACCAAACTTTGATTACTTTTTTCTCATCGGCTTTGTTCATTTCTTCAATTTTCTTTAATAACCTTTTGTGAATAAAAGGTCCTTTTTTCACAGAACGACTCATTAATTTTGCCTCCTTCCAGAAACGAATATACTTTTTAATGGCTATTATTTCTTTTTCTTTCGTGAAATAATCATTTTGCTTGATGCTTTGTTCTTTTTACGGGTTTTGTAACCTAGGGTTGGTTTACCCCATGGTGTTACTGGAGATGGCATACCGATTGGGGCTCTACCTTCACCACCACCGTGTGGGTGATCATTTGGATTCATTACGGAACCACGTACTGTGGGTCGAATTCCCTTGTGTCGATTTCTTCCCGCTTTACCGATAGTAATGTTTTCATGTTCAACATTTCCTACCTGTCCCACGGTGGCTCGACATTCCAGGCTTACTCTTCTCATTTCTCCGGAAGGTAATTTGATTGTTGCATATTTCCCTTCCTTTGCCATAAGCTGTGCATAGTTCCCTGCGGAACGTACCATTTGTCCACCTTTTCCAGCCTTCAGCTCAATATTATGGATTACGGTACCGGCAGGCATATCTTTTAACTTTAACGCATTCCCTGCTTTAATATCGGAACCTTCTCCTGATTCTACCATATCTCCTACAAACAAGTTTTTAGGAGCCAGGATGTATCGCTTCTCACCATCTACATAGTGAAGCAATGCAATATTTGCGGATCTGTTCGGATCATATTCAATGGTTGCAACCTTTGCAGGGATTCCATCTTTACTTCTTTTAAAATCGATGATTCGATATTTTCTTTTGGCGCCTCCACCAATGTGTCTTGTGGTGATTTTGCCGTGTACATTTCGTCCTCCGGATTTCTTAAGGGGAGCAAGTAATGATCTTTCCGGTGCTACCTTAGAAATCTCCTTAAAGTCCGATACCGTCATTTGTCTTCTGGCCGGACTTGTGGGTTTAAACTTTCTTACTGCCATTGCGTTTCCCTCCTTTATGATTCAAATTCCTTACATTCCTTCGAAGAACTCGATCTCTTTGCTATCTTCGGATAATGTAATGATTGCTTTTTTCCAGTCTGCTCGTTTTCCTTCATTTTTTCCCATTCGCTTAACTTTTCCGGTCATATTCAGTGTATTGGTCTTTTCAACCTTTACATCGAAAATTTTCTCGATGGCTTTTTTGATTTCCGTTTTGTTGGCGTTTCGATCTACCTTAAACGAGTACTTTCTCTCAGCCATTCCGTCCATACTTTGTTCCGTTACTAAGGGCTTGATAATGATATCGTGTGGATTTCTCATTATGCGTACACCTCCTCGACCCTTTCAACCGCGTCTTTAGTAATGATGAAGTGATCATATTTTAAGATATCGTATACATTAAGAGTATTTACAGAGATTGTTTGTACTCCCGGAATGTTTTTCGCAGATCTTACAATCGCTTCGTCATTATCAGTAATTACGATTAGGGCTTTTTTCCCTACTTCTAAACTCTTTAAGATGTTTGCCATCTCTTTTGTTTTTGGTCCGTCAAGTTTCAGTTCTTCCAACACTTTAATTTCCTCGTTTGCTACCTTGGAAGATAAAGCGGATTTCATGGCAACTCTTTTCAACTTTTTCGGTAACGTGTAGCTATAATCTCTGCTCTTCGGTGCGAAGGTTACGCCTCCGCCTACCCATAGGGGAGATCGAATCGTTCCGTGTCTTGCTCGTCCGGTACCTTTTTGTCTCCAAGGTTTTCTTCCTCCACCTCGAACCTCTGAACGGGTTAAAGTGGATTTAGTACCTTGACGCTTATTCGCTAATTGATTTTTTACCACTTGGTGCATCGCGTGTTCATTAATCTCAACTCCGAATACACTATCCTTTAATTCCATTTCACTTACTTGCTCTCCTGATACATTATAAACTGCTGCCTTCGGCATTGTTATCCTCCTCTCTGCGATAAGCCTTATTTACTTTGCTTTATCGTTTCTTTTATTGTGATTAACCCTTTTTTCGGTCCCGGTACGGCACCCTTAATTAGGATTACATTTTTATCTTCCAGTACTTTCACAATTTCAAGATTTCGCACGGTTACTCTTTCGTTACCCATTTGTCCCGGTAAGTTCTTCCCTTTGAAAACCCGTGCTGGGTCAGCTGACGCTCCCATGGAACCCGGTCTTCTGTGATATCTGGAACCGTGAGTTTCCGGACCTCTTGATTGATTGTGTCGCTTGATGTTTCCTTGGAAACCTTTACCTTTGGAAGTTCCGATAATATCCACCTTGTCACCGGCTTCAAATACGGTAGCCTTGATTTCTTGACCCAGGGAAAACTCTTCGCTTTTTTCCACACGGAATTCTCGTAAGAATTTCTTCGGGGTGATTCCCGCTTTGTCAAAGTGACCTTTTTCCGGCTTCACCGTACGGTGTTCCTTCTTTTCATCAAAACCAATCTGTACTGCTTCATAACCTTCTTTTTCAGTGGTTTTAATTTGTGCTACTTCATTTTTACCGATTTCAATTACGGTAACCGGAGTAACTTCGCCTGTTTCACTGAACACCTGAGTCATGCCTACTTTTCTTCCTAATACAAATTTCATCAATGTACACCTCCTAATAATCTTACAGCGGATTATACAGTTTCGTATAATCATCCTAAGAAATAGGGCTTCTATATCTTAGTTTTACTGCTCTTACAACTTAATTTCAATGTCCACGCCAGCCGGTAGATCCAGTCTCATTAAAGAATCCACTGTCTTTTGTGATGGTTCAAGGATATCAATCAATCTTTTGTGAGTTCGCATTTCAAATTGCTCTCTTGAATCCTTGTACTTGTGTACCGCTCGAATAATGGTGATGATTTCTTTTCTCGTCGGTAGCGGAATTGGTCCCGATACCTCTGCACCACTTCTTTTTGCAGTTTCAACAATTTTACTTGCGGACTGATCTAAAGACTTGTGATCATAAGCCTTTAATCGAATTCTGATCTTTTGACTTTTTTTCTTTTCTGCCATTCAATTTCCCTCCTTTATCGCACGTTTTTGTTTTTACGTACGACCGGGTTGTCGGAAAACGCCTCCTGGTGTGTCACACCTTTTTTTCGTTTTCGATCCCTTGTCGCCCGATTCATAGATCTGACATGCTCCACGAAAATTTCCCAAACTTCTTAGGCAACCTTTCGCTTCATCGCCATTTTGCACACTAGTATATTTTATACCATTCCGGCGAGAATTTCAAGGTTTATTTCCATCTTTTTAAAAAAAGAAATTTAGAAGAAGGGTTGCCCCCTCTTCTAAATTCTGTGATAACAACTAGTTATAAAAATCTGTCCTATTTCTTAAATTGAAATCTACTCGATGATTTGAGCTACTACTCCGGCTCCTACCGTACGTCCACCTTCTCGAATCGCAAATCGCAGTCCTTCTTCCATTGCGATTGGGCTGATGAGCTCGATGTCCATGGTTACGTTGTCTCCGGGCATTACCA